>JAKAIY010000034.1 GCA_021814145.1 Chloroflexota bacterium
CATGCTAGTCTCGTCGGCCATGCCGTGATCCTCCTCGAACGGGTTCTTCATCTACCCGATGAGAATCACCTGCTGGCCGATCTCGTCAACCGACCTCAAATCCCCACACTCAATTGGACACTATCTCTTGGTATGGTGGCTGTACTGTCCAAGGATAGGAGGGAGAGGTGGTCAGCCTGTTATACTGGATCATCCGCAATACAATTTGTACGGTTCCCAAGATTATAAATGCCAAGCAAATTGCTGCAAAAATGCTAAATGTCTCAAGAAAATAGGGAATGCCAAATAGGAGGACAATGATATTGAAGATAAGAAGCAGTATGTTGGGTTTCTTTGGTGGTTTCAAATTTGGCATTTGCTGCATCATCCGACTCCTCGCATTCTTCATGTTTAAGTGAGAAGTAAGGCTGTGACTCAATTGTTTTGTAGTATAGATTTCACTGGCGGCCTAGTCAAGTAGAGCAAAATGCCGGCTCACCTTCCTTCCGGGCGAAACTCGCGAGTTTACTCTACTCCTACTCAATATTTGCATGGGCTGCTAAACACGTAATACGCTGGCTCCACGAGCGCCATCAGAGCCCCGATGGACTGGCGCGAAGGTCGGCGGCGCCGCGCCTGGGAACTTAACGAGCAGGGCTGGAAGCAACGCGACAACGCCGCCGCGCTCAGCGTCCGCCGCGATCTCGCGCACAAGCTGGCCGACTGGCGCGATGGCGGCGGATTGCGGATCGCGCGGATCAGCGCGCCCGGCCAGTCGGCGTCCCACAGGGTATCCCGTCCGCCGCTGGACGCGGTCTGCGCCAGAGCGCGCCCGCTCAGTCCCCCAGGAAGTAGCTTAGCGGCACGATGCGATAGCCGCGCTGCTCGATCCCGGCGATCACCGCGTCGAGCGCCTCCGCCTCGTGCGGGCTGTTCACGTGCATCAGGATGATCGCCCCCGGCTTGAGGTTGGGGCTGTCGAGCACGTTCGTCAGGATATCCTGCGCTGTGGTGTTCGCATCCCAGTCCCGGGGATCAATATTCCAGGTGATCGTTCGGTATCCCAGTCGCGCCGCGAGGGTGCGCGTCTGCGTGTTGTAGGCGCCATAGGGCGGCCGGAAGTAGGGGCGCGTCGTCTGTCCGCTCATTCCCGCGATGATGCGGTCCGCCTGCGTGATCTCGGTACAGACGAAGCTATCCGTGCGCGACGGTGAGATCAGGTTGGCGTGATCGAGCGTGTGATTGCCGATATCCTGCCCCTCATCGAGCAGCCGCCGGACTATGCCAGGGTTCGCCTGCGCGAAAGCGCCAGTCAGGAACCAGGTCGCATGGATCTGGCGCGCGTCCAGGATGTCGAGGTAGCGCGCGGCATTGCCTGCGCTGCCGCCGTCCGAGTCGAAGGTGAGAACCACCACACGCGCGCTGGTCGCGAACGACCCGATAGCGGCCGCTGACACCGGCTGAACGCCCGGAGCGGGGATACATGCGGTGGGCGATGGAGTCGCCGTTGGCTCAGGCGTAGGCCTGGGCGTCGGTTTCGGTGTGGGCGATGGTTTCGGCGTGGGCGTCGGTTTCGGCGTGGGCGATGGTTTCGGCGTGGGCGTCGGGGTGATGGTCGGCTCTGGAGTAGCGGTGGCTGTCGCGGTTGGAGAGGGCGTCACCTGCGCGATGGGCGTACGGCCGGGAGTCGCTGAAGGCGCGCCACATCGCGCGAGGATCAGAAGCGGCAGCCCTGTAGCCAGAAGAAACCAGCGTAAATTCACGTGCGCTCGCCAGTTTCCAGGTCGCATACTGGCCCTCCTTTCGCCAGCATGGCCGCGCGCCAGCCCGCGCTCTCCCCGCGGCTGACAGAGTTCCTTCCCCGCGCGCTCCCTATTCAGATATCGTCGCTCGCATGGCTCTCAGCGCCGTCTCATCGCCGCCGCGCAGCGTTACAACCCGGTCACAATGCCCATCCAGCGGCAAAACCGGGGAGCGGCGAGCGTCACGTCAAAGAGCGCGCCGCGCCGCTGGCCGCTGGCTGCGCGCGCTGTCGGAGTGGGAGGGATCAGCGGTCGGGGTTGGGCCAGCGGAGGATGTAGCAATACGTCGTCGAGCCGCCCTGGATGCGCGCCACGATCAGCGAGTTGAAGTTGGCTGGCTTGGGGAAGCGCCGCTGAACGAGATGCTCCGGCCAGATGATGTATTCGGAATGCGGGAATGACTGTGGTGTGCCGATGGCCAGGCGGATACGCTGCGGGAACAGCGGCTGCCGGACACCCATCCAGAAATCCAGGGCGCCATAGGTGCTGACCAGGGTAACGGTGGTGCGGCCTGAGCTGTGCGCGATCACCCAGTCAATCGCGTCGGCGTAGGCGGGATAGGCGACCTGGAGAGCGCCATTTTCGCCGTTGAGCCACTCGGCGGTGTAGCCCTCCGCCTGGCGCACCGTGGCCAGCCCATACGCGGGCGGCGCGATGAGCGCGAGCGCGATCACCGCTGTGAGCGCGGCCTCCAGTCCGAGCCGCGCCCAGACGGTCCGCCGCTCGTGTGCGGCGGCGCCAGCTGTCTCGGGGGCCGCGCCAGCCGGTGAAGTGGCTGGCGCGGGCGCCCGGCGCCGGAACCAGCGCGCCAGCGGCTCCGCCCAGCGGCGCGCCAGCGCGTCCCCGGCCATGACCAGCCCCCACCCGGCGATCAGCGCGGTTGGGGGAGCCAGCGGCAGCATATAGTGGGTTCCCACGATGATCGGCAGCGCGCCAAACGGGACCAGCAGCCCCACGAGCCAGCTGATCGCGAACGCCGCGCGCTCGTCCAGCGGATCAGGCGCCCGCCGCGCCCGCCAGGCGCGCCAGACGCGCCCGACCGCCCACGCCAGCGTCAGCGCCGCCGGAACCGTCAGGAACAGGCTGAGCTTGGCGAGCAGGATGAAGAGGCCAATCCCTGGCGGCACATGCTCCCAGACAGCGCCATTCCAGAAGACATCATGCCCGTTGGAGGCGTGGTCATACTGGAACAGCATGCTGTCCCACAGGCGGGCGACCGGACTCAGCCAGATGGCGGGATCGGCGATGTAGACCGTCAGCAGCGCGACCACCGGGAGCAGAGCGAGCCGCCAGGGAGGACGCCTGCGCGTGACGACAAGGTAGTAATAGCCGAGATACAGCGCGGCGGGCAGCGCGAGAGCGGCGGCGGTGTACTTGGACGCGAAGGCCAGCCCGGCGAGCAGGCCCGCCACCGGGTACAGCCAGGGGTGGCGCGCCGCATGCCAGATGAGCAGCGCCGCCAGCGTCATGAAGCAGAGCAGGTACGTGTCGAGGTAGGCCAGCGCGCCGAAGAACGCCAGCCAGGGGCTGAGCGCCAGCGCCAGCGCCCCCAGCGCCGAGGCCCGCCAGCCAAAGATGGGCCGCGCCAGGAAATAGAGCGCCACCAGCGTCAGCGCCGAGAGCCACGCCGCTGGCAGCCGGGCGCCATAGAGCCAGCCAGACACCACGCCATAGTGTCGCACGCCAAACATCGCGCCCAGGCCAATAATCAGCTTGGGCAGCGCCGGAGCCTCGTAGTTCTGCAGCCAGAGGATACTGGTGAGGTCGTGCGTTTGCAGCAGCTGCACGTCAACCACGCCAGTGGGGATATAGACGCTCTCATCCGTAACGAGATCGAGTGAGCGGGCAAGCTGGAGGCGGGGGAGCAGGGTGGCGAAAAAGATGATGACCGGCATGGCCGCGTACCACCAGAGCAGCGGCGCCAGGCGCGCCACACGTTCCCAGAACGCGCTGGCGCCGCTGGAGGCCTCCGGGCTGGCGCCGGGCGTCACCGTGGCCCCCAGATCGCCTGAAGGCTGGGATGGCGCATGCGCGGGCGTTGATGAAGAGCTCACAAGCGTGGCCTCCCCCGTGCTAAGGATGATTGAGAGCGTGTCGCCTGGGTCTGACCGGCGCGGCGTCCTGGGCGTTCCGGGCCAGAGCGTTGACGGGCCGCTATCCACGCCGTACACTGCGCCACAGGACCTTGAACCAATGTTCAGAGCTTGCGTGTGTCCAGATTCGATCGCGTGGATGGCGTCTCGGGAGACGCCCTGGGATTTCTCATCCGGAACGCCACATGCAATCCATGCGGCGCCGGATGCCCAGCCGTGACCGGCCCAGGAGGGAGCATATCACGAATGGCGCGACAGCGGCAGGGACAAAGCAACTCACGCTCACTCTGGGCGCGCGCGGGTGAGCGGACGGGTGATGGCGCGGGCGCGCTTTTCGCCCGGCTCGACGCCCAGGACGCGCTTGAGGCGCAGACGGCGGAGCGCCCCCAGATGGACCAGGACCTTCGCGACGGTCAGGCGCGCGAGCGCGCCGCCGCGGCGCTGGAGCGGCTCGCGGCCAGCATCCGCGCGGGCGCCTGGAGCGACGAGATCGCCGCGCTGGCCGCCCGCGCCGAGCGGCTGGACAGCTGAGCGGACGCTATCATGCGCGCCACCGCCCGGCCTGCGAATGGACGCCGTGAGGCCCGTCGCGTCCCAGCCCGCGCAGACGGGCTTTGGGGCGGCGTGAGCCGCCCTTAGGCGCGGCTTCAGCCGCCCGCCGGCCCTGCCTGGCGCGCCTCCGCCCGGCGCTTGACACACTTTGCTTCGCAATCTACAATGCCCCACAACACGTAACGCGACGCGGCATGACATAACGCGCGTGGCGTGGCATCGGGACGCGGGTGGCGAGATGGACCCCTCCGCGCCGCTCCGGCCAGCGGAAGCAGGGAGGCCGGTGGATGAAGCGGAGCGCGACTGTCGCGCGTCTGTATTGTGAATACGGGATATCCCGCAGCCTCCGGGCAGTTTTTTTCCGCTATTGATCCTCTGGCATCGCGCGATGACGCGCGTGCGCCGAGACGCTCCAGAAATGGTGGACGCCTATGGGTGATACGCTCTCACCGCGCGGCGCCGGCCCCGACGCCGGACCCGCGCCACAACCACCCGTGCCGGGAAGCTACCCGCCACCACCGGGCGCATACGCTCCGCCGCCCCAGGGAGCTTACCCTCCGCCTCCCGGCGCGCTCACTCCAGCGCCAGCCGCGCTGACGCTCATAGAGCCGCCGGTCACTTCCCCGCCAGAGGACCGTCGCGACCGTTACATGCCCGACGACAGGCGGCCCTCGCCTGTGTGGCAGGCCATCAAGTGGCCGCTGCGCAAGGCGCTGCTCGGTATCTATATCGGCATCCAGGCCGCGCGGCGGCGCAAGGCTGTGGCGCTGGTGGTGAGCGCGCTGCTGATCGGGCTGATCGCCACGGCGGTGATCGTGCGCCAGCTTACGCTGCCCGCCGCGTCCGGGGTAGCGATTGACCAGCCCGGCCTGCCGTCCATCCCGGCCAGCGTCATGCGCTACCTGCACGGCCAGGAAACCTACAACGCGCAGGAGATGTGGAACAGCCTCGACTCGAGCGCGCGCGCGCAGAGCGGCAGCAGCGAGAGCCAGCTTCAGGCGACGCTCAACCAGGAGCGGGCGCAAGACGTCCAGATCACGCGCTACGTCTACTCCGGCGGCTATCAGTCCCCTGACGGGACCTCGCATTACACCATCGAGGTCTACGCCATGAAATCCGGCCAGATGGGGACCTTCACCTGGTATTTCGTCGTCGGCTCCAATGGCCTGATAACAGGCGTCAACTCACTCTAGACAGGCGCCGCGTCCGTCATGATCCTGTTTTTCGTGTTCCAAGAGAGTCACCCAACCCCAAGGCGCCGCGCGGACAGCGAGAGGTGGTCGCGCCCGATGCGCCGCATAGTTCAGGAGGCGCCGCATGGCCACAGATCGTGACGCGGTTGAGCGCTCGATAGACCGCTCGCTGGATGATTTTGGGCGATTCCTGCGCCGCCGCTGGTGGGCTGTGCTGCTGGTCGCGCTGGTCCTGGCCTACGTCATGACCCAATGGGTCCCGCTGATCGTCACCTCGCCGCCGCAGCCGGGAACGGTGCTGACCTTCGTGGTCCAGGTGATGATGGTCATCTTCATGATCCTCATCCAGTTCATCGCCCTGTTCTGGTTTCTGGGCCGCCCGCGCATCTTCTGGGTGCTGCCAGGCGACACTGGCGTCACCTTCGCTGACTACAAGGGCAACCCGGAAGTGCTGGAGGCGGCGCGGCGCATCGTGACATTGATGCGCGGCGTGCGCGGCTTCAAGGAGATGGGCGGTGAGATCAGCCGCGGCCTCCTGCTGGTAGGCCCGCCGGGGACTGGCAAGAGCTACCTGGCGCAGTGCATCAGCACCGAGGCGGGCATTCCTTTCGCCTACGCCAGCGCGGCCAGCTTCCGCGCGATGTTCATTGGCATGGACGTGCTGATGATCAAGAACCTCTACCGCAAGGCGCGGCGCCTGGCCCGCGAGTATGGCGGCTGCATCATCTTCATGGATGAGTTCGACGCCATCGGCATGTCGCGTGGCGGCCAGGGCGGCATGGGGATGGGCATGGGCGCCGGCGGCTTCTTTGGCATGGGTGGCGCCGGCGGCCTCAACGAGCTGCTGATGCAGATGGACCCGCCGCCGCTCAACGAAACCTGGCTGCGCAAGGCGCTGAAAGTCATCGGGATACGCGCTGGCCGCGCCCAGCGCGAGCCGGTGCTGACCATCGGCGCGACCAACATCCCCGAGTCGCTCGACGCCGCGCTGCTGCGTCCCGGACGCTTCGACCGCAAGATCATCGTCGCTCCGCCGACCGACGCGCACCGCGCCGAAGTCATCGAATACTACCTGAACAAGGTGCGCCACGAGGACATCCCCCTGCACAAGCTCGTCTCCGATATGATGGGCTACACGCCGGTGGCGATCAAGCACGTGATCAACGAGGCGGTGGTCATCGCCCACTTCGACGGGCGCGACAGCATCAGCTACCGGGACATCGCCGCCGCCCGCGAGACGCACGAGTATGGCATCCGCTATCCGCGCTCGCTCTCCTCGCTGGAGAAGCGCCGTCTGGCCTATCATGAGGCCGGCCACGCCATCGCCCAGGCCTATCTGCTGCCGCGCTTCCGCGTCGCTCACGCCACCATCGTCAAGCGCCTCGGCTCCTCAGGCGAGGCGTTCGTCGAGGCCAAGCCGCTGGAGGAGATCGTCACCCAGTCGGCGGAGGAGGTCTTTGCCCGCATTCAGGTCTCGCTGGCCAGCCGCGCCGCCGAGGAGCTGTTCCTCAGCGCGCGGCTGAACGGCGTAGGCGGCGATCTGGCGAACGCGACGCAGCTGGCGCTGCAATACGTGGCGCACTGGGGCATGGGTGACACCTTCTTCTCCGCCGCCGCCACGATGGCCCCGGAGCGCATGTACACCGACCCCATCCTGCGCGAGCAGGCTGAGAAGCTGATGCGCCAGGCCTATACGGAGGTGCGCGCGCTGCTGGAGCGCCGCCGCAAGGCGCTGATCGCCGTCGCCGAGGCCCTGCTGGAGCGCGAGGAGCTGGACAGCGACGAGATCGAGCAGCTGATCCGCGAGGCGGAGGCCCCGTCACAGGAGCAGGTGGACGCGCTGGCCGGGGTCGCCGCCTCCGCCCTGGCGCAGGTCCCGTCTTTCGCCCCGCCCGCGCTGCTCGGCGCGCCCGCCACGCCGCCGCCCGCGAGCGTGGACGCTATTCCTGTTCCCGCCGTGCGCGAGCCGGGCGAGCCGGGCGTCACGAGCGGGGAGAACGGCGCCAGTGGGGCGATTGGCGCGCCCGGGGGAGACACGGAGGCCGCGCCTGCCCCCGCCGCTTTCGTCGCTTCGCCCTCGCAGGAGCTCCACGCCGACCGCGTGGTGGATCGCGCCTTGCTCCGCGCGCCCGGGCTGACGCGCCCCATCCACGACGCCACCGACCCCAACCTGCCCGCCGTGACGCATGGGAGCGGGGAAGAGGAGTAGCGACGCTCATCCCCGCTGGCCCATGATGGCGGGCGTCACAGGACGCTTTCCCACAGCGCCCGCTCCACGGACCAGGGATCGTCTACGACCCTGGATGTGAGGTCGAAGCGCATGGCCGCTCTTCGCCGCGGATTGTACTGTGGCCAGCCGGGGTCCCCACTGGTGGCGAAGGCCACCCAGGCGGCGTGCGTCGTGCCGGCGAGCTGTTGCGGAGGGTTTGGCCCCCAGAGCGTCTCGGTCCCCTTGCCGAGCGTGTCGAAGACGAAGGGAACCTCCAGCAGATGGCACGCGCCCAGGCGTCCGCCGAACTGCGGGGTGCGCCAGGCGAACTCGTACATATAGGTGGCCGGGCTGTTCTTCGCGTGGGCGTCCGCCAGGCGGAGAGCGGGAACGTGACACCACCAGTCGCTCTGGATGGCCGCGAGCAGGTCGCCGGGACTGGCGCCCGGATACGCCGCGCGATAAGCGGGCAGCGCCGTCTCGACCGGGAGCCCGTAGACCGCCGCGGATGCCGCCAGGGCCTCCTCGGTGATCCTGTCTATCATGCCGCCGAGCGCCAGGAACAGCCGCCACTCGTCGGTGTTCGCGCCGACCAGGATATCCACTCCCGCGCTGGCTCCGGCGATGATGCGCTCAATCGGGCGCGCGGGGAGAACGTCTCCATCCACTACCGGCTGCCACGGCGTCATGCTGGCCACCACCTCACGGCCCCAGCGCGCTGGATCGGGCCGCTCCATCAGGTCGGCGTGCAAGGCTATCTGGGCCGCCAGCAGGCGATCAAGGGGAACCGCCGCAATCGCCTCGCGGGTGGCGGCGACGCCCAGCTTCCCGGCGAGGATCTCCCCGATCCGCCGCGCGACTGTGGCCGGGATCGCCGGATGCGCCGCCCCGCTCTGGGCGATAGCCCGGCGAAACAGCCCTTCGGCGCGGGGCATGGATAGCAGCATGCCGACGCTCATGGCCCCAGCCGACTCGCCAAAGATGGTCACGTTCTGGGGGTCGCCACCGAAGGCGGCGATGTTCTCCCGCACCCACTCGAGGGCGGCTACCTGGTCGAGCAGCGCGAAGTTGGCGACCCCATCGCCAAGATAGAGAAAGCCGTCGGGGCCAACCCGATAGTTGATGGTCACGCAGACGACCCCATCGCGGGCAAAGCGCCCGCCATCATAATAGGCCGTCGCCGCCGTCCCGTATTCAAAGGCGCTGCCAGGAATCCAGACCATGACCGGGAGCCTGGCCGCTCCGAGGTCGGGGGACCAGATGTTGAGGGTCAGGCAGTCCTCACCAGAGCCGGCAAGCTCCGGGAGGATCGCGCTGACATCGGGGGGATAGGGTGGCTGGGGAGTCTTCGGGCCATAGGTGAGGGCGTCGCGCACGCCGCTCCAGGGCGCTGCCGGCTGTGGGGGCCGCAGCCGGTTGGCGCCAAATGGCGGCGCGGCGTAAGGAATGCCCTTGAAGACCATCACGCCATCGGCGACGCTGCCGCGCGCCTCCCCGGAGCGTGTCCTGACTACTGGATTTTCGGCAGCCGTATTCATTGGGCGCGCCTCACTTTCTCTGTGTGTGGCTCAACGTGGAGCCTCCGCGGAGGCCCTGGAAAGCCTCCGGGAAAGGCCATCCGCCGCTCATGGCCGGGCGGGATGGATGGCCTCCGCCGCCTGCGATGGCTTTGGGGCCGCGCCTCGCTCCTCCGGCCCGCCCGTGAGCTCATCCAGCCCGTAGCCGCTTTCGATCAGCTCTTTCAGCCGCCGGGTGAAGCGCGCGGCGGGAGCGCCATCCACAAGGTCGTGATCCACGCTGACCGTCAGGCTCAGATACTCCCGGACGGTGGGGCGCCCATCCACGGACGCCCGCTTCTCGCCGATGCCGCCAACCGTCACCATGAGCGCGGTCGGGGATGTCGCCGGAATGCCCCAGCCGGCCCCAGTCGCGAACATGCCCACAGGCGTGACGCCCACCGTCCCCACCGTCATCTTCCACAGTCGCGGGAGCCTCCCGGCGAGCCTGGCGAAGGCCCAGAAGAAGGGCCAGTAGAGCGCGCCCGGCAGCAGCCGGAACCGTGTCAGGACACGTCGCGCGTCCGCCGCCTGGGCCGCCCGGATCTCGTTGTGTATCGCGCGAAAGGTCTTGCGATTCGCCGCGCGGATGATGTGGGGCACGACGTATTTCTGGCCAGCCACATCGCGCTCAATGCGGGTCGAGATGTCCACGTCCCTGAACAGGACAAGGCGCTTCCCGCCCTGGCGAAACGCCTGCACAGCCTTATGCTCATCCACGGCTTTCGCCAGGCAGTTAGCGAGAAACGCCGTAAACGACAGGGGCTCGCCAGTCTTCGCCTTGTGCTGGCGCAGGGCCGCGCGCGCCTGGGTCACGTCAACCTCGAACAGGCCGTGAATCATGGGCTTGTGGCGGACAGACCAGGAAGCGGCCGCCGCCAGCCGCTGGTACACCGGATACGGGACCACCTGTTGACAACTCCCCACGGCTAAAGCCGGGGGATTCCTGCTTCACCGGGGCGTGCCGAGTTGGGCATGGCCCTTCCCGGTCTTACCGCCTCTCCACAGGCGTTCACCGTGAGCCCCACGGCAAGGATATTCTTGGCGGCATTGATATCGCGGTCATGCCGGACGCCGCATTCCGGACACGTCCACTGGCGCACGTCCAAGGGCAAGGAGTCGCGCACATGGCCACACGAGGAACAGCGTTTGGAACTGGGGTACCAGCGGTCAATCTTGACGAGCGTGCGTCCGTACCATTCCGCTTTGTACTCCAGTTGGCGCACCAGCTCGCCCCAACCGACATCGCTGATCGCCTTGGCGAGCGTGTGCTGTCGCGCCAGGTTCTTGACGGCCAGCGACTCCACGCACACCGTTTGGTTTTCACGAATGAGGCGTGTCGTCAGTTTATGCAGTCCGTCCCGGCGCTGGTCCGCTATCCGGGCATGCTCCCGCGCCACCTTCAGGCGCGCCTTCTCACGATTCTTGGAGCCTTTTTGCTTGCGGGCGAGGGTGCGTTGCGCATGCTTGAGGCGTCGCTCACTGCGCGCCAGGTGGCGCGGATTGGCGATCTTCTCGCCTGTGCTCAGCACTGCCACGTCTTGCACCCCGATATCCACCCCAACCAGCGCGTTGACGACCGGCAGCCTTGCCACCTCTTCCTCAACGAGGAAGGAGACGAAGTAGCGTCCCGCGGGATCTTGGCTGATGGTGACGGTGGTAGGCGCGCCGGTGAAGAACCGCGACCAGTGGATGGCGAGCGGCGCATCCATCTTCGCCAGCGTCAGCGCGCGTGTTTCCGCATCCCAGTGAAACGCGCTGCTGGCATAGGTTGCCGCTTGCCTTCCATGCTTCTTATGGAAGGTGGGATACGTGGCGCGGCCCTCGAAGAAGTTGCGGAACGCTTTATCCAGGTGGCGCAACGCCTGTTGCAGCGGCACGCTCGATACCTCGTTCAGCCATACCGTTTCCGGTTGTTGCTTGAGGGTCGTCAACGCCGCCGACAGGTCATGATAGCCGATGCGTTCCTGTCGCTGGTAATAGGCGTCGGTGCGCAGGCGCAACGCCCAGTTGTAGACGAAACGCGCGCTGCCGAACGTCCGCGCAAGCACGGTGGCTTGTTCGGACGTGGGGGAGAGCCGATAGCGGTAGGCGCGTTTCTGTTTCATGTTTACACGTATAGCACAATGATTGTAACCATACAATGGGCGGTCGTTCTATCGGTGCGGTTGGCTGCGCCTGCGGGCGCGCGGCGTTTCATCCCCATGCCTGAAGGCAGGGGTCTTCACGCCGCTTTTTTGATAATCAGCGCGCGGTCGCCTCATGGCCTGACTCCTTCCCTCCCAGTGGAGCGGCGATGTGGCCCGGGGTGGCCAGCCCACATCCCGGCGGCCTCTCACGCTTCTGGCGTGCCAAACGCCCCTGAAGGACTGGGGAAGCGCCTCGGCGCGCCCCGCCACGCCGCCGCGCCGCGCGCGCCAGCCGCTTTCCGCCTGTTCCGCTTCCCTCTGTGGGTCTGGATGACCCGGAGGCGAATCACGCGCGAGCGGGCGCCGTTTCTGCGGAGATGAGCGCGTATCGGGGCGCCTCTGAGGGGTCCTTGGATACGCCGGGTGGCCAGTGATGACGCGGTGAACCGGCCCGGCAGGCGAGGCTTGGCGCGGCGACGCGCGAGGAGGTCCTATGGCAAGCGCGCAGACGACAGAGAAGATCACTCCGATCAATGTCGCGTACCCGGATACGCCCGATCTGCGTGTCCATATCACGGAGGGGGCCTGCCGGCTCAAGATCACGCCGGGAGAAGGAGCGGCCTGGATTACGGGCGTGCACAAGGACCCGACGGGGGCGCGCCCCCCACGGATCATCCAGGAGGGGGGCTACGTCAGGATTACGGAGGACCAGCATGCGCCCGGATTCTGGGGCGCGCTCTGGTCCGGGCGTGGCTTCGCCGCGCCGACCTTTGAGCTGGCCTTTGGGAAGAGCCGCCCCTACCGGCTGACGGTGGAGGTTGGAGCGAGTGAGAATATACTGGACCTGGGCGGGCTGCCGATCAGCCATCTCGCGGTCAAGCATGGGGCGGGGAAGACGGACATCAACTTTTCAGCGCCCAATCCGCGAGAGATGAGCTTGCTGGAGATTGGCGCGGGGGCTGGGAGCACGGAGCTGCGCAACCTGGCGAACGCGAATTGCGCGGAGATCATCGTCGAAGGCGGCATGGCGTCGTATGCGCTCGATTTCGGCGGGACGCTGCGGCGGGACACGCACGCGCGCATCTCGGCGGGCCTGTCATCGGTGACAATCGCGATACCTGTAGCCACGGCGGCCAAGATCACGGCGGATATGCCGCTGGGGCATGTCGAGGCGGGCGATGGGTTCACGACGCGGGAGGGCGCGTTCTGGACTCAGGCCGCGATGGAGGGCCAGCAGCCCATGCTGACGATCATCGCGAACGTGGCGCTTGGATCACTGGCGCTGCGCACGATGGAAGCGTATGGCGCCTGAAAGGCGGAGCCGCGTTCATGGCGGCCTGGCGCCCACAGGACCCGCCCTCGCGACGCACGCCTGCGCGCCGACACGAGGCTTGGTGAGAGCCGAGCGCGCGAAGGGAGGTGAGCGCGATGGGCGCGCCGCGCTTTGTTGTGCATGAGCATCACGCCCGGCGGTTGCACTATGATTTCCGGCTGGAGATGGACGGCGCGCTGCGTAGCTGGGCTGTGCCGAAGGGGCCGCCGGAGCGGGTGGGTGATCGCCGCCTGGCGGTCCAGGTGGAGGACCACCCATTAGGCTACATAGATTTCGAGGGGGTGATTCCCGAGGGCCAGTATGGCGCGGGCACAGTGGCCATCTGGGACCACGGGACCTACACGCTGGAGAAGCGCACGGATGACGAGCTGGCGTTCACGCTGCACGGCGCGCGGCTGCGCGGCCCCTACGCGCTGATCCGCCTGGCTCGTCGCCCCGACGACTGGCTGCTCATCAAGCGCCAGGAGGAGTAGGGACAGGAGGCGCCAACGTCGCTGGGACAACGTGGCGGGCGGTTGAGGCCGCGCCTCAAGGCGGATCCCGCCCCCACCGGACCTGCCTGCGCGGGTCCCAATGACGGCAGGCGGGGCGTCCGCGCCCTTTAGGCTTCGCTCGCCGCGGCTACGCCCGCCAGCGCCCGCGCGAAGTCGAAGCGGCGGCGCTCGGCGGCCCAGTCTATCTTCGCCGCGTCGCGGACATCCAGCTCCGTCTCGCTTTCCGCCTCGCCCGTCTCGCGGGCCTCGCCCAGCGTCGTGAGCGCCGTCTCCATGATGAAGATGGCGTCCGCGAGGCGCGGGTCGCGCAGCAGCGCCTTCAGCCCTTCCAGCGGGATTCTGCCCTCGCCCAGCCGCGCGTGGCGGTCCAGATGGCTGCCCAGCCCCGCTTGCGCGTCATTCAGATGCCAGACGGGGACGCGCGCCAGCCCAAACACCCTGTCCGCCTCATCCAGCGTCCGCCGGGCGCCCTCCGGCGCGCCAATATCGTAGCCGCCACCCCAGAGGTGCGCGGTATCCAGGCAGACGCCGAGGCGGGCGGCGTGCCGCGGCAGCGCGTCCAGCGCGCGGGCGATGTTCTCGAAGCGCCCGCCGAGCTTGCCGCCGCCGCCGACATCGTTCTCCAGCAGCAGCATGGGCCCCGGCGCCGCGCCGTCCAGCGCGCGGTCAATCCCCGCGATCAGCCGCGCCATGCCGGCCTCCTCGCCCGCGCCGGTGTGACTGCCGATATGGAACACCACCGACATCGCCTCGAAGCGCGCCGCGCGGTCCAGCGTCGCCCGCAGCAGCGCGATGGACTTCTCCGCGAATTCCATGTTCGAGGACGCCAGATTGATCAGATACGCCGCGTGGACCACGACCGGCCAGCCGCCAAGCTCGGCCCGCAGCGCCCGGAACGCCGCTTCTTCCGCTGGCTTTGGCGCGGGCGCCCGCCAGCCGCGCGGGTTGGTGACGAAGATCTGCGTCGCGTCACCGCCAACCTCCCGCGTTCGCAGCAGCGCCTCTTTCGGCGCTGGAACCACTGGCATATGCCGCCCGAACCGCACGTCGCACGATCCTCTCCGAAATAGGGGATGACTCTGTACGCGCACAGTGTACGCGATGGGCCGCCCGGTTGTCGTGGACGCGGTTTGCGATTCTTTGCCTCATGGGGCGGCCAAACGAGGCGCGAAGCCAGGAATAATCGGCATTATGGCATATCCTCCCACTGCCGCGCGGGCGCGGTTCTTGCGCAACGTTTCGCCGCGACATGAACGTGAACAACAGACGTGAACGGCGAGCGGCGCGTAGCCGTCCGCCACTGGCCAGCAAGGACCGCTGGCCAGCGCGCGCAAGGATCGCCGTACGCGAGACCGGGGATGGGTGGGGACTCTCAAGGATGCGCGGCGCAAGGGCGCGATGTGGCGTGTTCGTCTATGCGGCAAGCGGTGAGTTCCGGCTGAATCCCAGCTGAATCCTGATAGTTCCCATCTGGAGCGATTGCGCGTGAGCGAATGAAAGGAGGCGCTGTGGAGTGACTGTGCCGTAAGTGAACGCCGTCTGTGAGGCCGTGCCGGGCCAAGCGCCAGCGCGCGCCACCCCGGCGGGAGGAGAGGACCATGGATCGTCAGCAGGTCTACCAGGAGATTGAGCAGGTCTTTGGGCTGGTGCCCAGCATGTTCAAGTCGATCCCCGACAGCACGCTGGAGCTGGAGTGGGGGCTGTTCAAGCGGACCCAGGTCGATGAGAGCGCGGTGCCGAACAAATACCGCGAGCTGATCGGCATCGCGATCGCTGGCGTGACGAAGTGCCGCTACTGCGCGTACTATCACACCGAAGTGGCGAAGCTCTTTGGCGCGACGGACGCCGAGATCGAGGACGCGCTTCATTTCGCCAAGCAGAGCGCTGGATGGAGCGCATATATCAATGGCTTGCAGCTAGACTACGACGAGTTCACGCGCGAGATTGACCAGGCGTGCGAGCATGTCCGTCAGTCTATGGGCGCCGCGCCAGTCGGTGGCAGGCCATAGCGGTCGGAGCCAGCCCATCGCGCCAGATAGGAGCGCGGGCCATCCCGGCGCGCGTGATTCGGAGCCACGCCAGCGCGCCGGGGGTGGCCCGCGCCTTTGACCTGTGAGGCCTATACGCCTTGCGGGAAGCCCTTCCCGGCCTCTATACTGCCCATCGCGGAGCGCAGAGCGCGGCTTGAGGCGAAAGCGATGGGGCAGGCCGCCACGGATGAGCGCGCGACTGGAGGCCAGAGTGACCGGACCGGGAACGGGCCTGGAAGGAACACAATTCGGGGCCTGGCGGCTGTTACGACTGATTGGCTCCGGCGGCGTGGGCGAGGTCTATCTCGCCGGGCGCGCCGGGGCGGAGCCAGCGCCCGGGGCGAGCGGCTCCGGGCCGGATGACCCACAAGGAGGCGCGCGGGGAAGCCGTCAGGTCGCCATCAAGATCATGCGCCCTCCCGCCAGCGATCCGCTCACCCGCGCCGTCCTCAGCGATACCGAACGCGCCCAGGCGCTGGGCGCGCCACACGTCATCCCGCTCTACGGCGCCGTCCAGCAGGGCGAGCGCGCTGGCGTGGTGATGGCCTGGGCGCCCGGCGGCTCTCTCGCGGACGCGCTGGCGCGGCGCGGCGCGGGCGGCCAGCCCGTCATCCCGCTGCCCATGCGCCCCGCCGTTGTCGCGCGCCTCGTCACCCAGGCGAGCCGCGCGCTGGACAGCCTCCATGCCGCCGGGATCGCGCATGGCGACATCAAGCCCTCCAACATCTTTGTCCGCCGCTCGTCGCGCGGCGGCTTGCTGGTCGCGATCAGCGACTTCGGCCAGGGTGGCGTGGTAGACCTCGCGACGCGGCTCATCGCCTCGGACTCGCCCATCGCGCGCGAGCCGTGGGTCCAGGAGCGGCTGCTCTTTACCGCGCCGGAGCGGCTGACTGGCGCGCCGCCCTTGCCCGCCTCCGACCAGTATTCCCTGGCCGCTGTCGCCTACTACCTGCTAACAGGCCGCGCGCCCGTCGTTGGCGACGCGCGCGCGCTGCTGGCGCGCATCGGCGCTGACGCGCCCGTCGAGCCGAGCGCGCTGCTGCCCGACGCGCCCGCCGGACTGGACGCCGTCCTGCTGCGCGCGCTGGCGAAAGACCCCGCGCGGCGCTTCGAGAGCGTCGAGGCGTTTGCGCGGGCGCTCGGCCCGCTCCTCGCCAGCGCGGAAGGCGCGACCGGCGTGACGCGCGAGTTCTCGCGGCTGAGCGGCCAGCGCGTGACGGAAGCGCCAGCCGCAGAGCCCGCTGGCGCTCTCCGGCGCGGCGTCCCCGTAAGCTCAATCAACCTGCCCAGCGAGCCACCCACCGCCCTCTGGCGGGCGCTGGCGCTGGCGACGGCGGCGGCGGCGCTGATCGCCCTCGTTACCTGCGGCGTGAGCCTCTTCGCGCTCAACAACGCCGGCATCCATCCGCGCACGCTTCTCGCCAGCTTTGAAGGGCCAAACGCCGTCGCCACCCAGCGCAGCGTCGCGGCGCCGCTCTCAACCCAGGCGGTGGAAGCGAACCAGCAGTTGCGCGCGGTCGTGGCCCAGACGCCGATTTTCACGGACAGCCTGGCTTCCAACCGGCATAACTGGCAGGTGAGCGGCGGCCAGATGACCTTCCCCGGCGGCGGCATGGCCCTGATCAACCAGAGCGTTGCGCAGCCCGCGCTGGCCGACGCGCCCATGCGCCTGAGCCAGCCAGATTACGCCGGGCAGGTCACGATGAGCTTCAGGAGCGGCGAGGCGGGCGATCTCGCCGGGATACGCTTCCTCGTCACCGACACCGGCGCGGGCAGGCAGGAATATTACGCCTACTTTCTCGCGCCCAACGGCGAATATTACTTCTGGTATTACAGCGGCGCCTGGCGTTTCCTGGCGGGCGGCTACGCGAACCCGATCAAGCCCGGCGTGGGTGTGGCGAATACGCTGGGCTTCATCACGCATACCGGCCAGGGGACGGTGACGCTCTACGCCAACGGCTCGTACGTCACCACCGTCCCGCTCGAAGCGGGCGGCCCGAATGGCGGCGGCGCGGGCCTGATCGTGCTCAACAATGGCGTCGAGGTGGTCTTCTCCAACTTCACGCTCTATCCCGCGCCGCGGAGCTGAGCGCGCGGGCGCGCGGTTATCCGCCAGCGCCCACCAGCGCCCACCAGCGCCCGCCGTTTCCGCCAGAGATAGGTGAGGACAACGGCGCTGAGGAGGAACGTCAGGACGTTGATGCTCGCCTCGATGATGACCGCGCCCGGGTCGCCGCCTTTGGGCACGAGGTAGATGCCGTTCTCCAGGTCGAACAGCACATCCATGCAGCCCAGGTAGACGCCCGCGCCGCCCGCCAGCAGCCCCCACAGCAGCCCCCACGGGCGGTTCAGCGCCAGGCCCAGCGCGCCCAGCAGCAGCGTCAGCGCCAGCCAGCCATCCGCCGCGGGAAAGGCGTCCTCGAAGGTGTAGTACGACGCGGCGTGCGATGAGGCCAGCAGATCACGTCCCCCACCAAACCAGACCGCCCAGTACGCGATCGTGAGCAACGCGGCGAAGACCATCGCAACGATCACGGCGACACGCCCGCCGCTGATGGAAGACCTCGCCGCCACATTTCCCTCCGCTCCGGAAGCGTCCGTCATCACCGGCGGAGCGCCGCCCTGTGAATCACCCACGCGCCTGTCTCCCTTCACAACCATCATACAGCCTTGACCTCATCCCCTGGCCGCTACTCCCAAAGGAGCGCAGGCAGCCGGACGCCCCCTCCCCTGCGAGGAGAGGGGGCGGGAATGAGGTCCCGTTCTCCCTGGCCTACTGCTCCGGGCGCGCTGGCCCCAGATTGCCCGACTGGTTGGCCAGCCGCGAGAGCAGCCCGCGCGCCTGTGTCAGCGCATCGCTAAACTCGCGCTCCGCCGCGCCCGTGCGCTCAAAGAGCGCCCGCTCACCGGAGACGGTGAACTCCTGCGACCCGGCGGCGACCGGCGACTGATCCGCCGCCGCGATCACCTGCCGGACGCACGACAGGCTCTCCGCCACCGCCAGCGCCAGCGCCACGCCATCGCTCCAGCCCTGCTCCGTCGCCTGTCGCAGCCACTCCGCCGGCGGCGCCAGGGTGGTCTCAGCGCGCTCGGCGGTGTCGCGCATCGTCCGCACGGTGTCATTGAGCGCGCCAATGCGCTGCGCGGCCTCCTGCGTGCGCCAGCCCAGCGCGCGCGTCGCGTTCACCAGGTCCTCGCCAGAGCGGGTCACGCTCTGGAGCGCGTTCGTGAGCGCGGAGATCTGGCCGTAGAGCGCGCGGCGCATCTGGTCCAGCGCGGCGGCGATCGCATCGGTCAGCGGCGCGCCGGTCTGGGGCGGCGCTGATTGCAGGCGGCCCGCGCCCAGCTCCCAGGCGTATTGCGCCAGCGTGCGGCCGCCCTGCTCGACGGCGTTCAGCGCGCTCTCGGCCCCGCGCATGCGCGAGATGCGGTCGAGCATCAGGTTCAGGCTCACGCCCAACCCCATCAGCTCACCGCTGCCGACCGTGGCGCGGGCGCTGAAGTCACCATTGGCGACGCGCGAGTGCACGCTCTGGATCATCGCGACCGCGCTCTCCAGCCGCTGCTTCTGGTCCGCGATCAGGCGGTAGGCGCGCTCCAGATCAGCCGTGCGGTCCGCCTCGATGATCGCCCGCTCTACGCTGCCCGCTCCCAGCCAGGAGACGACCGCGATCACGAATGTCAGCGTCAGCGGAATGATCACCGTCGCGTATAGCCCCACCTCACTAATATACGCCGCGAGGTTGGCCTGGTGAGGCTCGAAATACATATCACCGATGATGAACGCCGCGCAGCCCAGCCAGAAGAGGAAGGGCGCGTAACGTGGCAGCAGAATCCCGGAGATGACGATAGGCAGGGCGAACAGGTCGAAGGTCGGCAGGTCCTGCAGGCCCAGGCCGTTTGGCGTCTCCAGCAGTGACCATGCGATCGCCAGCGCCACGCCGACGCAGAATATCGCGCCGGCGGCGTTGACCTTGCCAAAGTGGTTGAAGGGAATGCAGATCACCACCACCAGGAGCACGATGGCGATGCCGCCGAGCGTGCCGTAATCGCGCACGGGGATGAAGCCCTTGGGCAGGAGGGCGAGCGCCACCACCAGGGCCACCGCCAGCATGGCGCTCAGCAGCCGTGAGCGGCGCAGGCGCTCGCGCTCGGAGGCGTCGTGCGTCCGCGTGCGGCTTGGCCCGGTCATGCGCAGCCACAGTCCCCAGGGGCCTCGCGGCTCTGGCGGGGGAGGCGGAAGCACGACCAGCTCGCCGCCAAGGCGCGCGCCCGCGCCATCCATGTCTGGAGGCGCCTGGTGTTCGCCGGTGTAATCCTGTGGTCCTGGAGCCTGGTTATCCAGTGTCTGTGTCATGCTCGCACCCTCTCTATCACCATCGCGCCTCGTGGATACGGCGCTACCCTGTTCGCTTCCATGCCCGTCCGGCTAGAACCGGTAGTGTAGTCGCACTGTATCCGGACGTGGGGCGCTCCGTCAATGGACAAGCTCACACCTGCGCGTCGTGATCCTCAAGCGCATAAGCGGCGCCGGGCGTGAGGGTCCGCGCTCTGGCTTTGGGCGGCTTTTTCAATCGCCGGGGCCAGCGGGCCGCTGGCGCGGGGTGGCCCCCGAATTGCGCTTTGCCCCACCCGGGCGCCCGCATGAAGCCCGCGCGCGGCAAACGGCGCGAGCGGGCGCGTCCGGCGGGGCGGCCAGGATGTATGTGATCCAGGGAATGGAGCGAAGAGCCGTGAAAGCGTTTGTGATGCGTGGTCTTGAAAAGGTGGGCTTCATGGATAAGCCCATCCCGAAGCCTGGGCCGGATGATGTGATCGTCAGAACGACGCGCGCGTTGATCTGCACGTCCGACTCGCACACCGTTCGCGGGGCGATTGGCCCGCGCGAGAATTTGACCCTGGGGCATGAGGCGGTCGGTGTCGTCCACGAAATCGGAAGCAACGTCAAGCTGTTCAAGCCGGGCGACCGGGTGGTGGTCGGCGCGATTACGCCAGACTGGGGCGATCCCGCTTCGCAGGCGGGTCACTCATCGCAGTCTGGCGCGCCGCTCGGCGGCTGGAAGTTCTCCAACACCAAGGATGGCGTCTTCGCCGAGTATTTCCATGTCAACGAGGGTGACGCCAATATGGCGAAGATCCCCGCCAGCGTCTCGGACGATGAGGCCGTCTACTGCTGTGACATGCTCTCGACCGGCTTCATGGGCGCGGAGAACGGCGATATCCCCATCGGCGGAACGGTAGCGGTCTTCGCCGCCGGGCCAGTCGGGCTGATGGCGATAGCGGGCGCGAAGCTGCGCGGCGCCGGCCTGATTATCGCCGTGGAGTCCGTGCCGAAGCGGCAGGAGCTGGCGCGCTTCTATGGCGCGGATGTCATCGTGGACTTCAGCAAGGAAGACGCCGTGGCCCGCATCCTTGATCTGACAGAGGGGATCGGCGTGGATACCGCCATCGAGGCGCTAGGCGCGGACGCGACCTTCCAGAGCTGCGTCAAGGTGACCAAGCCTGGCGGCGTCATCTCCAACGCGGGCTACCACGGCGAGGGCGAGTTCGTGAAGATTCCGCGCGCCGAGTGGGGCGTGGGCATGGCGGAGAAGACGATCAGGACTGGCCTCTGCCCCGGCGGGCGGCTGCGCATGGAGCGGCTGCTGCGCGTCCTGGAGATGAAGCGCGTTGATCCCACCCGCATGACGAGCCATACGTTCGCCTTCAAGGATATGGAGCGGGCGTTCGAGATCATGGACAAGAAGCTGGACGGGGTCATCAAGCCGCTCATCACCTTTGGCTGATCGCCAGGCGTTTCCTGATTGTTCCATGTCACGCGGGCGCGGGGCCGCGAACTGGCCAGTTCACAGGCCCCGCGCGCCATCCTGTTTCAGCGCGTGGAGCTTGCGCGCCTTGGCTTCCTGCACGGACGCTGATGAGAGCTCCCATGGGCTGGCGCGCCAGGCGTCGAGCGCGTGGTCGCCGGGCAGCCACGGCGGCAGCGGCATCAGCAGCCGGTGCGAGAGGGCGAAGACGTAGGGCTCGTAGAGCCGCCGCAGCTCGGCCAGCCGCGCGTCGGCCTCCGGTCCCTCACGCAGCGGCGCGCCCGCCTCCGCCAGCAGCGCCCGCAACTCCGCCAGCTCCTCTGGCGTCAGGCGCTCGTGGCCGTGCATGTCGGGCTTGGTGTACGCCACCTGGCTCAGGTCCACCGCCGCGTGGCGCGCCATCGCGAACGTCAGCCGCGCCTGCTGCGGCGGCACATCGTCCACGCCGGTGATGATCAGCGCGCAGACATCGAGGATGGTGGTCAGCCCTGCCAGCCATGACTGATGTTCGTGCTGTGAGCGGAAGTAGCCCAGCGAGGGATAGGAGAGCTGACCCTCCAGCAGCTCCGCCGCCCACGTCTCCCAGGCGCGCAGCTGGTCGTTGAGCGCCTGGACGCTGTAGTCACGCATGTGCCGCCGCAGCATCTCCACCGCGCTCGGCGGCGACCCGGCCCGCGCGTCCATCAGGGAGATCGCCACCTCGCGCCGCGAGAACGCCTGATACAGCACCGGCAGATAGCCAATGACCAGCGCCAGCACGCCGAAGCCGCAGCCCGCCTCGATCACCGTCACCGCGCGGGCTGGCGCGTCCGACGGAGCGACATCGCCCAGCCCCAGCGTGAAGAATGTCGTCCCGCTCATGTAGAGGTCGGTGAAGAAGCTGGCCGGTCTGCCATTGGACGTGATCAGGCGCGAGCCGAGCGACCACTGGATGAGCGCGAACCCGGCAAGCAGCCCCGCCGCCCAGACAAACAGCAGAAAGAGCAGCGCCAGCGGGCCGTAGAGGCTGAGAAATGTCTCGCGCCGCCCCTCGCTCTTTCTAAAGAAGATGCGCCCCAGCGCCGCCCACGGCGCCCAGGTGAAGCGGTAGACGAGAGCGGTGACGCGCAGGCTCCGGTTGATGCGCCGCGGCAGGACGATGGTCTCGAAGATGTCCCACAGGATGATGAGGATCAGCGCCACCGCGCAGACAATCGCCAGCTCATGTGTCATTCAGCGTTCTCCCCGGTGGCCGTCGCTGGCGTCCCTGCGCGACGAGCCGGCCGGCCATCCCCCGTATACCACAAGATCATAGGGTATGAGAGAACGAGCGCGCCATACGACGACCAGACAGGCTGGCGGTGGACTGGGCGCTCCTAACGCCGCCAGCCTGTCTGGTCGGGACTGCCCCCGCGGGCGCGGGGTGAGGGTGGAATGCCTGCGCTGACGGCGCTAGTTGCCGACTGGGCGCTCGCCGAGCGTGACGGTCACGGTCTCCTGGCTGGAGCCGCGCAGGATGGTGACGGTGATCTTCGTTCCCGGCGCCTCAGTGAGGACAATGGCGGCGACGTCATTGTTGTTGGTGACGGTCTGGCCATTGATGGCGGTGATGATGTCCCCGACCTGGAGGCCCGCCTGCTGGGCCGGGCTCTGGCCGGCGGCGTCATTGCCAAAGCCGGCGATCTGCACGCCCTGGCCGCCGGTGTCCTGGCTCTCGATGCCGAGGAAGCCCTGGCCGCTGGAGGTCAGCGCGCCATTCGCGATGAGCTGCTTGACGACAAACTCCATACGATTGGACGGGATGGCGTAGCCGACGCCATTGGCGGAGGTGTTGGTTTCGGTGTTGGTCGCTTCCAGCGTGGGGATGCCGATCAGCTGGCCCCGCAGATTGACGAGCGCGCCGCCGCTATTGCCGGGGTTGAGCTGGGCGCTGGTCTGGATCAGTCCCGCCAGTTCGCCTGCCGGGCCGGTTGGCGCCTCGCTCACCGCGGCGTTGAGACCGCTGACGACGCCAAAGGTCGCGCTCTCCCGCAGGCCGAGCGGATAGCCGATGGCGATGGCGAAGGCGCCTGTCTTGGCCTGCGAGGAATCGGCGATTGAGACGGGCTTGAGGTTCGTCGCGGCGATCTTGATGACCGCGAGATCATCCTGCGCGTCCTGCCCGATCAGCTGGGCGTTATAGGTCCCACCAGCCGGGAGCGTGACCGTGAAGCTGGTAAATCCGCTCACGACGTGATCGTTGGTGACGATGTAGCCGTTGGATGTCAGGATGTCGCCGGAGCCAATCGCCTCCGACCGGGCGTTGACACTGGTAATCTTGACAACCGACGGCTCGACCGCCGTCGCCACGTTCTCAAGGTTTTGCTGCAGGCTGGCGATGTTTGAGGAAACCGTGACGGAGGGCGCGGACGAGGAGCCGATGACGACGTTCGCTCCGCTCGCGCCGCGTGAGGCGAGCGCGTTGGTGATGAGCGCGCCCGCGCCCGCGCCAACCAGCAAGGTGACCAGCAGCGCCAGCGCCAGCAGCCCGAAGGAGCGGCGCGGGCGGCGTGGCGGCGTCGGCCCGCCCATGCCGTCATAGGGCGGGACAGGTGGCTGCGCCTGGTAGCCGTATGGATAATATGGCCCCCAGTTAGGCGCGCCGCTCCCCTGCTGGTTTGGGGTGAATGGAGGCGTCTCCTGTGTGGGCGTTTGCTCTGATTCCCGCTCACCCGTGGGCGGCGTTAGCATCATAGCCATCGCTTATCTCCCTTTCCTGTTATTCCATCTGGATCTAGTCTGAAGGGATATTCCGGGGTCGAGTCGTGCGGGACAGTGGCTCCGGGTCCGTCACAGGGGACTATAGACGCGCGGTATAAAGCTATGCTGTGAGATGTGTGGGAATTTCCTCATCTGTGGTGGCGTTTCGCTGAGAATTGGCTGAGCGCGCGGCGGTAGGGAGCTACCGCCAGGCGCCGAGCCATGCGGGGTAGCCGTCGGTGACGTGCCAGACGCTCTCGAAGCCGGCGCGCTCGAGCAGACTGGCGGCGACGGATGAGCGATAGCCATGCTCACAATGGACGGCGAGAGGCGTATCACGCGGGAGGCGCGCCGCCAGTTGGGGGATCTGACCCGCTGGCGCCAGCGCCGCGCCAGGCAGGTGGCCATGCGCCCACTCACCGGGCTCGCGGCTATCCACGATGGCCAGCGCCTCGCCACGCTCCAGCGCGTCCGCAACCTCCGCCATCGTCACGGGGAGCGTCTGGCGCGTGGGGCGCCCGCTGGCCGTCCAGGCTGGCAGGCCACCTTCCAGCGCGCCCAGGATGTTGTCGAACCCAATGCGCAGCAGCTCGATCTGGGCTTCGCGCTCGTCATCGGGTGTCGCGCCGAGCAGGATGATGGGCGCTTCGGGAGGCAAAATCCAGCCCACCCAGGCGGAGAGCGCATCGCTCAACCCGGCGGCCAGGCTGTTCGGGATATGTCCAGCGTCGTAGTCCGTGAAGGGGCGCGCGTCCACCAGCGTCGCGCCTGACGCCAGCGCGGCCTCGACCGCTTGGGGAGTGAGCGCGGCCAGGGGCGGCGCCGAGCGGCCCAGCAGCGGATAGCCGCGCCGGTTGCCCGCGCGCATGTACTGATAATACGTGGGATAGGCGCCGAGTGGCTCCAGATAGCGGGTGAGGAACTGGCGGTAGGTCTGGGCTTGCGCCAGCGGGTTGTGGCGCCGCTCATGGCCGATGCTGGTCACGCGCTCATCGCTCTGCCCGGCGGCGCAGAAACTGCCACCACCATGCGTGGGGTAGACGGCGACCTCATCGGGAAGAATGAGCAGGCGCTCGCGCAGTGTCTCCCAGGCGGCGCGGGCCAGCGTGGGAGTATAGCGCGGGCCGAGCAGGTCAGGCCGCGCGATGGAGCCAACCATCAGGCTGCCGCCGGAGAAGAGCGCTTCAGGGGTTCCTCCCTCGGTGGTGAGCAGGTAGCTGACATGTTCCGGGGTGTGGCCCGGCGTCGCCACCACCCGCAGCCGCCACACCCCCGCGGCCACCGTATCTCCATCGCGCAGTGGCGTATAGGGATACTCCAGTTCCGCCTGCGCGCTGGCGCCGAGCCTGGCGCCAGTGGCCTGGACGATCTCGCGGGCGCCTGAGACGAAGTCGTTATGGATATGCGTTTCGAGCGCGTTCGTCACGCGCAGCCCCAGCTCCTCCGCGCGGGCCAGATATGGCTCGATGTCGCGCAGGGGGTCAATCAGGACCGCCTCGCCCGCCGCGCGCGAGCCAACCAGATAGGCGGAATTCCCCAACCGCTCGGAGACGAACTGCTCGATGACGAGATCGCGGGTTTGCGTGTCTGATGTTTGCGACATGTCGCGCGCTCCTTTTCAGAATGGTCATTCAGCGGCGGGAAACTACTGGAGGCGTGGGTCGCGCTCCCAGGCGGGGTGAACCGTGCGGCGCGCGGGCTGGGTCTCATACATCAGCAGCGCGACAGCCAGGCCGCTCAGCGCCATGAGCGCGGCGCAGAACCAGAAGCCGTCCAGCAGGCCGAAAGCGTCGGCGACGAGGCCAATGGCGAGGCCGCCAATGGCGTAGCCGCTATCGCGCCAGAGGCGATAGACGCCAAGCGAGGCGCCGCGCCAGCGCGGGTGGGCGACATCGCTGACGGCGGCCAGCAGCGTTGGGTAAAGCAGCGCCATGCCGCCGCCCATCAGCAGCGCGCCCGCCATCCAGCCCGCCAGCGTATGGCTGGCGGCGACCAGCGCGATGCCGCCAGCCGCCAGCCACATACCCCCGGCGATGGGCCACTTGCGCCCGATACGGTCGGTCAGGCGCCCGGTGTAGATCTGGAGGACCGCCCAGGAGCCAGTGTAGATGGCGACCAGCGCGCCAATCGTCACGAGGTCGAGCCCCTGGCTGGCGAAGTAGAGCGGGAAGAGGCCCCAGGCCAGCGTATCGGTGAACTTCTCCACCAGCCCGGCCTGCGAGGCGGCGGCTAGCGCGCGGTCGCCCCAGGTCGTGAGCGCAAAGACGGTCCGCAGCGGTGGCTGCGGCGTGGCGGGGTCCGCGGCGGCGGGTTGACGCTGCTTCGTCTCCAACCGCGTGAAGGGCAGCGTCTCATGGATGAGCAGCCACGACGCCAGCAGCGAGACGAGGATCACGGAGAGGACGAAAACGAACGGAGCCACCCGCAGGCCATAAGCGCCCGCCAGCGCGCCGCCGGTGAACCCGCCCAGCGAGACGCCCAGGTAGCCCGAAAACTCATTGATCCCCATCGCGAAGCCCCGGTCGCGCGGCCCAACCAGATCAATCTTGCTGGTGACGGTCATCGTCCAGGCGAATCCCTGGTTCATGCCCAGCAGCACGTTAGCCGCCACGGCCCAGCTCCACGACGGCGCGAAGATGATCATAAAGGGAATGGGCAGCGCGACGAGCCAGCCGGCGAGCAGCACAGGCTTGCGCCCGACGCGATCGGCGAGCCGCCCCGCGACCAGGTTTAGCAGCGCCTTTACCACGCCAAAGCTGATGATGAAGGAGAGTGTCGCCAGGAAGGACACGACATGGAACACACTGCCCGCAAGCGCGGGGACGACTACCCGCTCAGCCCCCACAACCAGGCCAACGCCAAGAGTCAGCGCCGCCAGCAGGGTGAATTGCTCCAGGTTCTCCCGCAGCCCGAGTTGAAGACGCGCGCCGGGCGTTGAGACATGGGCGCCTGCGCTGCGGGCGTCGCGCGCAGCCGGCTGTGACATGTGGGCCGCTCCTTTCGCGCGACTCAGCGCGTCGTCACGATTGGCAGCCGCGCGGCGCGCCACTCGGAATAGCCGTCCCGCAGGCGGCGGGCGCGGTAACCACGCGCGCTGAGTAGTTCCAGCGCGTCATGGGCGAAGAGACAGTAGGGGCCACGGCAATAGGCGACGATCTCGCGATTGGCTGGCAGCTCGGCCAGGCGCGCGTCGAGCTGGTCGTAGGGGATGGAGAGCGCCCCGGCGATATGCCCCTGCGCGAATTCACGCGCTGGCCGCACGTCCAGCGCGATCACCTCGCCCGCCGCCAGCCGCGCGCGCAGCGCCTCGCGGGTCAGCGGCTCCAGCGCCGATGGGTCATCCTGGTAGAGCGCCAGCAGCCGCTCGACCTCGGCAAGCTGGCGCTCACCCGTCACACGCAGCGCGCGCCAGAGGTCGCTCACCGCGTCATCCGCCAGGCGATAATAGACATAGAGCCCCGCCTTGCGGCTCTCCACCAGCCGGGCCTGCCGCAGGACCTGGAGGTGGCGCGAGGCGTTGGCGACGCTGAGCGCGGCCTCGCGGGCGAGGTCCTCGACGTTCCACTCGCCCTGGCTGAGCAGGTCGAGCAGCTCCAGCCGCTGGGGGCTGGCCAAGGCCTTGCCGATGCGGCCCAGCTCGCCATAAAGACTGTCCTTGAATGTCCGGTGAGACATGAGCGCCGCCCTTTCGCTATCACTATTCGTGTATTTGATTGAATAGTTGTACACTTCCGCGCTCATTGGCGTCAAGCGCCGCGCGACGTGTTGACGGCATTCGCACTGGGACTCTATACTTCACAGCGCATACGGTCCGCGGATCGGGCGCGTCTGGGCGCTCGCGATGGCCTATGCCGTTTAATGCCGTGGAAGCGGGGGCGAGGCATGAAGGACAAGATGCGCTGCGCCAGTTGTGGCGCCACATTCAAACCAGTGAAATCGAGCCAGACCAAGTGTGAGCGCTGCGAGAAGCGCGAGCGCGAGCAGCGCGCGGCGGCCAGACACGCGGGAGCGACGGGCCAGAAGCCAGCCGCCGTGGCGCCGCAGCCGGTGAGGATTTCCGGACCCGCCGCCAGCCTGCTGGGAGCCAGCGCGCCGGTGACGCCGGACACCGCCCAGACTCCTCCGCCTGAGCCAACGACCTTTGGCATGGCGGCCTGGCGCGATGAGGAGCGGCGCGAGCGTGAGCGCCGTGAGCGTGAACGGCGCGAGCGCGAGCATGGGCAAGAGCGTGAGCGTGAGCGCGCGGTGGTCCAACCTCCCGCTTCCCATCCCCAGGCCGCGCGGCCCCAGAACAAGCAGCGTCCCCCCAAGGCGGAGCGCCCTCCACAGCCGCCCCGGCCGCCCCGGGCGCCAAAGCCCATCCCGCCGCGTATCGAGTTGACCGACGATCTGCGGACTACTATTGAGGCGCGCTATCTGGAACTGGCGCATCCGGTCGAGTTCGATGGCATTCGCACGCAAATCGCGGCGGAGCTTGGCGTGCCGAAGGCGCTGGTGAAGAAGGCGGTGGCCGATCTGCGCAAGCGCATGGCGCTGCCGAGTTGGTGGGAGCTCCAGGCCTACACCGGCCCCGAAGTCGAGCTGGAGCGCATCCGCGCGGCGTATGTCCCGCTGCTGCCAGTGCCAGAGGTCGGCGTCCACAAGGCGCTGGCGGAAAAGTTGGGGATGGACCCGCGCACGGTCTACCAGGGCATCCGCCGCATCCGCGCCGAGATGCGCCTGCCACAATACAATCCGCCGGAGCTGCACGAGCGGGACGGGGCCGCGCTCGGCGAGCCCGCGCGGGTAGACGCGGCGCAAGGATAGCCACGCCCATAGCGGCGAGGGCCGCCGCTCACCGCGACGGCCCTCCGCTCCATCTTCACCAGTATGCGAATGGGCTTATGAATGGTTGAGCTTTCCGCGCCGCGGGCAAGAGCGTGAGCGAGCGCAGGCCGGCTTCGTGGCCGCCAGGCCCGTAGGCACGGCTTTAGCCGCCAGCCGGCGCACGGCGACTATTCACACGCCTCCAGAGGAATTGACCCCGCCTGGTCGCGCGCAAGGTCGCCGCCAGCCGGCCCAAAAGAGGGAAAGCGGGCATGCGCCTGCTTTCCCTCCTGGCACATTGGCGCTGGCGCGTTTGACGCGCGCCGCGCCAGCGCCGAACGGTTTATGCTTCGCTGACCGTGAAGGTGTTGAGCGTGAACGTCCCTGAGCCGTTGGTCGTGCTGACGCCGTTCTCGAAGAAGCAGCCGCCGCCGAAGGAGAGCCCGATCATCGTGACATTGCTCACAGCGGCGTTGAATCCGGCCGCGTATGCGGATTTGTTCCCAAAGTTGCCGTAGTAGTCAGACCAGTTCTTGCCCGTGAAGGACACAGCGGGCAGGGAGGTAAGGCCATTCACCGTGTTCAGATTGATGGAGACAGGATTCGACCACCAGTAGTGCGTTTCATTGAATCCGCCAGCGTTGCTCGTCTCGAAGAAATACCGGACGTTGGCGGCTGTGCCGCATTCGTTGGGCTCACCGTAGTACCTGAAGCTCGCGCCGTCTGTGAGGCCGCTCACCGTAAAGCTGGCGGAGACGGTCTTGCCGCTGAGGTCGCCAAGCAGGGTGGGGAACTGGGCTTTGTTCTCCGTCACCAGCAGCGCCGTGTTGGGCTGATTGGTGAAGTTCAGGCTCGCGACGCCACCGGATGCGGCTGGCGCCGCCGCGAGGGAGAGCGCCCGCCCGGACGGCGTGTAATAGCCAACTTGCCAGTAGGACGCGGCGGCCCCGCTATTGGCGGCCCATACTCTGCCGCTCACCGCGGCGATCGTCAGCGCCACGGCGATCACGACGACACTTACCGCGCCTACGATGCTCCATCGCTGGAACCGGCTTCGACTCGTCTTAACGGTTGGCACAGTCTTGTTCTTTCGACTGATGGGAGAGAGAAAAATCCTCTCTCAGCTGAAGACGGCTCGTCTTGACATAGCATGGTGATCAATTTTTG
>JAKAIY010000182.1 GCA_021814145.1 Chloroflexota bacterium
CCGGCGCGCTCGTTCTCCTCCACCCCGCCACTGCTGGCGAGGTCGCCGAGGCTATCCGCGTGATGCGCGTGCGGGGCGCGCCGGCCATCGGCGCCGCCGCCGCGTATGGGCTGGCGCTGGGCGCGCGCGAGGCGGTGGCGGACGGCCCCTCGCCTGATATGGCGCTTGGCAGGCTGCGGACCATCGCAAGCGCGTTGCGCGCCACGCGGCCCACAGCGGTGAACCTGGGCTGGGCGCTCGACCGCTCGCTCGCCACGGCGGAGCGCGCGCTGGCTGATGGTCAGGCGGCGGATACGCTGCCCGCGCTGCTGCTGGCGGAGGCGCGTACTATAGCCGCTGAAGACGCGGCGGCCTGCGCGGCGATGGGGAGCCTCGGCGCGGAGCTGATCGCGGACGGCGATACGCTGCTGACGCACTGCAACGCCGGCGCGCTCGCCACCGCTGGCGTTGGGACCGCGCTGGCGCCCATCTACACCGCGCACGCCACGGGCAAGCGGATTCACGTCTATGTAGATGAGACGCGCCCGGCGCTGCAAGGCGCGCGGCTGACGGCCTGGGAACTGGCGCGCGCGGAGGTCCCCGCGACGCTCATTACCGACAGCATGGCGGCGAGCGTCATGCGGCGCGGGGATGTGAAGGCGGTGTTCGTCGGGGCGGACCGTATCGCCGCGAACGGCGATGTCGCCAACAAGATTGGCACCTACGGGCTGGCGATCATCGCCCGCGAGCATGGCGTACCGTTCTACGTTGTCGCGCCATGCTCGACGGTGGACCTGGCCACGCCTGATGGCGACGGTATCCCTATCGAGGAGCGCGCGGCGCGCGAGGTGACGGAGATCGGCGGCGTCCGCATTGCGCCGGAGGGTGTGGACGTAGCGAACCCGGCGTTCGATGTGACACCCGCGCGCTATGTGACGGCGATCATCACCGAGGCGGGCGTCGCCCGCGCGCCGTACGGGCAGTCGTTGCCGATGACGCTCAAGCGGACCCCCGGCATCGCATACCGCCCGGATGACAACCCGGTGACAGCATACTTCGAGCATATCGAGAACATGAGGGAGCGATCGTGGCGATAACAGTTGTGGGGTCGGTCGCGCTCGACACCGTCGAGACGCCGTTCGGCTCAGTCAAAGACGCGCTGGGTGGCGCGACTTCGTACTTTGCCCTGGCGGCCTCGCGCTATGACCAGGTGAACCTCGTCGCCGTCGTCGGTGACGACTTCCCCGAGGAGTACCGGCGCACCCTCAGCGCCCGGCGCATCAGCCTGGATGGGCTGAAGGTCGAGCCGGGCCAGACGTTCCGCTGGGGCGGGCGCTATCACCTCGACATGAACAGCCGCGACACGCTCTTCACCGAGCTTGGCGTCTTCGCGGACTTCAAGCCGAGCATCCCCGCCAGCTACGCCGGCGCGGATATTGTTTTCCTCGCCAATATCCAGCCGGAACTGCAGCTCGATGTGCTGCGCCAGACTGGGGAAGGGGCGAAGCTGCGCGCGCTGGACACAATGAATCTGTGGATCGAGATCGCGCGCGACGCGCTCACCGAGGTCATGCGCCAGGTGGATGTGGTCATTATCGCCGAGGAAGAGGCGCGCCAGTATGCCGGCGCGCCAGGCCTGCGCGAGAGCGTGCGCCGCATCCTGGCGCTGGGGCCGAAGTGGCTGGTAATCAAACAGGGCTCGTATGGCGCGCTGCTCTTCGACAGCGGCGGCGGCTTCTTCGCCATGCCCGCCTACCCGCTGGATGAGGTGCGCGACCCAACCGGCGCGGGTGACTCGTTCGCGGGCGGCTTTCTGGGCTACCTGGCCTCGCGGCTGGCTGATGGCGCGCCGCTGACGGCGGGCGACTACCGCCGGGCGCTGGCGCATGGCAACATCATGGGCTCATATGCCTGCGAGGACTTTAGCGTGCGCCGGCTGCTGACGCTGGAGCCGGCCGAGGTCGCCTACCGCTACCGGGAGTTCGTCAACTTCACGCACTTTGAGGGAAGCTGGCGCGATGGCGAAGCAGCGGGGTGACTTCACCTGTCTCCTTCTTCTCGGAGAAGGCGGGGAATGGTGGAGTGAAACATAAGCGCCCCACTCACGCCCTGAATACATGAGAACCAACGGGAATTTTCAAACCGCATACTGATAAGCTGGATTCATAACCTGGCCGGACGCGCGTCCGCCACTCGTGGGCTAACGCCGTGACCTCCGCTTTGTCGTCGCGCCTGGAGGAGCGCATCGCGGAGCACCCGGCGATTTCATGCGCCCCTACTCTGGGCGAGCGAGCGAATGAGCGCGCGAACAGCGACATACACACCACCGGGGGCGACTCCCCCTGGAGACTGGTCCCGCGCGTCACGGGCTCTGGCGAGGCCGCCAACCGGCGGCGGCCATCAGCGCCGGGAGCGTGGCGCGCCATCCAGAAATCAAGAGAAACGAGCGATAACGATGACGACTCCAACGTCGGGCGTCGCGGGGGACGTGAAGGACCTCGCGCTTGCCCCACGCGGCAAGGCGCGCATCGCCTGGGCTGAGAAAGACATGCCCGTCTTGCGGCAGATCCGCGAGCGCTTCGAGCGGGAAAAGCCGCTGGCTGGCTTGCGCATCTCAGCCTGCCTGCATGTCACCACCGAGACCGCCAACCTGGCGATCACGCTGAAGGCGGGCGGCGCGGACATGGTGCTCTGCGCCAGCAATCCGCTCTCCACGCAGGATGACGTGGCCGCCTCGCTGGTAGCCGACTACGGCATCCCGACCTACGCCATCAAGGGCGAGGACGATGAGACCTACTACCGGCACATCGCCACCGCGCTGGATCACCAGCCCCAGATGACGATGGACGACGGCTGCGATCTGGTCACCACGCTGCACAAGTCACGGCCCGAATTGCTGCCCAACGTCATCGCCGGGACCGAGGAAACCACCACTGGGGTTATCCGCCTGCGCAGCATGCGGCAGAACGGCGTGCTGCGCTTCCCGGTGCTGGCGGTCAACGACTCCGACACCAAACACCTCTTCGACAACCGCTATGGCACAGGCCAGAGCACGGTGAACGCGGTCATCCGCGCCACAAACCTGCTGCTGTCGGGGCGCACGCTGGTCGTGGCCGGCTACGGATGGTGCGGCAAGGGAGTGGCCTCGCGCGCCAAGGGTCTGGGCGCCAACGTGATTGTCACTGAGGTGGATCCGGTGCGCGCCATCGAGGCGCTGATGGACGGCTTCCGCGTGATGCCGATGCTCGACGCGGCCAGGGTCGCTGATATCGTCATTACCGTCACCGGCGACATCAACGTGCTGGATCGCGCGCATCTAGCCGCCCTCAAGGACGGCGCGGTGATCGCCAACTCCGGCCACTTCAACGACGAGATCAATATCCCCGCGCTGGAGGCGCTGGCCACCCAGGGCCATCAGACGGTGAAGGACTTCGTTGAGGAGTACACCTTCGCTGACGGACGCAAGGTCTATCTGCTGGCTGAGGGCCGGCTGGTGAACCTCGCGGTGGCGGAAGGCCACCCGGCGAGCGTGATGGACATGAGCTTCGCCAACCAGGCGCTGGGCGCGGAGTACATGCTCAAGAGCGCGGCTGGCCTGGAGCCACAGGTCTACACCATCCCCGCAGAGATTGACCGCGAGATCGCGCGGCTCAAGCTCAAGGCGATGGGCGCGACGATTGACACCCTGACCCCAGAGCAGGAGGCCTACCTCTCCGCGTGGGAGTCGGGGACCTAGGCCGCGCATTCCATCCAGGGCGCGCCGGATCGGGGAGAGTGGTCCCCACACCCCGGCCCGGCGCATGCCCCAGGGCCGCGCGGCGCCGCCAATGAGGCGCGCCGCGGCGTGACATCATTCAGGCGAGACCCAGCGAGGCCAGCCAGATAGGCGAGAGAGGCGAGAAACGCGATGGCGGACACCAGTTTCATGAACTCGCCCCGCACGTTCTTCACGAGCGAGAGCGTGACTGAGGGGCACCCTGACAAGCTGTGCGACCAGATCAGTGATGGCGTGCTCGACGCCTTGCTGGCCGAAGACAAAACCGCGCGTGTCGCCTGCGAGACGGCGACCACCACCGGCCTGATCCTCGTCGCGGGCGAGATCACCACGACCGCCTGGGCCGACATTCCCGCCATCGTGCGCGCCACGATCGAGAAAGTCGGCTATGTGGACGCCCGCTACGGTTTCGATTACCGAACCTGCGGCGTCATTACCTCGATTGGTAAGCAGAGTCCCGACATTGACATGGGCGTCAGCGCCTCGGTGGAGTACCGCGAGCGCGTGGCGGATGGCGCGCTCTCTGATTCCGAGCTGGACGCCATCGGCGCCGGTGACCAGGGCATGGTGATCGGCTTCGCCTGCGACGAGACGCCCGAGCTTATGCCCGCCACCATCAGCTACGCTCACCAGCTCACCCGCCGTCTCTCCGAAGTGCGCCGCTCCTCCTGGGCGGGGAATGGCCCGATGGAGTACCTGCGGCCCGATGGCAAGAGCCAGGTCACGATCCAGTACGAGTATGGCGTACCCAAGCGGGTAGACACCGTCCTCATCTCCGCCCAGCACGCCGCCGAGGCGACGCAGGAGCGGATTCGCGCCGATGTGATCGAGCACGTCATCAAGCCGGTCATTCCCGCTGAAATGCTCGACGAGCAGACCAAGATCTTCGTCAACCCCACAGGGCGCTTCGTGATTGGCGGCCCCATGGGTGACGCTGGCCTGACGGGCCGCAAGATCATCGTGGATACCTACGGTGGCATGGCGCGGCACGGTGGCGGCGCTTTCAGCGGCAAGGACCCGACCAAGGTTGACCGCTCAGGGGCCTACGCGGCGCGCTACGTCGCCAAGAACATCGTCGCCGCGGGCCTGGCCAGCCGCTTCGAGTTGCAGATCGCGTACGCTATTGGGGTCGCGCGTCCGCTCTCGCTGTTCGTTGAGACGTTTGGCACTGGCAAGATCCCCGATGAGGAGATCATCGCGCTTATCCGCGAGCACTTCGAGCTGCGCCCCGCAGGCATCATCCAGACGCTCGATCTGCGCCGTCCGATCTACCAGAGGACTGCCGCCTACGGCCACTTCGGCCGCACTGATGTGGATTTCCCCTGGGAGCGTCTGGACAAAGTGGACGCGTTGCGCAAGGCCGTTGGCTCTACGGTCAGCCGCTGACGCCTCCTGAGCGCCCGCTACCCGCGCGTCTCCCGCGCCTCACGGCGTGGGAGGCGCGGGAAAGCATCCGGCCCGCGACAGGGCTTGACCAAACCGCGGCAAGGGAGCATACTAGGCGCATCGCCGCGCTATGCCCCGAACATGGGCGGGCGTTCATGCCAACCAGACGCTTCAGCTTTGCGAGGCTTTGCGAGGCTTTGAAAGGCGTGCGGCAAGGAGAACGCGCATGCCCTGGTTTGATTTCCTGCGCCGTCGCAAGAGCGTGACGCTATCCGAAGAAGCGGGCCAGTCCACGCCCGCCATGCGGCGCGACGGTGGCCGCACGTTCGCCGCTGATGTGCCGTACCTGCTGCCCAAGGACATGGGCGAGACGAACCGGCTGGATTTCCAGCACTACATGCTGCGCTACGCGCTCAAGGGCAACTATGCCGCGCCGCTGCGGAACCCGCGCGACATCCTCGATGTGGGCTGTGGCGCCGGGCGCTGGGCGATTGAGATGGCGCAGCAATTTCCCACCGCCAGGGTCATCGGGATGGATATCGCCCCGCCGTCGAGGGAGACGGGCGCGACGCCCGAGGCGTACCCCGCGAACTACACCTTCGCTCAGGGAAATGTGTTGGAGCGCGTTCCCTTCCCTGATGACAGCTTCGACTTTGTCCACCAGCGCTTCCTGACGCTGGCGATCCCTGCCGCGCGCTGGCCGGGCGTGGTCGCGGAGCTGCTGCGCGTGACGCGGCCTGGCGGCTGGGTGGAATTGGTCGAGACAGAGCCTCCCACCGGCGCTCCAGCGATTGACCAGCTTGCCCGCTGGGGAGGCGAGCTAACGCAGCGGCGCGGGATAGACATGAGCCTGATGGCGCGCATCGGCGATTTACTGCGCGACGGTGGCGCGACGCGCGTCACGGCCCGCACGGTGAAGATGCCGGTTGGCAAACCCAGCGGACATATCGGCGCAATGGCGGCGGTGGACTACCTGGCCGCGCTCTCCGCCGTGCGTGAGCCGCTGGCGAAGCTGGGCATCGTGGATGAGGCCAGTTTCGACGCGATGATGGCGCACGGACGGGAAGAGTTTGACCAGGGCGTCTTCATCCAGCCAGTGTATCTGGCCTTTGGCTGTAAATCCTAGCTTTTCGCGCTGACACACAGGAATCCCGCTTATGCGGGGGAACTCGCTCAGGAGAACGCGCATGCCCTGGTTTGATTTCCTGCGCCGTCGCAAGAGCGTGGCGGTGGCCGAAGAAGCGGGCCAGTCCGCGCCCGCCATGCGGCGCATCGGTGGCCGCACGTTCGCCGCTGATGTGCCGTACCTGCTGCCCAAGGACATGGGCGAGACGAACCGGCTGGATTTCCAGCACTACATGCTGCGCTACGCGCTCAAGGGCAACTACGCC
>JAKAIY010000183.1 GCA_021814145.1 Chloroflexota bacterium
GGAGGCCCAGGTTATTGAGCGTCGCCCCCTCGCCGCCGCGGTCGCCCACCTCGCGCAAGACAGCGAGCGCCTGCTCATAGTAGCGGCGCGCCTCCTCTGGCTGCCCCAGGCGGTCAGCCAGGAGGCCCAGGTTATTGAGCGTCACTCCCTCGCCGCCACGGTCGCCTACCTTGCGCAAGACAGTGAGCGCCTGCTCGGAGTAGCGGCGCGCCTCCTCTGGCTGCCCCAGGTGGTCAGCCAGGCTACCCAGGTTATTGAGCGTCGTCCCCTCGCCGCCACGGTCACCCACCTCGCGCAAGACAGCGAGCGCCTGCTCATAGTAGTGGCGCGCCTCTTCTGGCTGCCCCAGGCGGTCAGCCAGAAGACCCAGGTTATTGAGCGTCACTCCCTCGCCGCCGCGGTCGCCCGCCTTGCGGCGTGCTGCGAGTTGCATCTGCGAGAGGCGTGCTCCGAGTCGCCAACGAGCGCCAACATACCAGTAGGTCTCGAGTTCACCCACGGTTTTGGCGACCAGTCGCTGGGCGTCGACGGCGTTGTCCACAGCGGCGAGCGTGGCTAGCGCACCCTCTACCAGGGCCTCTTCTATGTCCAGGCGACTATACGTCTGCGCCTGCGTCGCGTAGGGCAGCGCCGTCTCGCGCACCGCGTCCACCAGCGCCCATGCCGCCGACTGACGGAGCGTGGCGCAGCGCGTGAACCACTGCTCCCACTCGCGCTGCGCGCGCTCACGCAGCAAGGGATGCACGCGCACACGCACGTCGTACTGCCCCTCGTCCACCTGCTCCATGACCAAAGTGACCAGCGAGAGGCTGACTAGCGCGTCCAGGTCGGCGCGCGCTGAGGCGCGCGCCGCCGCATCATCTGGAGCCTCGTCTGGCGCGGCGTCCTGGCGTGCGCGTGGCGCGGCGTCCGCGGTCGTCCCGTCTGTGACGTCCCCTGCATGAGGGATGTCCAGTGCGGACAGGAACAGCTCGATGGTGGCGCGCGGCCAGTCCGCTCCTTGGGGCAGCGCCAGCGCGGCAAAGCGCAGCTGTTGCCGCCCGGTCAGCGCGATCAGGCTCTTATCGAGAGCCGCTTCGAGACTCTTTGTCGGGTCACGCGGGTATAGCAGAAGTTCGCTCCGGCGCCGCGCCTGCTGGAGTTCCTGCGCCGCCGCCATGGGAGCCAGACCCAGCCGACCCGCGCGCGCCGCCGCCAACTCGATGGCTAGCGGCAGATAGCCGGCAAGCGCCGTGAGTGTGTCTAGCGCCCTATCAGGGGTGTTGGCCTCACGGGCTTCGCGCGCCACCGCATCACTCACAGACGGAGGTGTGACCAGCGTGTCTGGCAGACCCACAGCGCGACGCGCGGCAGTATAGCGTTCGCGGAAGAGCGCGCGCGCAGCGTCTGGAGCCAGCGTCTCCAGCCGCTGCGTCCGCACCCGCGAAGAGTTCAGCGGGTGACGCGCCGTCACGAGCGCCGTCACCCCGACGGCGCTCAACGTGTCCAGCAGGCGATCAATCGGCAGGCGAGGCTCGACGTTGTCCAGGAACACCAACGCCGCTGCCCCTGTTGGGAGCGGAGCGTTAGCCATCTGGCCTGACGCCGCTTCCCCCCACGGCGGTATGGGTGGCTGAAGCAGCGCACGGAGCCGTTGGCGCAACGCCTGTTCCCGCACCTCGACCTCCACCCCGGCGCTCGTCGCGGCGCGCGCCAGTTGCTCTGGGCTGAGCGCAATTTTCCAGGCGTCCAGCAGTTGCCGCTCCACCCAGGCGAGGCCCTCCAGTCCGGTGCGTCCATCACAGCGGACAAAGGCGATACCGCCAGGGAAAGCGCCTGGCTCACCAGCGAGCAGCCACACCGCTTCCGAGGCTAACGCCGATTTACCTACGCCACCCAGGCCGGCGAGCGCGGCGGAGAGTTCCGTCGCCTGTCCCGCGCGCAGGTTGGCGCGCAACTCGGCCAGCTCGCGCTCGCGTCCCACAAAGCCGGAGGCGCGCGGCGGCAGGTCGCGCGGCGGCTGGAGGCCCGCGCCAGCGAGCGGTAGACAGTATTGCTCAGCCCGGGCATCGAAAGCGGCGTTCACACGCGCCGCCCAATCCGCAGCCTTGGGCGTCTCGAGTGGCGCCGAGGGTCCAGAGGATATCGTGTTCTTGCTCGCGGCATCGCTCTGCGACGAATTAGATGAAGGATTGGCGTTGGTTGGCGCCTGTCCAGCTGCCGGGATGAGCGACTCTAAGATAGAGGCGTCCAGGATAGATGTGTCCATCACCGCAATCGGCCGCTCTAAGATAGATGTGTCCATCACCGCAATCAGCGGCTCTAAGATGGACGTGTCCATCGCCGCAATCGGCGGCTCTAAGATGGACGTGTCCATCACCGCAATCGGCCGCTCTAAGATGGAGGTATTCATCGCCGCAATCGGCGGCCCTAAGATGGCGGTATTCATCGCCGCGATGGGGAGCTCTGCGGTCACATCGACATCGCGTGAGGGAGCGGGTGTTTCTGCGTCGCTGAGTCCATAATTGTCATCTAAGGATGACGCGTCTCCATATTGTTTATCCTTGTCCACGCTCTGTCTCCAATGATAAGGCGCGCCAGATCACTACCGCGATGCGGCTGGCCGTCCACACGTCGCCCCGGAACCCATACGCCTCGGCCCTGCGGGCCAACAACGCCGGGATCTGTCCCCGCCGCTCGGCCGTCACCTTGGCGGGACCACCCGAGGCAGGGCGGGGTGCGCAACACCTTTACGCCCTGCCCGCACGCATGCTTGATCCACTGGCATACGGCGGCGCAACTACCCCCAACACCCTCGCAATGCCTTTCCGCCACCAGCCCTATTGATGCAACTTCCAGGCGCGCTGGAGCCGCCATTCCCAGGAATCCGCTTGTCGCTTTGATGCGCTCATACCCCCAGTGATCGCACGATTCAAGCTCTCACGCCAAGGTCAGTAAGCTATGCTCTCACCGCTAGTTGTCAACTGTGTAGAGAGTATAGAGCTGGACACTTATCCATGCGTTACTGGAATGCTCGTTATACGATAGTATAATTAGGCAGCAGCAATGATGCTACTATCGCTACCAAGGCGGCGCCGCCTTTCCCCTGAAACGCCATTGCCTGATTGCAGTCAAGGATAGTATCCATCACTGGATATATACGTAGTCAAGATTCCGCGTGTAAGAATGGAGCGGCTAAACGAGGCTGCGCTCCACTTCTGCGCTGGCGCTCGAGTTACTGCGGCATCATATACGCGCGCCACTCCGCAATCTTGCATGGGATTCTGTACATGGCAAGGTAGGTAGGCCATGCTATGGTCAACACTTATGTCAACACTGATTGTTGTAGTCTCAGTCGCGTTGATGATCCACGCGCTCGTGTCTCTGCGATTCATGCTCTATGCCTGGGAGTCAGCCGACCGTTTACGCGAAAGCGGCGCGCCCGCCTCGTTCTCGCCACCCCACTACTCATTTACGGTGCTGCTGCCAGCACGCCACGAAGAGGCGGTGATCTATGACACGATTCAGCGTGTGTGGAACGCCAACTATCCAAAGTGGTTGCTGCAAGTACTGGTTATTTGCCATGTAAGCGATGGAGAGACCATCGCCGAAGCCGAGCGGGCGATACGTGATATTCAGTGGCCAAACGTCGCATTGGTCACCTTCGATGATCCTCCGATCAACAAGCCTCACGGCTTGAACCTTGGCCTGCGCGCCGCGACGCATGACATCGTGACGGTCTTCGACGCGGAGGACGACGTAAGCTCCGATATCTTCAACGTGATCAACTCGCGCTATCTGCAAGAGGAGCTAGGTCAGGGCATTATTCAAGCTGGCGTGCAGCTCATCAATTTCCGTGACTACTGGTTCGCTCTCCACAACTGCCTGGAGTACTACTTCTGGTATAAAAGTCGGCTTCATTTCCACGCCGCCATCGGCATGATGCCGCTTGGCGGTAATACAGTGTTTGTTCCCCGGACGTTGCTGGAGCGCGTGGGTGGCTGGAATGACGCCTGCCTGACTGAGGACGCGGAGCTTGGCATTCGTCTCAGTGTGCTGGGAGAGCCAATTCGCACCATCTATGACTCTCAGTACGCAACCCGTGAAGAGACGCCACAAAATATCGCGCAATTCGTGCGCCAGCGAACACGTTGGAATCAGGGTTTCATTCAGGTGCTGCGCCTAGGCGACTGGCGACGTCTCCCGCGCCTCCAGCAGCGGCTGCTAGCGCTCTATACGCTCACATATCCTCTCCTGCAATCGTTGTTCGTGGCGCTCTTGCCTTTCGATGTCGCATCTGCTATCTGGTTGCGTCCGTCCACTTTGGTCGCGATGATTACCTTCCTGCCGCTCTACGCGCTTCTGCTGCAACTGGTCGCGCTGATCGTCGGCGCCTATGAGTTTGCGCAGGAGTACAAACTCAAGTTGCCCTGGCATACGCCGCTCCATGTGGCGTTAACCTACCTGCCATTCCTCATTCTTCAGGGCGTCGGCTCGATGCGGGCGCTCATCCGCGAGATATGGGGCGCTCGCAATTGGGAGAAGACCGCGCATGTCGGCGCCCATCGCCAGGCAGCCATCTAGTTTCAGATCGGAATGGAGATCATCATGAAGCAAGAGATCAAGGTCGTTACACGTCCGCCTGTGGTATCCGCGCCTCCCGCGACCGCGCGCTGGATCGTTCGCCATTGGGAGCGGCTGCTAATTGGCGCCATCTTGCTCGTGACGGGCCTGGCGCACGGCATCAATATGTTCAACTTTCCATATATTGAAAATGATGAGGGTGTATATACCTCCCAGGCATGGGCGATTTTGCGCGAGGGTCAGCTCGCTCCGTACACCTACTGGTACGATCACGCGCCCGCGGGGTGGATTCTGATCGCAGCTTGGGCGCTGCTGACTGGAGGCTTTCACACGTTCGGCGCGACAGCAGCATCTGGCCGGGTGCTGATGCTCGTGCTCAACATCGCTTCGAGCGCGCTTCTCTATGGCATTGCGCGAACGGTGTCGCGCCATGCCTGGGTGGCTACCTTTGCGGTTCTACTGTTTTCCCTTCCAGCATACAGCGTTTACTTTGAGCGGCGTGTATTGCTGGACAACATCGCTACGTTTTGGGTCTTGCTCTCTCTCTATCTCCTGATAGCCGGGAGATTCACCCTGACGCGGGTGTGGGCAAGCGCATTGACCTTTGGGATTGCGGTGCTGTCGAAGGAGAACGCGGTCTTCCTCTTGCCCGCGCTCATTATCCTCACCTATTGGCGCGCTGACCGGTCTCACCGGCGCTTCGCCGTCGCAGGATGGGTCACACTCGTCGGCTCTGTGGTTTCCTTGTATTTCCTCATGGCAGTAATCAAGGGCGAATTGTTCCCTACGGGCACACTCCTGGGAGGCGCTGCGCCACACGTAAGTCTGCTCGGAACTCTATCCTACCAGGCCTCTCGCGGCAAAGACGGTGGATTATTTGCGCTCAATAGCGCATTCTGGTCAAGTGTCCGAACATGGGGCCAAAATGAGCCTTTACTCGTTATTGGTGGGACGATCTGCGCTGGCCTGTCCGTGCTACTGATCAAGCAGCACCGGATAGTTGGCTTGTTAGGTCTGTGCTCATTCCTCTTGTGGGCATTTCTTGCGCGAGGCGGTATTGTACTGGGCTTTTATTTGATCCCGTCAATCCCATTTCTTGCCCTGAACGTGGCGTTGATGCTTGGCGTGCTAGTAGATTATATATATGCTTTTCTCACACGATGGCAAGCGTGGGGCGTGGTCAGAGTGACCGCAACAATGGGCATATCTGTGGTTACTGTGGCCTGTCTCCTAAGCCTCGTGATCGGTTATATGTCCCCCGAATTGAGTACTGCCGAGCCTACACATAATCAGGCAACAGCCTTAGCTGATGCAAACATCAACCCACTCACCCCTTGGACGAATAAGCAGGCCATTGCACAAGCACAAGCGACGCAGTGGATCGAGCAGAATGTCGGCCCAAATCAAACCGTAGTGGTTGATGACTCCTATTGGGTTGATCTGCACGCTACGCATCCACACGTGCAGTGGTATTGGAAGATTGACCTGGATCCTGCGATTCGAGACGGAGTGCTCCATGACGATTGGCGCAATATAGACTATATCCTCGTCAATTTGCAGATTCCCACCGAAGTTCAACAAGCTCGTCTCACTCTGGTACAAGAAGCGCTGGCGCACTGCGTGGTGGTGGCGCGATTTGATACTGGTGGGTGGCCTATAAGCATCTGCAAGGTGATGAACGGGCGCCAAATAGCGGCCAGTCCGTCTTTCACACTGCATCAGGCAGACCGTGTATCTGCTGCAAAGGAAAAGTGAACACCCCTAACCCTCATTTCCAAGGTCTTTCGATAGTTGACCAGGTGATGTGGACTGGTGGCATGAGGACAGCAGAGATGGGGGCGAGTCTCACCCAGGCGTTCGCCACCATGCCCGACCCACGCGCGGCGTGTGGCCGCGCCGGCATTCCTTAGAGGCTGTACATAAAGGCATCTCCTTTGAGATCGG
>JAKAIY010000184.1 GCA_021814145.1 Chloroflexota bacterium
TCGGCGGGCGCTGACAGGCGGGGACGCGCTGGCGGGCGCTCCGCCTCTTTACCTACCTTATTCCATCGTTTGCGCCCAGTTCGTGCGCCAGCGAGCCGTGACTGTGACGCGGTCGTGACGCGGCCATGCCCACACTGATAGCGGTGGAATACTCTCAATCTGCCTGGTGGGCGATGGCTCCGCTGGCGGACGGGCAGAAAGAAGGTCGCGGCCATGTCACAGTATGATGAGGGACCCCGGATCGAAGCGTCACCGCCACAAGGGAAAATCCCAGAATCGCGGCCAGCGCGCAGAAACCTTGACCGTGGGGCTATTGGCCTGGTACTCGTAGTGATCGGCCTGATGGCGCTAATATCCAACGTATGGGGCTCGGAGCTCATCGGGATGCTCGTGCTGCCCGTGCTCGGCGTGATATTCCTGGGGTGGGGGTTCCTGCAGCGTCATGCGGGGCCCATGATACCCGGCGGCATCCTGACCGGGCTGGGGCTGGGTGTGGTAGCGCAGCAGACCCTCTTCACTGATGCGAGCGACGAGATTCGCGGCGCGATCGTCGTGCTGGGCCTGGCGCTGGGCTTCCTGGTGATCATGCCGCTTTCCCAGCTGGTCGAGGGGCGCTTCCACTGGTGGCCGGCGATTCCTGGCGCCATCCTGCTCGTCGTTTCCCTGACGATGTTCGCTGGCCCCGGTGGTGTAGCGGTTCTTCAGGCGCTCAATTATCTGTGGCCGATCGCGCTGATCGTGGTGGGCGCTTACCTGATCTGGCTGATATACCGGCCACGCGGGGCGCGGGGTCGGGGCCGAAACCGGAGCCGCTCTCCCAGCTAGCCCGCATGACCGCGCCTGCGTGTGCGGCGGGCGGCGCGGGGCGCCGGTGGTATACTTTAAAATGGTTCCCCGCGAGAGGACGCGCGGCGCGAGGGTACGGCGTGATCTCGCGGGAGACGGATGCAACGGGGTTCGGCGCCCATGGATGCCTGGGATGCGTTTTTTGGCCCTAACGCGGGCTATGCGCAGGAGCTCTACGAGCGATACCTGCAAGATCCTTCATCAGTTGACACGGCGACGCGCGCGTTTTTCGAGCGGGCGTCACCGCCACCTGCCATCGCGGTAGAGGGGGGCGCGCCGCCCGTCTACGCCGCGCCTGTGGCCGTGGCGCGCCGGGCGGGCGAGGGCGTGACGCCTGACGTGATCACGGTTGTCGTGGGGGCGGCGAAGCTGGCGCGGATGATCCGGCAATATGGGCATCTCGCGGCGCGGCTCGATCCGCTGGGGACGCCGCCGCCGGGCAAAGAGACGCTCACGCTGGCGGCGCATGGATTGACCGAGGAGGCGCTGGGGCGGCTGCCGGCGAGCATCGTCTGGCCCGGCGGCGACACGCATGGCGCGCGCAACGCGCTGGAAGCCATAGACATGCTGCGCGCGCTGTATTCCGATACCCTCGGCTACGAGTTCGCCCACATACAGGATGAGCGGGAGCGTGACTGGCTGCATGACGCGGTAGAGTCCGGGACGTTCCACCAGCCGCTGGCGGCGGAGGAGCGGCGCGAGCTGTTGCGGCGGCTCTCGGAGGTCGAGGCGTTCGAGCGCTTCCTGCACAGCGTGTTCGCGGGACAGAAGCGCTTCTCCATCGAGGGGACGGACGCGCTGGTCCCGATGCTGGACGCGCTGATCCATGACGCGGCTGAGGCGGGGACGCGCGAAGTCCTGATTGGCATGGCGCACCGTGGACGGCTGAACGTGCTGGCCCATATCCTGGGCAAGCCCTACGTGAAGATCTTCTCGGAGTTCCACACGGCGCCGGACAAGGAGATGGTCCCGTCGGAAGGCTCGGCGGGCATCAACTACGGCTGGACGGGTGATGTGAAGTATCACCTGGGCGCGCGGAAGACGGTGCGCGAGAGTGAGCTGGCGCAGGTGTCGCTGACGCTGGCGGACAATCCGAGCCATCTGGAGTTCGTCAATCCGGTGGTGGAAGGCTTTGCGCGGGCGGCGCAGGAGCGGCGCGACGCGCGCGGGGCGCCGCGACAGAACGTGGACAAGGCGCTGTGTATCACCATCCACGGCGACGCGGCGTTCCCCGGCGAGGGAGTGGTGGCTGAGACGCTGAATCTGTCGCGGCTGCCGGGCTATCAGACCGGCGGAACCGTCCATATCATCGCCAACAACCAGATCGGCTTCACGACGTTCGCCGACCAGGGCCGCTCGACGCTCTACGCGAGCGACCTGGCCAAGGGCTTCGAGATTCCCATCATCCATGTGAACGCCGACGATCCAGAGGCCTGCTTCAGCGCGGTCGCGCTGGCCCACGCCTACCGCCAGCGATTCCACAAGGACTTCCTGGTTGATCTGGTGGGCTACCGGCGCTGGGGTCATAACGAAGGTGACGAGCCATCCTTCACCCAGCCGCGCCTCTACGCCGCCATCGCTGGCCACGCGACGGCGCGGGCGCTTTACGCGGAGAAGCTGGAGGCGGAGGGTGTCGTCACGCCGCGGGACGCGGAAGCGATGCTGGATGAGGCGCGGGAGCGGCTGAAGCGGGCGCACGAGGAGCTGCTGGCAGGGAACGCGCCTGAGGAGCAGGCGACGCTGGAGGAGGCGCCCGCGCTGGCGAGCGTGGCGACGGCGACGCCGGCGGACGCGCTGCGGGCATATAACGAGGCGCTGCTGGCGCGTCCGGAGGGATTCACGCCAAACGCCAAGCTGGAGCGGCTGCTGGCGCGGCGGCGCGAGGCGCTCGAGAAGCCCGGCGGGATTGACTGGGGCTTCGCGGAGGCGCTGGCCTTCGCGGCGATTCTGGCGGACGGAACGCCGATTCGTCTGACGGGCCAGGACAGCGAACGGGGCACGTTCAGCCAGCGCCACGACACGCTGCACGACGCGAAGACGGGCGAGGTCTACATTCCTCTTCAGGCGCTACCACAAGCGCGGGCTTCCTTCGCGATCTGCAACAGCCCGCTCTCGGAAGCGGCGGTATTGGGCTTTGAGTATGGCTATAGCGTCCACGCGCCGAATACACTGGTCCTGTGGGAGGCGCAGTTTGGCGACTTCGCCAACGCCGGGCAAGTGCTGATTGACCAGTTCATCGCGGCGGCGCGCGCCAAATGGCGCCAGCTTCCGGGGCTTGTCCTGCTGCTACCGCATGGCTACGAGGGGCAGGGGCCAGAGCATTCGAGCGGACGGCTGGAGCGCTATCTGCAGCTGGCGGCTGAGGACAACCTGCGCGTGGTGAACTGCACGACGGCGGCGCAGTACTTCCACCTGCTGCGGGCGCAGGCGAAGCTGCTCAACGTGGCGCCACGTCCGCTGATCGTGATGACGCCGAAGAGCCTGCTGCGGCATCCCAGGGCGGGCTCCAGCCTGAGCGACCTGGCTGAGGGGTCGTTCACGCCTGCGCTGGATGATGAGCGGGCGCGGCCAGAGGCAGTGCGGCGGCTGATTCTGTGCAGCGGGAAGGTGGCGGTTGACCTGGAGGCGGCGATGGCCGCGCAGCCGGAGTCGCGGGAGTGGATCGCGGTGACGCGGCTGGAGCAGCTCTATCCTTACCCAGAGGCGGCGCTCGACGCGACACTGCGCCGTTACCCGCATCTCGGCGAGGTTATCTGGCTGCAGGAGGAGCCACGCAACATGGGCGCGTGGAGCTACATCGCGCCGCGACTCGCGCCGCGATTGCCAGCGGGCGTGGAGCTGCGCTACGTAGGACGGCCAGAGCGGGCGAGCACGGCGGAAGGTCTGCCAAACGCGCACGCGGCGGAGCAGGCGAGAATCATGGGCGAGGCGCTCGGTGGCGAGCGGCCGGTCAGCGTGGTGACACGCGAGGGGCAATATGTTGACTGAGATCACGGTCCCGCAGCTTGGCGAATCCATCGTCGAGGCGACGGTGGGGCAGTGGCGCAAGGGCGAGGGCGACGCGGTGACGGCTGGCGAGCCGCTGGTGGAGCTGGAGACCGACAAGGTCAACGTCGAGGTGCCAGCGCCAGGCGACGGCGTGCTCGCCAGCATCGTGAAGGGCGAGGGCGAGACGGTGGTAGTGGGCGAGGTCCTGGCGCGCGTGCGCTCGGGGCGGCCAGCGCGCCAGGCGGCCGCCGTGAGCGCGGGCGTGGCGGCTCCTCCCGCTCCGGAGGCGGAGGCTGAGCCGGTGGACGGCGCGCGCGCGGCGCCGGTAGCGACGCCGGTAGCGCGGCGCATCGCCGCCGAGCGCCATGTGGACCTCCAGGCGGTCAGCGGGACGGGCGCCGGTGGCAAGATCACCCAGGAGGATGTTGAGGCGTATCTCGCGGGCCAGGCTGCGCCCGCGGCTCCGGCGCCCACTCCGCCGTCGCGGCCCGCGCCCGTTCCGGCGCCGCCAGAGGCGCCCGCCCTGGTGGTGATGGAGGGACAGCGCGAGGAGCGGGTGCGGATGTCGCGGCGGCGGCAGACCATCGCCCGCCGGTTGGTGGAGGCGCAGCACACCGCGGCGATGCTGACAACCTTCAACGAGATTGACATGTCGGCGGCGGTGGACCTGCGCAAGCGGCGGCGCGACGCCTTCAAGGAACGCTACGGCGTGAGCCTGGGCTACATGTCGTTCTTCACGAAGGCGGTGGTTGGCGCGCTCAAGACCTTCCCGCGCCTGAACGCGGAAATCCAGGGCGACGAGATGGTGCTGAAGCGCTACTACGATATCGGCATCGCGGTCGGCGTGGAGGAGGGGCTGGTGGTGCCGGTGCTGCGCGACGCGGACCGGATGTCGTTCGCCGAGATCGAGCGGCGAATCGCGGTCTTCGCCGATCAGGCGCGGAAGAACCAGCTGAGCCTGGAGGACATTCGCGGCGGGACGTTCACCATCACCAATGGCGGCGTCTTCGGCTCGCTGCTCTCGACACCGATTCTGAACGGACCGCAGGTGGGCATCCTGGGCATGCACAAGATCGAGGAGCGGCCCGTCGCGGTGAACGGCCAGGTGGTCGTCCGCCCGATGATGTACGTCGCGCTCTCATACGATCACCGCATCGTGGACGGGAACGAGGCGGTGCGCTTCCTGGTGCGCGTCAAGGAGCTGGTGGAGGACCCGGAGTCGCTACTGCTGGAGGGTTGACCCGCTCAAGGCGTGTTCCGCGCCTGCTGACGGTCTCCTATCTGGATAGCGATGCGAGCCAGGATGGTGTACGATGGGGACGCTGACGCTGGAGTGACTTCCAGCGCTAGCATGATATGCGACCAGGCCCAAATGGGCGTCGGAGACACGGGCGGGCGAATTGGACAACGCGCGAAACATTTCTTCCAGTCAGCCGCTCCAACAGGACATGGATGAGTGGATGACGGGTTATCCGGTGACGGCGGGCGGCCTTGAAGGCGTCTCGCTGCCGGGCCCTGGCGGCGCGGCGCGGGCGGACGCGCTCGCGGCTGGAGAGACAGCGCTGATTCAGCGGGCGCGGGCGGGCGACCAGGACGCTTTTAGCGCGCTGGTGCGGTTGCACCAGCGGCAGGTCTATACGCTGGCGCTGCGGATGCTGCGCGACCCGGAAGAGGCGAGCGAGGCGGCGCAGGATGTGTTTCTGGCGGCGTGGCAGGGGTTGGGGCGGTTCCGCGAAGAGGCGCGCTTCGCGACATGGCTGTATCGCATCACGTACCGGCATTGCCTGAAGGTGAGCGAGGGGCGGCGGCGCGATGAAGCGGCGCGGGCGGAGATGACCGCCGAGCGTGTGCGCGAGCAGGAGGCGCAAGGGGCGCTGTCGAGCGGGCTGGCCCGCGCCGCCGAAGCGGATGTGCGGGAGACGGTGCGGGCGGAGATCGCCCTCCTGCCGCCGAAATATCGCCACGCGCTGGTGCTGCGGCACCTGCAGGAGCTGAGCTACGAGGAAATCGCCGAGGTCATGCGCATGCCAATCGGGACGGTGAAGACACATCTGTTCCGGGCGCGCGCGCTGCTCAAGGACCGGCTGAGCGACCTGGAGCGGGCGCGGAATGAAGGCCTGGCGCGGGCGGAGGAGTTGCGCGCCAGCCTGCAGGCGACGATTGATTCAATCGAGACGGGCCTGCGCGGGCTGTTCGATCGGGGGCATGAGGCGTCCGGACCATCGGGTGAGAAGGAGCGGCCATGAGGCACACGCGCACGGGCGTCTTGATGAGCCTGTATCTGGATGAGCGGCTGGATACGCGCGGAACGCGCCAGTTGGAGCGCCACCTGGTGGAGTGCGCGGAGTGCCGGCGAGACCTGGCGCGCCTGCGGCTGGCGGAGCCGGCGCTGCGCGAGGCGGACCCCGTAGCGCGGATGCCGGTCCCGGTGGACCTGACGGAGCGGATCATGCGGCGCGTGGAGGCGTATGAGGCGCGCCGGGCGGCTGATCTGGCGCGCGCGCTCGGTCTGCTGGTCCAGTGTCAGCCGGAAGCCCAGGCCGAATTCGGCGTTGTCCTCAAAGAGGGAGTTGCTCCAGGCCGGGCCGCGTCCTTCGCGGTTCTTGGCCCAGGGTGTGGTCG
>JAKAIY010000035.1 GCA_021814145.1 Chloroflexota bacterium
CGCGCTGTGATCAGAATGGGCGGCTAGCCCGGTATTCTCTGGCGGGGGGAGCGCGCAAACCCGATTACGAGAGCGCGGCGATAGCGCGCTCCAGCCTGGCGCGCGCTTCGGCGGCGACGCTGGCCAACTCAGGGTTCTGAACAATAGCCATCATGCTGACGGGGTCAGCGACCTCGACCCGCGAGCGCGGTTGCTGGTCAACGGCGGGCAGCGCGCGTACGACGACGTTGCAGGGCAGCAGAAGGCCAACGTTTGGGTCAGCTGTGATGGCCCGGTGAGCGAGCGGCGGGTTGCAGGCGCCAAGGATAACGTATGGCTCCTGCTCGATACCGAGCTTGGCCTTCAGCGTCATCTGCACATCAATACTGGTCAGCACGCCAAAACCTTCCGTTTTGAGGGCTTCCGTCACGCGGGCGACCGCCTCTTCAACGCTTAGGTTGAGCGTGCGCCCAAACCCGTATGAGGGGCTGGTTATGTCACTGGCTGCGGATGGGGTCGCGTCGGTTGACATCGTAGCTAACTCCTATTTGTCTAAGTCGCCGGATTGATGGTGTGATCTAGAGAAATGGACGCGCCACGGTCCAGGTCACTCATGTGAGGTGGTCGCGGGGATCACCTCAACGCCGAACGCCTGCGCTTGCCGCGAAACGTTTTCCTGAACGCCTGCGCACACTACATCGCAGAGCCGAAGCACAAAAGGATCTGTGATGGAGTAGAGCGCAACGGCTCCTGACTTGCGCCTGCCAACCATACCGCCCTGGGCGAGCGCGGCGAGATGCTTGGATACATTGGGCTGGCCAGCGCCGGTCAGCTCTACCAGCTCACTCACGCTGCGCTCGCCACCAGCGAGCGCGGCCAGCAACTTGAGCCGCAGCGGCTCACCGAGCAGCCGAAAGCGCACGGCGATAGCCTCAATCAGCGGATCGGCAAAGCCGTGTTCCGTGTCCACACGCCGCCAGGCGGCGCCTTCCATCGTCATGCCCGCTTCTTTACCGTAATCAGCGCCTGATGGTCCTGCCGCTTCACGGGAACCGCTTGTACGGCGCTTCATCGTGGTTCCTCCTCACATGTATATCACCACATGTGTGGGTCAGTCATGGGATTTTGTTGTGATTATATGCCAATATGATAATATAGTATTGTTTGCGCGTCAACCTGAATGCGCGCTTTTTGTTCTCGCCATGCGCGGCAGGCGAGGATTCTACAAGTGTGAGAACGAATGGAAGCAGTGACGGTTCTTCAACAGGCGCTGGCGGTTCTGTCCGGCGCGCTGGTCGGCTTTAGCCTTGGCCTTATCGGCGGCGGGGGATCCATTCTGGCCGTGCCGCTGCTGCTCTACCTTGTCGGATATCACGACCCTCATACCGTGCTGGGCACAACCGCCGCGGCGGTCGCCGCGACAGCTTTCATCAATGTCATCCCTCACTGGCGGGCGCGGAATGTGCGCTGGAAGCCGGGGCTGGCATTCGCGCTCTTTGGCGCGGCGGGAGCCGCAGGGGGAGCGGCGTTAGGGAAAAGCATGCCGGGAAAGCAATTGCTGTTCCTCTTCGCGCTCCTGATGATCTTTGTCGCCTTTACCATGCTACGGTCGGCGTTGCGAAAGCCCAGAGTAGATGGCGCGCGCAGCGAAGATGGGGGCGCTCCAGCGGAGCGGAGCGGTCTGAACGCATTGCTGCGCGCGGGACCGGTCGCGTTGGTAGTTGGTGGATTGTCTGGCTTCTTTGGCATCGGCGGTGGATTCCTGATTGTTCCCGGATTGATTTTCGCGACGGAGATGCCAATCATCAACGCGATTGGGACCTCGCTCCTGTCAGTGGGCGCGTTTGGCGCGACGACGGCGCTCAGCTACGCGCTGGCGGACAAGGTCAACTGGTTGCTGGCGGTGGAGTATTTTGTGGGCGGCGCGCTTGGTGGCTGGCTGGGCGCGCGGCTGGCGACACGCCTTGCGGTCAACCGGCGCGCGCTGACGCTGATCTTCGTGGGCGTCGTCTTCGTGGTCGCGCTATACATGCTGTATATGAATGCGGTCGCGCTGAAGCTGATCGCGTGAGGCGTGGCGCCTGTTTTCGCAACGTGCGGGTCGTTTGGGGCATGGATGATAGAGAGGGGGATCATTAGGCGGGAAAATCTTGCATTGAAATATGCGCATATGGTAATATCATCGTGTCAGCGCGAGCGGGTAGATCACCGGCTCGCGCAAACGTAAGGCGCGACGTGTGAAATCGCGAATTGGAGAGGGTATCAAACCGCATGTTCGACCGACTCTTTGGCCGCGCCTCGAGCGGCATCGCTAGCATCAGCCCGCGCGAGGCCTGGGAGAAGTATTCCGGCGCGAAGCATGAGACCGTTCTGATTGATGTGCGTGAAGCCTGGGAGTTCGCGCGGGGACACGCCAAGGGCGCCCGTAATATTCCCCTCAGCCAGTTTTCTAGCCGTCTCAAGGACATTCCCACGAACAAGGATATTCTGCTGATTTGCCAGAGCGGGCATCGCAGCATGCAGGCCGCCGAGTTCCTGAAGCAGCGCGGCATCGAGCGTGTCTGGAACATCTCGGGCGGCACAACAGTCTGGCGCATGAGCCAGCAGCCGATGGAGTAAGCCGTTCATCCTATACGCGCGCGCCCGGCGGCGCTCGCCGCCGGGACATTTATCATGACGCCAGAGGGGTATAACAGCATGCGCGTTGAGCAGTTCTTTCTCGAAGGTCTTGGACACCAGTCCTATTTGGTGACGGATGAGAAATCTGGCGTTGCGGCGGTTGTTGATCCCCGGCGCGACATCGAGATTTACCTGGAGGCGGCTGAGCGCGCCAATGCGCGGATTACACACGTCTTCGAGACGCACGTGCACAACGATTATGTGACAGGCGCGCTGGAACTCCAGGCGCGCGCTGGCGCGACGATTGTCACAGCCGCCGCCGCTGGCGTCACATATGATCATTTGGGTGTGGCTGGTGGAGACAGCGTCGCGCTCGGCGCGCTGCGCCTTGTAGCGATCGAGACGCCCGGCCACACGCCCACGCATATGAGTTACGCGCTCTACCCCGAGGATGCGAGCGAGCCGAGCGCCGTGTTCACTGGTGGAAGCTTGCTGGTAGGAAACGCGGGTCGCACGGACCTGGTCAGTCCAGGTATGACGATCGCGCTGACGCGCGACCAGTATCGCTCACTGCGGCGCCTGCTAGATACGCTGCCCGAGTCGGCCAGGGTCTATCCAACTCATGGCGCGGGGTCGTTCTGTGGCGCGGTGACCGCGGAGGCTGTGGAACGCTCATCCACGATCGCGCGGGAGCGTGTGAACAGTCCGGTGGCGTTTGCCCACGATGAAGCGGAATTCGTCGCAATGCAGATGGCGGGATACGGGTTGTATCCCTCCTACTACAGCGCCATGCGTGACATCAATCTCGCTGGGCCGCGCGTGCTGGGCGGGATTCCGGCTTTGCCGGGACTGACGCCGGAACAGATCAACAATCTTATGCGTATTGGCGTTCCGCTGATTGACGGGCGCCCGCGCGACGACTTCGCGCGTGAGCATGTCTCGGGATCGCTAAATATCGAGCTGGACGCAAGCTTTGGGACCTATGTGGGATGGCTGCTGCCGTTCAACGGCCCGCTGGCGCTGCTCCTCCCCGAGGAAGCGGCCCGTCGCGAGGCGGTGGCGCAACTGATTCGCATCGGCTATGAGCAGGCGCGCGGTTACCTGGAAGGTGGCGTGGAAGCGTGGAAGGACGCGGGGTACGCGACAGGCTCATTTGAACGGATGAGCGTCACGGATCTGCATCAGCGCTGGAGCGCGGGTGGAGTGGCGATCCTGGACGTTCGCGATGAGACGGAATGGCGCTCAGGCCATATCCCCGCTTCACAGCATCTTCACATCGCCGATCTGCCGCGCCATATGCATGAGCTTCCACTGGACCGTCCAATCGCGGTTATTTGCCGTTCTGGCCACCGCGCCTCGATTGGCGCCAGCCTGATAGCGGCGCTTGGCCGGGAGGTGATTGCGGTGAAGGAAGGCGTGGGAGACTGGATCGCGCGAGGGCATCCGGCTCGAACAGGCGCGATGAACGAGCCCGCGCCTGAGCTGGAGCATGCGCACCCCTAATCCTGTGCGCGCCCGTGGTCACGTGGCTCGCCTCCATGCTGAGGCGGCGAGCCTTGAAAGTGAGCTTTTACGATGGCTATCGTTACTTTGACAGACGAGAATTTCTCTGAGTACGTCGAACGCCCAGGTGTCACGCTGGTGGATTTCTGGGCGTCATGGTGCGTTCCGTGCCGGCTAGTCGCGCCGATTATTGAGCGGGTCAGCGGCAAGTACGACGGCAAGGTGACGTTCGGCAAGCTGAATGTGGACGAGCAGCCGGAGACGGCGGCGCGGTTCCATATCACCAGCATTCCGACGATTGGCGTCTTCCAGAATGGGAAGCTGGTCAACACCCTTGTCGGCGTTCGCCCTGAGCAGGGCTATGTTAGCGCGCTTGACGCGCTCCTGGCGCCCGCGACGGGCAAGCCGGCTGACGCGCGGGCCAGTGGCCGCAAGCATTCGGTCGTGGTCTTCTCAACTCCTACCTGCCCGTGGTGCGCGCGGTTGAAAGCCTATCTGAAGCAGCACAACATCGCTTTCCGCGATGTGGATGTCAGCCGGGACGCGGCCGCCGCCCGCGATATGGTCGGACGGTCGGGGCAGATGGGCGTACCGCAGGCATGGATTGACGGACAGGTTGTGGTCGGTTTTGACCGCGCTCGCGTAGACGCGCTGTTGGGATTGTCCGCGTAGGCTCCGTGCGGGGTTTAGCGGCGATTGAGAAAACATAGCCAGATCGTTGAAGGGAGAGGAACGATGAAGACAATTCAGCCGTTGGGAGAGCGCGCGCTGGTCAAGGTGATCGAAGCGCCAACGCAGACGGCGAGTGGACTGTATATTCCGGACACCTCCAAGGAGCGTCCGAGCGAGGGAGAGGTCATCGCCATTGGTGATGGCTCAACACTGGCGGAGAAGCTGGTCGTAGGCGAGCGGGTGCTGTTCCAGAAGTTCGCGGGCACGGAAGTAAAGCTGGATGATGGCCTCTATGTGATTCTGGCTGACACCGATATTCTGGGACGCATCATCGAGGCGGAGCCTGTGAAGCGCCGCAGCGCGTAGAGCGGAGCGCGCGGGTCTATCCACTTTGTGGAATATCGGGCGCCATCTTGCGCCCTGGCGAAATCGCCAGGGCGTTTCTCGTTTTCCACGTCCCTTGCGCGCAGGGATGTTCGGCCCTTTCCTGTCACTCTTGGCATCGAGGCTATAGATCCCTGGCGTCATCCTTGTCCCATTGGGAGGCGGCTGGCGCCATGAGCAAACCCCGTGAATTGGCATAGACACGTGCTCTCGCCCCAATGAGCGCATGTGTGAGTCAACGGCTGGAGATGATTTGCCAGATGGTAAGGGTGGCCGCAGCGGTATCAGCGAGGACAAGCTGATGACCATCGGGCGACCAGGCGATGGTCAGATTAGGGTGCGGGTAGGGCCCTTTCTGGGTTTGGCCCAGGTCGCGGCAGCCAGGATCATTTGTGCTGAGAGGGAGCGCCGTCTGGCCAAGCAGGGCGCCAGAGAGTGTGTCGCGGAGCTCCATCATTTCCCCCTGACGGGCGAAACAGGTGACGCTGGCAAGGATCGCGCCGTCAGGACTCCACGCGATTTGCGCCCAGCCATATGCGCCGATGCTCTCCTGAACGCGAGTGAGCGCCATATCGCGCGCGGGCGCGGAGATGAACGAGTCAGGTGGCGTGATATGTGGGGAACCAACGCTGGCGGGCGCGCTCACGATTCCCATCGCGCGGGTTGGCGTAGGAAGCGAGACACCCGCCGTGAAGACACCGACGCGCTTGCCTGAGTCTGACCAGGCTGGAAAGGTCGTGACAAAGGCGCTGCGCTGTCCACTCAACTCCCATGATCCAGGACCGATGAGTGTGCCGGGCTGCCAGATAGTGAATGGAGAATGTCCGTCAGGATTGCCAACAGGAGCGAAAGAATCGGCATTTCCGGGAAGATGGGTGATGGGGCTGAGAACAGGATCGAGCGCCTGGGGAGTCCCGGAATCCGCCCAGGAATAGAGTAGTGAGGGGGTGAGTGTGGAGGGAGGAAGCTGATTCTGGCGCTTCGTATTCCAGATGGGATGATTCGCCGCGGGGGAACCGAGTGATGGAAAATATCCGGAGTCTCCGCGTATGACGCTTACATCGCCAGAGCCGGGATTAATGAGTAGCAGACCCGAGTCCTGCAGGTTGTCAGGAGCTGTTGGCCTGGGGGTATTGAAGACACTATAGATCAGACCATACCACTTGGAATCAGGTGTCCATCCCACGCCGTAGACACTGATATAGGGACCGTTCTGCGCGGATAAGCCGGAAATACCCAGTCCAAGTAATGGCTCGATCAGGGCCAGGCGGATCAGATTTCCCGTGACTGCGTTGAAGACGGCGAGGCCGTGGGCGCACGCCGTGAGCTGATGAGGAGATGGCGGGCAAGGCGTAAAGACGCCGATAGTCGCGATACTGGCCCCATCGGGTGAGAATGAGACTCCCTCGGGTTGCGCCAGCCCGGCGATATTGGTGTCGAGAGTGGTCTCAACATCCAGCGCGCCCTGCCCTACCCCTGGGCCATTCACCGGAAGATGTTGCAAGGCGGCTAGCGCGACGGCGACTGCTCCAACGATGAGTAACACGGAGGCGATGGAGATCCATAACGGCGCCTGCCGTGTGGAGTCTTTGCGGCGATCCATATCCGTCTCCTCGCCGACGCTCGCCAGATTCCTCAATGCGCGCACAAACGATCATTCGCCTTTGTGGCCTACTTTACGTTTTCGCTTACGCCATCCTGACGCTTAATCTTTATTATGAATATACGTCAGTGTATGGCGTAGTCTTTCATGTTCGTGTAAATCAGTCTGTCGAAAAGCGCAAGACAGGCGCCGTTCACGTTTCCGCGGACGGCGCCCGGAAGGCTGGTTTCTGTTTTCTTACGCGGTTAATTCTGAAAAAACATTCGCCCCGTGACGCTGGACCGCCGGGACCAGCCCCCCCTCAGCCTGTAGCGCGCGTACCATTGCCGTCACGCTATCCGCATGGAACTCCTCACCGGAGGAAACGTGGCGAATAACCCCGGTTTCGAGGTTGACTTCGAGCTCGGCACCTTCGACAGCCAGCTCGTAGAAACGAGGATCGTGAATGACAAGGAATGGCAGCGCCTCATTCACGAGATTGCGCTTGTGGATAAAGGCGTAGCTGCGGGCGATGATCGCCTGGATGCCGGCCCCCTGGAGCGCCCAGACCGCCTGCTCGCGTGAGCTTCCGCTACCCCAGCCTTCCCCAGCGACGACAATCGTCGCTCCATTGCGCGCACGCTCGAGAAACTCCGGGCGGACGTAATAGAAGACCTTTTCGCCGAGCGCTTCGGTAGAATTGAGATGGCAGAACTCACCGGGGATGATAGCGTCGGTATCCACAGAATCACCAAAGCGCTGCGCTTTGCCCCGGATGACTCGCGCTGTGGCGCTCACCCCGGTCACCTTGGGCGCGGGCGGCGTTACGGTCATTACCGGCTCGCTGATGGTGATTTCGGGCGCCAGGCGTGGCCCGTTGCGCTGGAGGATGGCCGCGAGCCGCTCGCGATCAATGCGTTCCAGGAACGGGCGCGGATCGGCCAGGCGCATATCCAAGGCGCTGGCGGCGACAGTAGCGGCGCTGGCGAGCCAGGCGAGTGAGCCTGCGCCCATGCGGTTCTCGAAGTTACGGTTCTGGGAACTGAGCCAGGTTTCGCCTTTACCAGCCTTGCGGCTGGCGATGCCAAGGCACATGGAGCAGCCCGGCGGATCAATGGTGAATCCGGCGCGCTGGTAGACCTCCCACAAGCCATGCCGCTCAAAGTTCTGACGGATCAGCAGATCACCGGGAACAACGATGCGCCGTCCACTCTCAACTGGGATCGGGGTCGCGCCCGCCGCCATCGCCGCCTCCAGGACAAGCGCGCCAATGGCCAGTTCTTCCTCTGTGGTGGTACAGGCGCCGATGAACGCGCCATCGAGCGGCTGCCCCGCAAGCTCTGTGACATCGAAGACATTATCAGGTGAGAACGGCTTGGCGACCTGCGGGGCGAGGCTAGAGAGATCAATCGGGTAGCGCCCGACATAAGGCGCGTCATCATCGGCGTGGAAGTAGAGCGCGTTGTCGTTGTAGCTCCGACGGCGTTGGTCGAGCCACGCGGCGACGATCTCATCAGCTTCGAAGATGCCGTTAAGGCCACCAAACTCGGCGGTCATGTTGCAGATGGTAAAGCGCATGTCAGTGGAGAAGCGATGGGCGGCGTCACCACGGAACTCAACCGTACGCTCCATGGCGACGGTGTTGCGTCCTAACGCGCCCATCGTGCGCAGGATAATATCTTTGCCACTGATGCCGAATGGAGGATCTCCCTGATACTCAATGGCGATAGCCTCAGGGACTTCCAGCCAGGTCTCGCCGAGTGACATGGCGACAGCGACATCCGCGCCGCCCAGGCCCATCGCAAACGCGCCCAGACCGCCATGTGAGCTTGTGTGCGAGTCGGCGCCGAGAATCACTTCGCCAGGCTGGAGGAGATTGCGGTAAAAGCGGGTGTGCATGATTGTGACGTTCGCATCATAGAAATGCTTGATTCCGCTTTCTTTGGCGAAGTCTCGTGAGAGATCGGCGAGCTTGCGCGTGCGGGCGTCATTCGCCAGGGTGACAGGGTCTACGGTATGGTCTATCGCCAGGTAGAAACGATCGGGGTTATATAGCTTGGGTCTGCCGAGCATGGAGTAGGTACGGTCCATGCCATTCCACGCCAGCTCGCTGGCTATTGTCCAGTCTACCCGCACGCGAAGAATATCACCGCTTTGCGCCCAGGAACGCTCCAGATTGACGGCGTGATGCGCCAATATTTTTTGTGTCAGGGTCATCGGCTGTGCGGTCTGCGCCATGTCCGTTTGTACTCCTTCGTAACCCACTCACGCGCTCACGCCGGGCGCGCGGAGGCTGCGCCGCGATTGTCGCTACGCTGGATTCAGTATATCGCGCGCGACGCCGCTCGTCATGGTTGCGCGAGGGTGACACGGAACGTGCGAATCTCATAGGGCCGCAACGTGAACATCCAGCCGCGCGCCTCACGTGTCCTCATGGGGGCCACTTCCTCCACATCCTCCGGTTGCTCGTCATCACCTCGCGAGTCACGCCAGCGCTCGCCGTCCAGAACCGGTTCGTCATGGCTGGCGGCAGGTGAGCCGCGCCAAAGGTCATAAGCCGGGCTATCACCCTCGCGCAACGGGCGTTCCAGCAGATCGGTTTCAATAACCTCCGCGAGAGGAAGCGAGGCGCTGATGCGCGCAAGGCGACGGGAACCCGTAGCTTCGTATACCCGCGCTATCAGCGCCTCACCATCTATTGAGCGCTTGACAGCCTCGATCACGATCCCGACGCTGTTCGCCTTGAAGAGCGGCTTTGGCGGCGCGCTCGAGGATGCAGCCTTGCCCGCTGTCTTGCCTACGGCTTTGTTTGTGGCTTTGCCAGCGGGTGGAAACATGAGCGTCGGGCGGTTGAGCGCATACCCTTGCTCGATGACATCACCCGCTGGCCAGGCGCCGCGATGTGGCAGCAGGCTGTACGTGATGTCATGCGCGCCCTGATCGGCGCTGGGGTCGGGAAAGGTGGGTGAGCGCAGCAGCGAGAGCCGGATGGTCGTGTCATGGATGTCATGGCCGTATTTGCTGTCGTTGAGCAGCGCAACGCCATACCCCGTCTCGGAAAGGTCAACCCAGCGGTGGGCGACAGTCTCAAAGCGCGCTTCATCCCAACTGGTATTGCGGTGGGTGGGCCGGACGATGGAGCCGTATTGAATCTCGGAGCGGGCTTCTGTGACGCGCAGGTCGAGCGGGAAGGCGACCTTGAGCAGCAGGTCGTGTTCCCGCCAGTCTATATGCGTGGCGAAGTCTATGCGCAGGTTATCACGGTAGATGGAAATATCCTGCGTGATGACACTGCTGAGCAACGTGCGCGTGACGCGGACGGTGGCGCGTAGTGGCCCTGACTCGATGCTGGTGATGGTGGCGCTGTCCACGGGATACGACTTGCGGTCGTAGCCAGCGTCAATATCCCAGGCGTCGAATTTATCCGGCCGGTCATCGAATGCGATGAAGACATTGGCGGGAGCGCCAGGATGGAGCAATTCGCGGCCGCCGATGTGGCGGTGGTCGAACAGAGAGGTGATGTTTCCCTGCGCGTCGAAGGTGACGCGAATCTCCGTGTTTTCCAGGATGGCGCCACCATCCTCTGACCGGCTGGCGGTCGGCGCGTCAGATTCGCGGCCCTGGGAAACGCCGCCATTGACAGCGGGATACGCCAGTTCCCAGTCTCGCCCATCTCGCGTTGGGACTTCCACAAGTAGAGCGCGCTCATCGTTTAGCGTCAGGATTTCTTGTGACGCGAGCCGGATATTATTGGCCGCCGCAAGCTCTGGCGCTGGGGCGTCGCCAAGCGGCAGTGTGATGAGCGCTGTGGAACCGGGAGTGGCGCATGGGCTGGGGTTGTGGATGAGCCAAGCGCGATCGGAAACGCCAGCGAGGCGGGCTATGTCGCGAGCGGCCCGCTCGATGAACGCGTCCAGCCGCTCGGCGAGCGCGGTGAGGTCGCGCCTGGCGTCTTCGTAGACCGGAGCGATGGATGAGCCGGGCAGGATGTCGTGGAACTCATGCAGCAGCAGGGCGCGCCAGGCGTCATCGAGCGTCGCGCGCATGTCAGGAGCCTCGGCGCCGGAGGTCGTGGCGAGCGCCCAGCGCTGCGCATCGAGTGATTCGGCCAGCAGCAGCCGCTCCTCGTTGCGGCGGTGAAGACGCTTGAGCCAGCCTTGGGTGGTGTAGACGCCGCGATGGTATTCCAGGTACAGCTCGCCATCCCAGGCAGGCAGCGCCGGATTGCCCCACACACGCTCGCGCAGGCTGTGAAAATATTCATCGGCGCGGCCCAGTCGCAGCTCAGGCATGCCGGGCAGCTCGGTGAGCGCGCGGTAGCTCTCGATAAGCTGGCGCGTTGGCCCGGCGCCGCCATCACCATAGCCATAGATCAGCAGCAAATCTTCATTGACCTCTTTGCCGCGATAGCGCTCCCATAGTTTGCGCGTCGCGGTGACATCTAGCCGTCCGTTGTAGGTGTCGGTATCTGAAACCCAGGTGTCACGGGGATTGTAGGAAAGCCAGGGAGTCGTGACAAAGTGGGCCAGTGTCTCGGAGCCATCCAGGCCGCGCCAGCGGAAGGTGTCATGCGGAAGGCGGTTGGTGTCGCTCCAGCTCATCTTGGTGGTCATGAAGGCGCGCAGGCCGGACTTCAGCATGATCTGGGGCAGGGCGTACGAGTAGCCGAAAGTGTCGGGCAGCCAGAGGATATCGTACTCCTGGCCAAAGGTCTCACGCATGTAACGCTGGCCATAGAGGATCTGGCGGACGAGCGATTCGCCGGAGACAAGATTGGTGTCAGATTCCAGCCACATCGCGCCAGCGGCCTCGAAGCGGCCCTCCGCGACGCGGCGGCGCACCCGCGCGAAGAGGTCGGGATAGTCACGCGCGAGCCAGTGGTAGACCTGTGGTGTGGTATGGAGGAAGTAATATTCAGGGTACAGCTCCATGAGCGCGGTGGCGACGCCAAAGGTCCGCGCCGCCTTTTCGCGTGTATGGCGCGTCTGCCAGAGCCAGGCGACATCAAGATGGCCGTGGCCGATGGCGGTCACGCGCGGACGCTGGGGCGGGTCGTAGGCTCTGCGGAGTCTGGCGAGCCGCTGGCGGAGCGTGGCGAGCGCGCTGGTGGCGCTTTCGTCAAGAGCGGAATCCTGCGGACGGCGGAGGTCGAGATGATTGTAAGCGTCATCCAGCGCGGCGAAGAGCGGCTCGAGAAGCGGATCGCGCTCTTCCAGCGCGTCCACCAGATCAATGCCGGCATAGAGCAGATGGTAGAGTGATTCGATCTCGCGGCTGAGCAGCGCGATCTCGGCGTATTCGAGTCGCTGGTCATGCGGGGCGATACCGGACCAGGCCCGCACATCGAATGTCAGGCTGTCCGCCGCGAGAAAGCTATCAGGCAGCAGCGCGTCAGGGTGGTGCTGGTTGATGCCTTGCAGCAGCGCCCCATTCACGTACAGCAGTCCCTCGGGCCAGCCAAATTCTGGGCTCTCACCCAGGAGCAGGCGGAGGACGGCGCTGTAACCGGCGCCGCCCAGCCGCTTCCGCCAGCCAGTCGGAATCCGCGCTTCACCATGAAACCAGGCGTTTTGATCCTGGCCACCCCAGCGCGAGCCGGGTAAGATGGAACGCCAGTCGGGCATGTCCTGCGCGGGGATTGGCATTTCTTCGGGGGCGATATTGACACCCAGCGAGAGAATGCGCAGGTTGGTGAGCGGCGAACGCTCGCGATATATTGCCGGAGCCAGGTCTCGCAGGCCGCGACGGATGCGGCGGGTGGAGGGTTTCATGGTGTGCGCCTTATTTGGGCTTGAAGAGTCGCCATTACGCAGGGCTACCGAGCGCGACAGGCAATGAGACGTAGGAAGGGTGACCGGCGTCATGCAGCACTGTTTGTCGGGCAGGTCGCATGGCGGTAGTCGTCGCATTCGACTGGCCAGTGTTGAGGTTGCGCTCCCAGCGAGGGAAGCTGCTACTTGTCACATCCAGCCGGATGCGATGGCCAGGCAGGAAGGTATTAGCGGTAGCCCACAGATCAACCGTGATAATGTAGGCGGCGCCTGGTTCCATGGGACTGGCGGGCGTCTCGAGGCCGTTCCGGTAGCGCATGCGTGTAACGCCATCGGTCAATGGAATGGCGCGCCCGTCGGGATAGACATCCACCAGGCGCGCGACAAAATCGGTGTCGGGCGCGTCGGACGCGACATGCAGCGTGACGGTGACTGGCCCTGTTACCTCAAGAGGGCGCTCCAGCGCACTGGAGGTGTAGACAAGTGTGTCCGCGCGGCGCTCGATTGGGGTCTGATCAATTGGGCCAGCGCGGTAGAAGCTATGCAGCAGCGTCGCGCCGCCGATAGTCGGTGTCGGATTGGCCGGGTCATAGGTATAGCCGTCGGCTGGCTCAGCCTGTGGAGCGAACGGGCTGAGGGCGCCGTCACCAGAGGCGGTATTGGCGCGGCCGCCGCTGTGGAGATACCAGCGCTGCTCAGCGAAGCCCTCTGGCGGCCATGATCCGGCGGTCTTCCAGATATTGGCGCCCATGAGGAAGTATTTCACAGGTGGCTGACGGTCAAATGGGGAGGGCTGCTGGCCTTTGAGCCAGCGATCGAAGAACTGGAGGTGCAAGGACATCAGATCAATCTGGTAATCCATCAGCGCGCCAGATGACGCCATGCCGAAGTAGATGTCACCGATGAGCGGATCTACCCTGCCATGTGTCCAGGGACCAATGATGAGGCTCTGCCCCGGGGCGCCGCGCTTGCGCATTTCTGTATAGTTCTTGAGCGTTCCCTTGAGAAAGACATCGTACCAGCCGCTAATATGCATCATGGGAAGCGCGATGCGGTCGTAGTTCTGCGGGCCGTGTGGCAGGCCATTGTAATCGCCTGTATCGCGCGCGCGAATGGTGTCAGCGAGTGGCGCGTTGAGATCGAGCGCAAGGAGCGCGGGATACTGGTCCAGTGGGAGGCGCTCGTAGTTTCCGCTCACCAGAGAGTCGTAGGCTTGCGTGACGCTATAGACCGCTTTTCCCAGCGCCTGGGGGTCTGACGGATAACGGCGGAACATTTGGGCCAGCCCTTGCTGGAGGAGCCAGCTGACCTGCGTGCCCCATTCCAACACACCGTCACGCAAGGCGGCTTCTTCGCCATCCGCCCAGGTAATCATGGGAGCCATCGCGCGCAAGGCCGGCGCGCCCGCACTGGCGGCGGCCCACTGTGTCTGACCGAAGTAGGAGGCGCCATACATGCCGACGGAGCCATTTGAGCCGGGAATCTGGGCGGCCCACGCGACCGTATCTACTCCATCAGCGGCTTCGTGAAGCAGAGGATACCAGTCACCTTCGGAAGCGAAAGCGCCGCGAACGTCCTGTACGACAACGATGTAGCCGCGCCGGGCCGCCTGAACGGGATCCAGTACGCTTGCGCCGATGGGAAGGTCCTTGCCGTAGGGCATGCGTGTCAGGAGAACGGGATGCGCGCTTGCGCCACCATCGTCTGGACGGTAGATGTTGGCGCGCAGGGTCACGCCATCGCGCATCCGGGCCGGCGCGTCTAAGTCAACCCTGACACCTGAGACTGGCTGTAGATTCATCGCAATCCGCTCCTTGGCGCGCACGAGAGAACCTCGTTGCGTATGAAATCACGCCTTCGAGCCCCATCCATCGCGTATGGCCAGTATGGGAAAGGACGGCTCAGTGGTGAGCCGTCCTTTCGCGGAAACGTTCTCGCGGGCGCTACATTGACTGCGCCAGCTTTTCGAAAAACTGCTTGAGCTGGCCCTCGATGAGAGGCTTTCCCATGGTTTCAACCATCGGACCCATTGGCCCGGAAACGGCCGCGTTGACGGAATAGGTGAGCTTCGTGCCTGTCCCTTCAGCCGCCAGATCAATTGTCGCGGTGGCGTTGACCGGTCCACGATTCAAGGTGATCTTCATATGGCTGGGAGGCGTGTTTTCGCTGACCTGGCCCTGCACTGTGCGTGTGCCAGCGAACGGGCCAGCAATGGACGGCAGCGTGACGGTCGCGGTGACCGCGCTGTCACTCCACTTGACATCGGCGACGCTGGCGGCAGTTTGAAGCGCCGACGGATTATGTAGCGCATCCCATACGGTTTGGGGGGCGGATGAGAAACTCTGGACGCCATTCAGTTCCATGGAAAACGACTCTTCCCTTCCTCTAGCCAGGCTTGATACCTGTTTTCAGCTTGTGGAGGGAATGCGCGAGCGCGCCAGTATCGTCTCTGCGCGTTGATAGCGCATCTCTCGGACGGTCGAGGCCGCTCCCACCTTCCCGCCGCCATTATACGGGGCGTTGGCCGATGACGCAAGGAGGCGGCGCGTCAGATGGATGGGGTCATGCCACCATCTATGACAATATCCTCTCCGGTCAGCCCGGGCGTGAGATCAGATACGAGCATGAGCGTCATGGTGGCGATCTCTTCCATGCTGACATGCCTGCCGAGTGGGATGGTCATGGCCGCGCGCTCTAGCGCCTGGTTGAGCGGGATGTTTTGCGCCATGGCTTCCATCTCGAAGCTGCGCTGCTGCCGCTCGGTCAGCGTCCAGCCCGGGCTGATAGAATTGATGCGGACATTGTGGCGCGCGAGTTCGCGCGAGACGCCGCGGGTAAAATTGACGAGCGCCGCGTTGACCATCGCGCCGGGGATAAAGTCTGCCGCGGGGGTGCGGGCGGCGCTGCCAATGATATTGACGATACGCCCATCGCCGCGCTCAATCATATGTGGCGCGACAGCGCGCACGAGGCGGACATAGCCCAGACCCTTGATCTGCCAGGCTTCCTGGAAGTCGGCGTCACTCATGGTGAGGAATCCGCCAGACCTGGTGCGCGCGGCGCAGTTCACCAGAATGTCCACATGCGTCATCAGGCGGAGAGCTTCTGCGACGACACGTTCAATCTCCGCCAGCAAGCTGAGGTCGGCGATCTGTATGTGAGCGGGCGCGCCACCGGGTCCGAGATCGCGCGCGGCCTGTTCGAGGCGTGCGCGGCTCTGTCCGACCATCATGACAGTAGCGCCTTCCTGGTGGAGCGCGTGAGCGATGGCGCGGCCGATTCCCTGACTTGCCCCGGTAACAATCGCGGTCTTGCCTTTGAGTCCGAAATCCATGCTGTCTCTCGCTTCGCGCGCATACCACGCGGATCGAAGCGTCTCCCCTTTCACCATCACTGCGTGTCGCCGCCGTCACATGCTCACCCGCCCCGCGCTGGGCGCCTGTCAAAGCGCTGGGCGGCTCGCCTGCGTCGCCTGTGTCAGTATATCAGCACCTACGCAGGAACAGAATGGCGCGTGTCTGTCACAGTAGGCCGTCTCATGATTTGGAACGGAAGCCCCCGGTGTCGCTGTGGGGGAGTTATCAGTTCGAACCGAAACTCTACCATTCTGTTGACATGTTACACCCACTCTGATACCATATAGAACGACAGTTCCAATAATCAGCATGTAACCCGCTTGCGCCGCGAGCGTTCGATGAGGCTACCAGAGGAGCCGCTCGATGCAGGATACCCCAACGGAAATACAACAGCGAATTTTGAGCTTCATCCACGATTACATTCTGCGTGAGGGAAGGCCGCCGACGAATCGTGAGATTGGCCAGGCGGTTGACATTCGCTCAACAGGGCATGTGGACCATCATCTCTCAGCGCTCGAACGCAAGGGTTTCATCACACGCGTGCGTGGCAAGAGCCGTGGCATCCGGTTGCATGAGCCGGTCGGCTATGGCGTGCCGATCGCTGGCACGATCGCCGCGGGCCAACCGATTGACCATTATCCAGACAGTGAACGAGAGACGCTGGATATAGGCGCTCACACGACCGGGAAGGCGTTTGTGCTGCGTGTCAAAGGCGATTCGATGATTAATGACCACATCGCCGATGGCGATTTCGTGCTGATTGACCCTGAAGCGACCATCCACGATGGCGAAATCGTTGTCGCGACCCACATCAACGCGACCACTGAGGGTGGCGCCGCCACGCTGAAGCGCCTTTATCGTGAAACAGGGCGCATTCGCCTCCAGCCCGCGAACTCAGCGCATTCCCCGATCTATGTGAACGCGGCGGAGTGGGATCGTGAGTGGCGCGTGCAAGGCAAAGTGATCGCGGTCTACCGCCAGTGCTAATTTTCACTAGCGTGTTCAATTAGGGCCACGCCTCAACAGCGCGGCTCTTTTTACGTGACCATCAGGCAGGACTGCTTGTCACTTTGGACCCTCCTATGCTACGCTCACGGCGGCGCTGTTCCTGTACTATCAAGCTGACCAGGACAGGTGGCGCGGCTGATCCATCCTCATTGCCAGACCTCACAATGGATGGCTCCAGCGTCAGGAAGGGAGTACCAAGTGGAGCAGGCGCTCTTCAATCTTATTTCGCAGTGGTATATCGCAACCGGGTATATCGGCATCGTGCTCGCGATGGCGCTGGAGAGCTGTCTCATCCCACTACCAAGTGAGATCGTGATGCCGCTCGCGGGCCTTTTTGTCACGACTGGCATGGCGACTTCAACCGGAAAACTCGATCTGGTGGGCGTCGCGCTGGCTGGCGCGATGGGGTGCCTCATTGGCTCGGCGGTCGCTTACTGGATTGGCGCGGCAGGCGGGCGGCCACTGGTTCTGCGCTATGGTAGGTATATCCTCATCTCACAGGCGGACTCTGACCGGGCTGATCGCTGGTTCGCCAAGTATGGCTCATCCGTGGCGTTTTTCTCACGACTGCTCCCCGTTGTGCGGACATATATCTCGCTGCCAGCGGGAATCTCGCGGATGAACTTCGGCAAGTTCATGCTGTACACCTTCCTTGGCTCGTTGCCCTGGACCTTCGCGCTGGCGTATGTTGGCTATCTGTTCGGGCCAGCCTTGCAGCAGAAGATAACCGAACTGAGCACGATCTTCCACGGGCTGGATATCGCGATCATCGCGGTGTTTTTGGCGCTCGCTGGTCTGTATGTGTACCGCCATATCCAGCATGACCGCAAGGCGCGCGCGGGACAACTCGATCACCCAGCGGCTCCATACCGCCGCTAGCGGCTGATCTGACCCTTTTCTTGATGGAGCCCCTTCCACATCCGGATGTGGAGGGGCTTCTGTTCCTCAATTCACTATCTGGCGAGGGTATGGCGCGCTGTTTGCGCCAATTTGGAGGAATGCGCATGGCGAATATGCTGGCTAAACCTGATAAACCCCAGCGCGCGACATGGGGAAATGCCCGGTTTATACGTTTCCTGGAATTTACTGATTCAGCCGTCTACGCGATGGTAGGCGCGAGTTTCTTGATCGCGGCGATTGCGTCACTGTGTTATGGCATCGCCAAATTCGCGTATAGTCTGTGGATAATTAGCTCAGGCTCTGTCACTAGCCTCTTCGCCGATCCATCGGTAGGCAAGTTGTCGGCAGCCACGGCGCTCATTACTCTCGTCAGCGATTTGCTCCTGACACTCATCATTATGGAGGTGATGGGCACCATTGTTCACTACCTCAGGACACGCGCGACAACGCTCAAGCCGTTCCTGTTCATTGGCATTATTTCCGCGACACGAGGCGTGCTGGCCGTAGGCGCCCGGCTGTCAGTGATAAATTTCCAGACGCTGACGGCGCAGCAGTTCCTCGACTCAATGATCGAGCTAGGCGTCAACGCCGGGGTCATCATCGCGCTAGGACTTTCGCTGCGGCTGATCGGGCGCTTCCTGGATGATGAACGGTCTGCTGATATTGAGTCGCGCGGCGCCGAGGCGCAGCCGGGGTTTGACTCGTCAGCCAAGGTTTAGAGGCTGGACATCGTACCAGTTGCGCCCGACTTTCATCTCGACCTTGATGGGGACGCGCAGTGTGAGCGCTTCCACCATGCATGAGCGCACAAGCGCGCTGATGGGGGTTAGCTCCTCATCAGGGGTTTCCAGCACCAGCTCATCGTGGACTTGCAGGATCATCCGCGTGCGCGAGCCACGTGATCGGAGCGCGTCATCCAGGTGAATCATGGCGATCTTGATCATATCGGCGTTGGTTCCCTGGATGGGCATGTTGATCGCTTCACGCTCGGCCGCCTGGCGTTGCGCCGCCTGCAAGCCCGCCATGTCGGGCAAATACCGCTTGCGACCCAGTAGCGTCTGGACGTAGCCTTGGGTGCGCGCCTGGAAGAGGGTCTCTTCCACATATTGGTGGACACGCGGGAAGGTCTTCTCATAATTGCGGATGAACTCGGCCGCCTCACTGTTGGTCATACCAGTCACACGCGCCAGGCCAAAGGCGGACTGACCGTAGAGCACAGCGAAGTTGACCGTTTTGGCGAGCCGGCGCTGATCCGGTGTTACCTGGCGGAGTGGTATACGGAAGAGTTGCGCGGCGGTCGCGGCATGAATGTCTTCGTCATCCTCGAAGGCGGCGACAAGGCTGGGTTCACCCGTGATGTGCGCCAGGATGCGCAACTCAATCTGCGAATAGTCGGCGGTGAGTAGCTGGAAGCCGGGGTCGGCGATAAAAGCCCGGCGGATACGGCGTCCGACTTCGGTGCGCACCGGAATGTTCTGCAGGTTCGGATTCGAAGAGCTCAGGCGCCCAGTGCTCGCGATAGTCTGGTTGAAAGACGTATGGATCCGGTGCGTTTTAGGATCCATCAACTCCAGCAGGCCGTCCACATAGGTGGACTTGAGCTTGGCGAGCTGGCGGTACTCCAGCAGATTGTCCACAGCGGGATGCGAGCCGCGCAGCGCTTCGAGAGATTCGGCGTCTACAGAATATCCCGTTTTGGTCTTGCGTGCGGGTGGAAGCTTGAGCTGGTCGTAGAGCACTTCGCCAAGCTGTTTGGTGGAGTTGACGTTGAACTGGTGACCGACAGCCTCATAGATGTCAGAGACGAGCGCGCTGAGCTGCTCTTCCAGATCGGCTCCCATCTGACGCAGGAAGTCGGGGTCTATCAGGATACCTGACAGTTCCATACGCGCGAGAACTGGTATGAGAGGTGTCTCGACACGCTCCATGAGCGGAAGCAACTCTCGCGCTTCGAGTTGAGGACGCAGCGCATGATAGAGCCGTAGTGTCATGTCTGCGTCGGCCCCCGCGTAGGCTGCGACTGTGGGGATTGGGGCCTGGGCCATTGAGATTTGGGTCTTTCCAGTTCCAATGATGTCGGTAATTGGCGTCATGATAAATCCCAGTGTTTCGAACACCAGGTCTTTGAGACCGAGTCCGCGCCTGCCGGGACTGAGTAAGTACGCTCCAACCATTGTGTCGAAAATGAGGCCCTCCATCCATATGGAATGTTTCGCCAGCACCATGATGTCGAACTTGGCGTTATGTCCGACTTTTGGCCGGTTGGGGGCGCTCAGGATGGGACGCAGACTGTCGAGGACCTGGGCAAGCGGGAGCTGTCTCGTGGCGCTCGCGTCACTGGTTGAGAGGTGCCCGACGGGGATATAGTAAGCCTCTCCTGCTCCCATTGAGAAGGCCAGGCCGACGATATGCGCGTGGCGCTCGTTCTGTGAGTCAGTTTCCAGGTCAAAGGAGAAGAGCGGCGCGGATGCGAGAGTGCGGGAGAGTGTAGCCAGCGCTTCGGGTGACTCGATGGTAAGGGTGTTGGTGGCGCCAGGGCCGGTGGCTGGCGGGCGGGGAGGCAGGGTGATGGGGCGTCCCGCCAGTTCCGTCGCGCCGGTTTCAACCAGCGCTTCCAGCGCGGATTCGTCAAAGAGGCTAAGTTGGGCGGCGGCGTCGCCAGGAGTGGCGGCGGGCGAGGCTTCGCCTGGGAGCTGTGGGCGTGGCGATGGGGCGGAAATGTTCTCAGCGCGGCGCGGCAACCGGTCTACCAGACTGAAGAACTCGAGCTGACGGAAGAGGTCAAGCACCTGTTCCGGCTCATAGTCAAGCGCCCGACAGACTTCCAGGTCAAGCGTCACAGGAGCATTTGTGACGATGGTCGCCAGGAATTTGCTCTGGATGGCGAGAGCGCGGTGCTCGCTCAGAACGGCTTTTGTGCGTGGCGGAAGCTCGTCGAGATGTTCGAGGATTGTTTCAAGCGTGCCGTACTCCTGGATGAGCCTGGTCGCGGTTTTCTGTCCGATGCCAGGCACGCCCGGGATATTGTCCGAGGTATCGCCAACCAGCGCCTTATAGTCCACGATGCGTGGCGGGGGGAAGCCATAGCGACGCTCGACGGCGGCGACGTCGTAGTACTCGAAGTCACCACGGCGTGGCGAGCGAGCGAAGGTTATACGTGTCATGTCATTGACCAGCTGGAGGGTGTCAAGGTCGCCGGTGGCGATCACGACATGCACACCTCGCGCGTTAGCCTGTCGCGCGAGTGTCCCCAGGATGTCGTCAGCCTCGTAACCGTCCAGTTCATAGACTGGAATGTTGAACGCGCGGACAATCTCGCGCACGCGCGGGAACTGCGCCCGCATGGAGTCAGGCAACGACGGCCGGTGCGCCTTGTAGGGTGTGTAATCCTGATGACGGAATGTTGGCGTGGGGCGATCAAAGGCAATGGCCAGATATTTGGGACGGATGTAGCGGTAAATGTCGAGCAGGATGCGGGTAAAGCCGAAGACAGCGTTGGTCGCCTCTCCGGATGCTGTGCTCATCTCTTCGGGGAAAGCGTGAAAGGCGCGGTGGAACAGCGCATGCCCGTCTAGCAGGGTGAGTGTCGTTTCCTCGGGAGGAAGCGGGCCGCTCTGGCCGGAAGTCGCTGTTTGCTGGGCGCCGGATAGCGCATCGGACATTGCTGTACCTCGGTTGCGTAATAGGCCGCGGATGGCGCGGTAAGGCGTCCCCGAGAAGGATGAGTGATGCGGCGAGAGCGTACCCACTCCCTGACTCTCGAGTGGTGGACTGAATATGTACTATACACTTTCCGCGCGCTTTCCCCGTAGCCGGAAGTGTGAGGGTGGCGTGGCGGGAGCGTTCACGCGCGAGTCGCCGGAATTCGCCCGGAGCGCGAGAGCCGGGAAACACGACGCAGGAGCCGCGCGGGCGCTTGCCTGGCGTGGCGTGTGATGGCTGTGAGCAGCGCGCGACGCCCCTGGTCGTATAGCCGCGCGCTCGCCGCTACCTCGGTAGGGGTGAGCGGATTCCCCCAGCGTTCGCGCGAGTAGAGCGCCCCAACCCGTTCAATCGCCTCACGCTGGACTGGCGCGGCCTCGGCAAGCTGCCTGGCATACTCGCGCGGCGTCTGCGAGCGTTTCGGCCTGATTCCCGCCCATGCGCCGAGCATGACAAGGCGCGCGAATCCACGCGCGACTGGAGAGTAGCTCTTGAAGAGTGAGCGCCACCAGAGCGTGGTGGCGCCAGCGATCAGCAAGGCGATCAAAGCCAGGATGCCAAGGTTCAGCGTGATGGTAGCGATGGCGCTGGCGCCATTCGCCGAGCCGACTGACGACAGCGATGTGTTACCCTGGCTCCTGCCACGCTGAGCGAGCCCCGGCGTTGCGACAGGGGTTTGCGCGGGGCCTTGCGAGCCGTTGGCCTGGCTATTGGCGATAGGGCGGACGAACGGGCTGAAGGTGGCGGTTGGTTCAAAGTTGATCCAGCCATACTGACCAAAATAAACCTGGGTCCATGTGTGGGCCTGAGTGCCGCGCACAACGTAGCTATCCGTCTTCGTATCATAGGATCCAGCGGCATAGCCGCTCACGATGCGCGTGGGCATGCCCAGCGCCCGGCCCATCAACGCCATTGCGCTGGCGAAGAACGTGCAGAACCCCTCCTTGCGCTGGAGGAACCAGACGGTCGCGTCTTCATTGGAGGGAGGATTGGGATTGTGCGCATTGTAGGTGAAATTCTGGCGCAGGTACTGCTCAATATCGGTGGCGGCGGCGTACATGCTGGTCGAGCCCTGGGTTACCCGTTTGGCGGTAGAGATAATGAGCGGGTCAAGCGTCTCGTCCTGGGGCAGGTATTCCGACAGGATTTCTGGTGGATACGGGCTACCCGCGCCCGAGGATTCCGCAGCGGCGGGATAAGGAACGCTTTGTAGCTGACTGACCGTAGCGCTCGACACATAGCCAGTGGCGGTATAGGTCGAGCCCGTGAGCAGCGGCGATTGGGCGAACCAGGTGATTGGCTCTCGCGTGTTGACGCTTATCAGGCTGGCGCTCGGTATGCTGAATGAGGCGGCGCCACTGCCTGGGGCGAAAATATAGCGCTCTCCGCCAGATGGCGTGGCGAGGAAGGTAATGCGGTAAGCGTCAAGCTGATAGACACTCGTGGAAGGAGGCAAAGTCTGATTCGCCGCAAAGCCTTGCTCGATGGCCTGATCGCGCTGCCAGTTTCCGACACCATCGTAGGTTGAGAAGGCTTCGGTGATGAGGTATTGGGAGCCATCACCCTGGGCGCTATTGGGAAGTGTATAGCGCAGGATAGGGGTATCAGGAAGGTAGACAGATCCAACAAGCTGGAGGTTGCTGTCGAAGAAGCTGTAGAAGCCCGAGCCTTTGCCGTTGACGCCGCTGAAGAGGTTTCCGAACCGCTGCTGCGCCTGCATGATCGGACTTTGGTCAGAGGTTAGATAGGTGAGCAAGGTCTGGTTCGGTTGCGTAAAAGGCAGCAGGTTCGGCGCCACCGCGACGATGACGGCGAAGATCGCGCCCGCCTGCATGAAGTCCCAGCCAAGGTCAGGCGAGAACCGCAACCCGATATGACGCCACTGACGGATGTTTTCAGCGAGGGCGAACCGCACCAGCAGCAGCAGTGTGACAACGAGAAAGACAATCAGGAAATAGAACTGGTCAGAAGCGGACTGATTCATATTAATGAGCAGCACGACCGCGTTGGCGACCAGCGCGAGCCAGGGGCGGCGCGCGACGAATACGAGCCAGATGGTCAGATACGCCAGCAAGAATGTAAGCAGGGTCAGAAACAGGACAAAGACGCTATTATCTGTGCTGACTTGTTGATTGATCAGTGAGCGCCGCAGCCAGAAGGTGATGTTGTTGAGCAGCTGAGCGTTATTGCCGGCCAGCACAGCTTTGGAGGTCAGGAAGAAGGAGGCGAGACATCCAGCGATGAGCGCTAGCAGGTGCATCAGGTTGCCACGGATGAAATTTTGCTTTATGGCGAGGTAGCCGACGCCAACGCCGCAGAGCATGGCCGGAGTCAGGATTTGTAGGCCGTCAGCCCAAACCGGGCGCACTGTCTGGATGCTGACAACAGTGATATAGATAATCGCAAAGGTCAGCAGGAAGGTGAGCAAGCCATCGCGTGGAAGAAGCGCCGAGAGCCACTCAGGCAGAAGCGGGACGCGCGGATGCTCGTTCTGGCTTTCTATTTCCATTGAGTCACGCATCTTCGCGGTCTCCTTTTTCCGCTCGCGTCAGCGACGCTGGTGAGCAAATCTATTTTTGCGTGTTTGTTCGCTCAGGAAGCCGATCGTTCCAGAACTGCAGAGATATCAGCGCCGCGCTGGATCGTGACGAAAGGTATTCCCCCCATACCAAGCGCTTCTTCAACGCGGCTGACACCGCCCCGGCGCGGGTCAAAGCCGCTCGGATCAAGCAGGATAACGAAAGGGTGAACTCCCCTGCGACGCAGGAACGAGAGCTGTCGCTGCCAGTCAAGCTCCGTCGAGGGCGTGATGAGGATGAGCGCGCTATTGCGCGAGAGCCGCAATTCAGTTTCAGCCAGCGAGGCGGAGATCGGGGCGCGGGCTTTCGCGCGCACAATCGCCAACGCCTCAAGCGCGCGGTCTATCTGGCGCTCGCCGCGATCGAGCGGCAGCAGGACACCGTGCGGCCCTGGAACATCGAGTGAGACAGCGAGCTCACGCCGCTGAAGGAGGAACGACATCAGGCTGGCGGCGACCGTTACGCCATATTCTTCGGTTGATTCTTCTCCCTCGCCCGCCTGCGCGTCACTATCCAGATCGAGCAGCAGGACGACATCAATGGTGGGATCGAGGTCAAACTCCTTGACCATTAGCTGACCGTGGCGCGCGGTGCTGTTCCAGTGAATGCGCGTTAGCGCGTCTCCAGGGACGTAATTGCGTACCGTGACAGCATTGGTGGAGGTGTGGAGTGAGCGTTGCGAGCCACGACCCCTCCCCGGCATCATGCCCGCGAAGAGCGAGAACTCACGCAGAGGAAGAACGCTGGGCAAGACAAGCAGCGGTGTAGCCTGTGAGAGAACCAGCTCACGCCGGAAGAGTCCGAGCGGGTCACCTGTTGTAGCGGTGACAGGGCCAAGCGTATAGCGTCCACGCTGGCGGCAAAGTGTGCGCGCGCGCCAGGAAATACGCTGGCGTGGGCCAACACTGGAGACATAGCCAGCGTGGCGCCCGGGCAGCGTAGAGGCGTCAGCGATCTGAACCCAGAGCTTGGGAATCCATGAGTGGTTCTCAAGCGCCAGGCGCTCTTCAATGCGTTCACCGACCTGAGCGCGCGCGCTAACGGAGGCGCGTACGAATTTGAGGCCGCGAACGCTAAACGCGAGCCACGTGACCGCCAGCGCGAATGCGATGACCAGGGCGTAGAACAGCACCCAGAAGGGCTTCCAGCCGTAAACGACCGCAAGGGCGCCAAGGATCAGGATCAGGGTGATGAGTTGCCAGGGACGCATAGCGCTGCCCTTTCGGCGCTCGTAGCGAATTAGCCGCGCGCGATCAGCGACGCCGGACCGCCAGGAGTGGGCGTCATCAATAACACTTCATCTAGCACGGTGTCGGTGGTGACGTCATCGCGTCGCAGGTTGGGACGGAGGATGATGCGGTGCGCGAGAGTAGGCTTTAGCAGCGTCTTCACATCATCCGCCTCGACATAGTCCCGGCCATCCAGCGCTGCGCGCGCCTGCGACGCCTGAAAGAGGGCCAGCGAGCCACGGGGGCTGGCGCCCAGGTAGACGTGCTGGTGCTTGCGCGTAGCGGAAACCAGGTTGACGATATATTCACGGATTTCCTGTTTGACGGTGATCTCGCGCACGCGGGACTGCATCGCGACAAGCTGCTCGGGCGTTAGCACGGCGTCGAGGTCTTCGAGTGGATGGCGTCGTTGCTGCCGGTCGAGGATCGAGACTTCATCGCCAGTTTCAGGATACCCGAGGTGAATGTTGAGCATGAAGCGGTCAAGCTGGGCCTCGGGCAAGGGAAACGTGCCCTCGTACTCGATGGGATTCTGGGTCGCCATGACCAGGAATGGGTGAGGCAGATGATGGGTTTCGCCATCCACTGTGATCTGGGCTTCTTCCATCGCCTCCAACAGCGCTGATTGGGTTTTGGGCGTCGCGCGATTGATTTCGTCGGCCAGCACGAACTGGCTCATGATAGGGCCAGGGCGGAACTCGAACTGGGAGGTGCGCTGGTTGAAAATGGATACGCCTGTGACATCACTGGGCAAGAGATCAGGCGTAAACTGAATACGCTTGAAGCCGCAGCCGATGGAGCGCGCGATGGACTTCATGAGGGTTGTCTTGCCGACACCAGGCACATCCTCGATGAGAACGTGTCCGCCACAGAGCACCGCGATTAGGGTGAGTCGTACGGCTTCTTGCTTGCCAACGATGACGCGCTCGACGTTTGTGATCACGCGGCTGGCCGTATCGCTCAGCTCTCGTATGGTAAGAACAGGACGATCTTCTAGCTTCACGCCTCTTCGCGGCGCCTCGTGGTAGACGCGCTCTACGTTGTCGCGCGCCTTATCGCAGCGAGGTTACCGCGCTCCTTTCTCATCATGGAACCCTACGCCACACCACATCCGGCGCCGAAAAACCGCGCTTCCTGATACATCAACCCTGGAGCCACTTTGCTGTATATTGTGGCCGGGCGCTCGAGTTGGCGTCAAACACGGGTGATTTTGGGCGCGTTCGAAACAGAACGAGCGAACTATGATTGGGCGCGCTGTATCCCCTCTCTGGTTGATGACGCTTTACCGTAGGAGAGGTTTACGGCTACGGCAGAGCCACGGTCGCGCTGGGGCATACAATGCGCCAGGTGAGCCATCTGGTGATATAGCCATGCGTGACGGCGACGAATAACCCGCGCGCAGAGCGCGACTAACAGGGAGAGCACGAAAGATGCCTGATATTACCGCATTCCAAGCGGCTCTGAATGAAGAGCGGCTCGATGGCTGGCTGTTCTTCGATTTCCGGCGCTCGAACGCCATCGCGCACCGCATCCTTGGGCTGCCTGAGCAGGCGTTCTTTTCCCGCCGCTGGATGTATTATGTTCCGCGCGTGGGTGATCCGGTGGCGATTGTCAGCGCGGTGGAATCGCATGCGCTTGCCAGCCTTCCTGGGCGCCAGCGTATCTACCGCACCTGGCGAGAATATCAGAGCATCGTGAGCGAGACCCTCTCAGGAGCGCGTCGCGTCGCGATGGAGTATGTGCCTCAGAACGCGAATCCATACTGCTCTCTTGTGGACGCGGGCACGGTCGAATTGGTTCGCGGGCTAGGACCTGAAGTCGTGTCGTCGGCGAATTTCGCCCAGCGTTTCGAGGCGACGCTGACGCCAGCGCAACTCGATAGCCACCGGCGCGCGGGCGAGGCGCTGCGGCAGGCGGGTGACGCGGCGCTCGCATGGACAAGGGAGCGGTTGCTCGCGGAAGACGACCTGACCGAGCTTCACGTCCAGCGGCGCCTCACAGAGTTGATGCGGACGGCAGGGCTGCGTGTGGAGGTGGACGAGCTGCCACTTGTCGCCGTGAATGGCAACGCCGCCAACCCTCACTATAGCCCAACAGCGGAGCGGAACTCGCCGCTGCGTCATGGGGACTTGTTGCTGCTAGATTTCAGCGCGCCTCTGGAAGGGCCGGGAAACGTTTTCGCGGACTATACATGGATGGCGTATTTGGGTGAGCGCACGCCAGAGCGGATCGCCCAGGTGTTCGCGGTGATCCGCGAGGCGCGTGACACTGGGGTGGCGTTGCTGCGGGAGCGATTCGAGCGCGGAGCGCGCGTTGAGGGCTGTGAGGTGGATGACGCCGCGCGCGCGGTAGTGGCGCGGGCAGGGCTGGGCGATTCGTTCATTCACCGGACGGGGCATAACATTGGGTCGCGGGTGCATGGAAACGGCGCGCACCTGGATAACTACGAGACGCATGATACGCGACCGCTGCTCGCTAACACATGCGTAAGCATGGAGCCAGGCGTGTATCTGCCCGATGAGGGGCTGGGGCTTCGCACAGAAGTTGATGTGCTGCTTCTGCCAGATGGCATTGAAGTTACGGGCTGGGAGCAGGCAGTAGTGACGCCGCTGCTGGCGTAAGACTTCAGCTGTTCTCCCAGGCTTCAGCGAGCGTGGGGCGATAACGGTCTAGCCATATCCAGAAGCGGTCAGCCCAGGCGAGGCGGGCCAGCGCGTCTTCCTCCTCTGGGGTATCCGCGAAGTCATCAGCGAAGACAAGGTCTTCAGCGACACCATTGGCGAAGGCGATCGGAAACACGAGGGCGAGCGCGTCCGCGACGAGCGGAGCCTCGTCCTCGCTGGGTGGCGCCTCGCGGCCATACGTGACAAGGAAGCGATGCGCGAGCAGGACATCAAGGCCATCATCTACGCGCGGTGGAGTGAGCGGCTCGTCATCGCTCCAGCGGAGGCCGGTGAAGAAGAGCAAGGCGTAGGCGAGCTCATAGACGCGCTGTTCCCAGCGTGCGGCGTCGAAGTCATAGAGCGCGGACACAGCGGAGCCACGAAAGGCGAGGTTGTGCGGCTGGAAGTCGCCATGGATGTGCAGCTCTGGCGGGGCGGGAATGAGGGAGAGGGCTTGCGCTGCCGCGGCCACGCGCGCGTCACAGGCGTCCGCGACGCGGGCCAGCCCGGCGGCGATGCTCGACCCCGCCCATGAACGTTCAGCCGACTGGCGGATGAGATC
>JAKAIY010000036.1 GCA_021814145.1 Chloroflexota bacterium
CGCCATCGAGCGGCGCGGCGGACACAGGCGCGGCCCAGCGCGTCTCCACACCACTCAGGCCCACCGGCTCCCAGGCGGGCGCGGCGAAGACCCGCGCGGACACTTCCGGCGGCGCCGCGGTCTCGATCACCGCCGCGCGTGTGGCGCGCAGGACCGCCGCATAGACCTGCCGCTCGCGCAGGAACTTGACCTCGGTCTTGGCCGGGTGGGCGTTGACATCCAGCAGCCAGGGGTCAAGCGCGATGTTGATCACCGCGACGGGATGGCGCCCGGTGAGCAGCAGCGAGTGATAGGCTTCCTCCACGGCGTAGCTCAGCGCGCGGCTCTGCGCCCAGCGCCCGTTGACGAAGAACGAGAGATACTGCCGTGTCGCCTTGTAACAGGTGGGGCGGCTGACGTAGCCACTGATGCGCGGGCGGTCAGGGTCAGGCTCCGCGTCCACTCCCACTTCGCCCAGCGCCGTGTCGCCGATGGGGACCATTTCCTCCGCGACGCGCAGACCGTAGACAGCGATGATGACGTTCAGCAGTGAGCCATCGCCAGTCGTGCTGAAGACTTCGCGACCCTCGCTAAGCGCCGTGAAGCGCACACCAGGATAGGCCAGCGCGTATTGCTCGACGATCTTGATGGCATGGCCAGTCTCGGTCACTTTCGTCTTGAGGAATTTGAGCCGCGCGGGAACGGAGGCGAAGAGGCCACGCACGGTGACGCTCGTTCCCTCAGGCGCGCCTGAGGGAACCGCCTGACCTGGACGCCCCTCATTCACCGTGATCTGCGCGCCCGCCGCCGCGCCACGCGCCCGGCTGGCCAGCGTTACCCGCGCCACCGCCGCGACGCTCGCCAGCGCCTCGCCGCGAAACCCCAGCGTGTGGATGCGCTCCAGGTCGTCTATCGTGGCGATCTTGCTGGTCGCGTGGCGCTCGAAGGCGAGCGGCAGCTCCTCCGCCGCGATGCCCGCGCCGTCATCCACCACGCGAATCAGGTCCAGACCGCCGCCCTCCAGCTCGACGCGCACGGCGCTCGCCCCAGCGTCCAGCGCGTTCTCCACCAGCTCCTTGACGACCGACGCCGGGCGCTCCACGACCTCGCCCGCGGCGATCTTCGCCGCCACGTCCACTGGTAATCGCTGAATTGACCGCTGCTCTGGCATTGTCCCTGGCTCCCGTGGCTGCTGGATTGTGGGGAATAGCGCGCGCCGCGTGGGCGCCTCTGGCGCTCCTATTCTCTCCCCGCCGTCCCGGACCGGACGCCGCGCGCCGAGACATGCGGCTCACCCGCGACAGCGAAGCGCCACAGCCAGTCCGCCGCCTGGGTGATGCCGATGCGCGGCGTAGCGACGATTGGCAGCGGCCTGGCGTCTGGCGTCTCCGTAATCCAGAGGGCGTCACCCAGCAGATCGGCCCCGTCATCGGCGGTCGTCAGCGCCAGCGCCTGGCAGAGCCGCCCCGGCCCGCGCGCCAGGTCCCGGTCGCTGATTCCCGGGCCACGCCGCCGCCGCATCAGATCCAGACCGACTGTTGGGCGAATGGCGCGCAGCAGGACCGCCGCCGCCACGCCCTCCGTCTCCGTGACGACGTTCAGGCAGTAGTGGACGCCATACGACCGGTAAATATAGGCGGTTCCCGGCCTGGCGAACATCGAGGCGTTGCGCGGCGTCTTGCCCCGATAGGCGTGCGCCGCGGGATCAATCGCCGCCACATACGCCTCCGTCTCAACGATCACGCCGCCCGCCAGGCCTTCCGCCGTGCGGCGCAGCAGCGTCTTGCCGATCAGGTCGCGCGCCACCTCCAGTGTCGGGCGGTCGTAGAACGCGCGCGGCAGCGGCGTCAGGATACCAGCCTCCTCCAGTCCAGTCACATCCGGCTCCCTCTATTCCGCGCCTGGCCTACGTTGCGCAGCCGCCCGGCGTCATGGGATACACTGCTGTCAGACAACTCGCTGAAGAAATGCCAGCGCGCGGCGCGTCTGTTCCATGCGGTCCTCACACAACCAGTATGCCACACGCCACGCGAAGCGCCCTCGCGATGGCTATCTTCGCGGCACGCCTGTGAGAATACGCGTCAGCGTCACGCATTCTATATGTTGAGCGCTGCGTTCCTGAGACGGACACTGGAGAGGACAAGGCGACGCCATGACGACCCCGCAATCGCTCCCAAAGCGCGCCGAGATACCCGTCGAGCTGACCTGGGACCTGAGCACGATCTACCCGACCGACGCCGCCTGGGAGGCGGAGTTTACCCGCGTCTCGGCCCTGCTGCCGGGCGTCGCGGCCTTCGCCGGACGCTTGGGCGAGTCCGCCGCTGTGATGCTCGAAGCGTTCACCACGCGCGACGCCGCGGGCGAGGCGCTGGGCAAGCTGTTCGTCTACGCCCACATGCGCCTACATGAGGATAGCGCCAACAGCGTCTACCAGGGCCTCGCCGACCGCGTGACGACGCTCGCCAACGATTTCAACGCCGCCACAGCCTACATGACGCCAGAGATCCTCGCCATCCCGCAGGAGCGGCTGGACGCCTTCCTGGCCGAAGAGCCGGGGCTGGCGGTCTACCGTCACCAGCTCGATGAGATCAACCACGAGCGGCCGCACGTGCTTTCAGCGGAGATGGAGAGCCTGCTGGCCCAGGCGGCGGAGATTGGCTCGGCGCCGGAGCGCGTCTTCGAGATGCTCAACAACGCCGACCTGAAGCTGCCGCAGGTCCACGACGAGAGCGGCGCGCTGGTCCAGCTCACGCAGGGCAACTACGGCGCAAAGTTTCTGGAGAGCCAGAGCCGCGCTGTCCGTCGCGAGGCCTTCGAGGCGATGCTCGGCTCATACAACAAGTTCCGCAATACCTTCGCCGCCACGCTCTCCTCACAGGTCAAGCGCGACATCTTCTTCGCCCGCGCGCACAAGTATGGCTCGGCGCTCGAAGCCGCGCTCGATCCGCTTAACATCCCCGTGAGCGTCTACAACAACCTCATCGAGACGGTAGACGCCAACCTGCCGTTTCTACATCGCTATCTGCGCATTCGCAAGCGCGCGATGGGCCTGGACGACCTGCATATGTACGATCTCTATGTGCCGCTGGCGCGCGAGGTCGAGTACAAGGTCTCCTTTATGGAGGCGCAGGAGCGGGTGGCCGCCGCGCTGGCGCCGCTTGGCCCGGACTACGTCGAGCCGATGCGCAAGGGCTTCAGCTCGCGCTGGATTGACGCGCTGGAGAGCGAGGGCAAGAAATCCGGCGCCTATAGCTGGGGCAGCTACGGCACCCAGCCTTTCGTGCTGCTGAACTATCAGGAGAGCATGGACAGCATGTTTACGCTGGCCCACGAAATGGGCCACTCCATGCACTCCTATTTCACCTGGGGCGCGCAGCCGTATCCCTACAGCAGCTATACGCTCTTCGTCGCTGAGGTCGCCTCGACGCTCAACGAGGCGCTGCTGACGCACTACCTGCTCCAGAACCACAACGACCGCGCGCTCAGGCTGTACGTCATCAACCACGCGCTGGAGACCTACCGCACAACGCTCTACCGCCAGACGCTCTTCGCCGAGTTCGAGCGCGACACGCACGCGCGCGCCGAGGCGGGTGAGGCGCTGACGCCGGAGCTGCTCAGCACGGCCTATAAGGGCCTGAACGACAGGTATTACGGCCCGGAGGTGACGGTGGACGAGCTGATCGAGGTGGAGTGGGCGCGCATCCCCACTTCTACTCCAGTTTCTATGTCTACCAGTACGCCACCGGCATCTCGGCTTCCGCCGCGCTCGCCAGCCAGATCATCGCCGAAGGCGAGCCCGCCGTCCTGCGCTACAAGCGCTTTTTGTCCTCCGGCTCATCGGACTACAGCATCAACCTGCTGCGCGACGCTGGCGTAGACCTTTCGACGCCGAAGCCCGTCCAGCAGGCGCTCGAAACGTTCGGCCAGTACCTCGACCAGCTTGAGGCGTTGCTCTAGCGGGCGCCGCCCCAGAGCGTGGCGACGGAAAGGCGGGCCAGATTACACATGCGAGCAGGCGTCAGGTATGGTATCCTAGGCGGGACATTCGATCCGCCGCATATCGGTCATCTGGCGCTCGCCCAGGAGGCCGCCGCGCGGCTGCGGCTCGATCGCGTCTGGTTTACGCCGGCCGCTGATCCGCCGCACAAGCGCGGGCGCGCGCTCAGCCCAGTCCACCACCGCGCGGCGATGGTCGGGCTGGCCATCGCGGACAATGAGCGCTTCGGCCTTGAACGTGCTGACCTTGACCGGCCAGGGCCATCGTACACGGCGGACACGCTGGCGATCCTGCGCGCCCGCTGGGGAGCGGACGTCTGGATCGGTTTTATCATTGGATGGGACATGCTGCTCTCCCTGCCGGAGTGGCATGACCCGGTGGGCGTGCTGTCCCGACTGGACGCGCTGATTGTCGCCCGCCGCCCTGGAACACCGGATGAGGTGGGCGCGCTCGCCAGGCTCGAAGCGAAGCTGCCCGGCCTGCGTGAGCGGCTGGCGCTGCTCGACGCGCCCCAGCTGGAGATTTCCTCCACCTGGCTGCGCGAGCGCGTCGCGGCGGGGCTTCCCGTGCGCTATCTCACGCCTGATCCGGTTCGCACGTATATCTCTCGACAGGGTCTATATCTTCCCGGCCAGGGGAACGGCGCTCCGGCGGGTGAGCCAGCGGAGGGAGGCGAACCGTGAAATACGCTGACCTCGGTCTGGGTGATCGCGTGCGCTTGCGCAAGCCGCATCCCTGTGGAAGCTATGAGTGGCTGGTGGTGCGGCTTGGCGCCGATATTGGGCTGAGATGCCTTGGATGTGGGCGCCGTGTATTGCTGTCCCGCAGCGAAGTGGAAAAGCGTATCAAGATGATCGTAGAGCGTGGCTCAGGGTCCGCCAGGCCAGCGTCCCAGACGCCCACGATGATTGTGAGCGATGACCATCATGGCTGACGTGCGACGCGCTCCAGAAAGACGCGAGCATTCCTTCACGAACGGACAGGACCAGTCTCCTGACGCCGCCCATTCCGCTCGCAAGCGGCCAGCCCATAATAACCATAGCGGCCCGCTCGGCGTGCGCGGGTATACTTCACTTTTTCGCAACCGGCAATTTCTGCGTCTCTGGATGGCCCAGATTATCTCGCAGACAATCATGAACGCCGCTAACTACGGCATGATCGTGCTGGTGACAACAGTGAGCAACTCCGCGCTCGCCACCAGCGGCGCCGTCGTCGCGTTCAGCCTGCCCGCGCTCTTCCTGAGCGTTCCCGCCGGCGCGCTGGTAGACCGCTTCGACCGGCGGATGGTGTTATGGGTCAGTAACGCGCTGCGGGCGGTGGCCTCCGGAATCTTCGTGCTGACACTGCTCATCGCGCCCAATACGCTCTGGCCGGTGTACGCGCTGACGTTTTTCATCGCCATGGTCGGGCAGTTCTTCACACCCGCCGAAGGCGCCGCGATTCCGCGCCTGGTGCGGCGCGATGATCTCATGAACGCGCTGGCGCTCTTCAACATCACCTTCACGCTCGCGCAGGCCGCTGGCCTTATCATCCTTGGCCCGCTGGTGCTCGTGCTGATTCCGCCGTTCACTATCGGGAACCTGACAATCGAGCCGGTGGTGAGCCTCTTCATTATCGTCACCGCGCTCTACCTGGTCTGCGCGGGGCTGATTCTCTCGATTCCCGCCGCTAACCTGCGCGCTGTCGAGCTGACCCACGCCGATCTGGACGAGATGGCCGAGGTCAGCGGCGTGCGGCGGCGCGGGCCTCACCCCAAACCCGAATCAGTCCAGGCCAAGCTGGGCACCATTCTTTCCGACATCGCCGCCTCATGGCGCTACATCCGCCAGGACGCGACGCTGCACATCGCCGCCTGGCAGCTGACGCTCGCCGGCGTGGTGATCGCGGTGATCGCGACAATCGCCCCGCGCTTCGTTCAGGACTACTTCCACCAGCCATATGCGCTGGCGGCGCTGGTCTTCCTGCCAGCGGGCATCGGCCTGGTGCTTGGCTCCGTCGCCACGCCTAACGTCGTGCGCTGGCTGCGCTACACCTGGACAATCGCCCTGGGCATCGGGCTGCTGACCGTCAGCACGGCGCTGCTGGTCATCGGGCGCGTGAGCGCGCCGCTGATCTTTGGCCCCGTGCAATGGTGGACCGCCTGGCCGTATATCGCCGGGATGCTCCTGCTGACGTTCCTGATTGGCATCGGACTGGATTTCGTCAACGTTCCGGCGCAAACGATCCTGCAGGACCGCTCATCTGACTGGATTAAGGGCAGGGTGCTAGCGGTACAGTACCTCATGCTTTACGCCCTGACTGTTGTGTATGTGCCGATCATCGGCTGGCTTGCTGACTATGCTGGACTGTCCGCCGCGCTCATACTCGTCTCGCTCACGGTGGGAATCGCGGGCGCGGTGACGGTATATTTGCGTATTCAGGTGAATATGCGTACCGGTGGGCGTCCGGCGCGTCGGGGAGGCGCGCGCCGCGGCGTCCCGGAGGAGCATATATGAGGCGTTCGATTTCCGCGCCACATGACGCGGTAACTGATGATCCTCACGAGATTCTGGTGACGGCGCTCTGCCCGATCGGAGATACGCTCTTCCTGACACCAGCGCTCTCCCTCTTGCGCCGGCGGTTTCCCCATGCGCGCATCACCGCCGTCGTATCCGCCAAAAATCAGGGCATATTGCTGGACAATCCGGACGTGGACGCGCTGCTTCTCGCGCCTGAGCGTGGCCCGGGTCCTGAGGCGGCCCGCTTCTTCCGGGGCGTGCGCCGGATCGCCCAGGAGCGCCCGGACCTGATCATCAACTTCTCCGCTGGCGGCTCCATTATCACCGCGCTGGCGGGCCTGCGCGCGCCCCGGCTGGGCCTTCAGATGCCGCCGCGCTTCGCGCTTGCCGGCGCGCGCGATCTGGAATACCGCAACCGTCACGCGGTTGACCACTATTTCAAAGCCGTCGAGCCGGTCGCCCCAGCCCCCCTCACGGCGGAGGAGCGCATGCCCCGCTTCTATCTCACGCCAGAGAGCCGCCGCGAGGCCCGCGATCTGCTGCGCGCCGCTGGCGTGCGGGCCGGTAACGTGATCGTGACGATGCACGTCGGCGGCGACGGGTTCAATGGCCGCAAGCGCTGGGCGCCCCAACGCTTCGCGCGGGTGGCGAATGAGCTGATCGTGCGCTTCAACGCCCATATCTTCCTGGTTGGCGGTGGAGCGGACATCCCTATGTCCAGGGAGACGGCAGCGCTGATCCGGGGGCCTGTGACCATGCTGGCGGGCAAGACCTCACTGAAGGTCACAGGCGCCCTGATCGAGGCTTCATCGCTCTTTATCGGCAACGACTCCAGCCCGCTGCATATCGCCGCCGCCGTTGGCGCGCCCTCGATAGGCATCTTTGGCCCGTCCGACTGGAAGGAGTTCTACCCGGTCGCGCGGCCCGGCTACCGCGGGCGGCTATTGCACTCGGACCTGCCATGCGCGCCCTGTTTCCGCTTTGTCGGGAATGAGCCGCTCTGGAAGATCAATCCGTGCTACTCATACGCCTGCCTCAAGGCGATAAGTGTGCGCCAGGTGCTCGATACCGCCATCGAGCTGCTGCAGCCTCCCACGCCCCGGCGCGACCCTGAGCCCGCTGGCGTCACCGACGCCCGTTAGGCGCCGCCGGGCGCCGCGTGGTGTATGCCGCGCGGCGTTATATGGAAATCGGCGTATAGGAAAAGTCGCTGACCTCAGCGCGATAGGGATTGGACACTACACAGGTGGCGACGTCAGGGCATCGCCGCCAGCTGTCCTGTATAGCCGCTTGTGGGCGCGCCATCGCGGGGGCGGCGCGGAGAAAGCGCCAGCCCCGCGATGGCGCGTTTGTTGCGGTCGGTTGGCCGGGTGGGGCGCCCTGCGCCTAGCGCCCCATCTCAGGATGGCCAGCCTCTCCCGGCGCGTGGATCTGGCCCGGCGCTGGCTCCGTAAGATACCGCGTGAACCAGTCGCGCGCCAGTCGGGCGACCTCTTCGAGCGTTCCTGGCTCCTCGAACAGATGGGTCGCGCCAGGGACGATGGTGAGCCGCTTTTCGCCGGGGAGACGCCGCAGCGCGTCCTCGTTCATGGTGATAACCTGGTAGTCGAGCTCGCCCACGATCAGCAGCGTTGGCGTTCGCACGCTGGGCAGCGTCGGTCCGGCGAGGTCAGGCCGCCCTCCGCGCGAGACAATCGCCGCGACCACGTCAGGGCGCTGAGACGCCGCGACGAGCGCCGCCGCGGCTCCCGTGCTCGCTCCGAAATAGCCAATGCGCAGGCCGCGCGTCTCCGGGTACTGGAGCAGCCAGTCCGTCGCGCCAACGACGCGATCGGCGAGCAGCCCGATATCAAAGCGGAGATGCGCTGTCACCCGGTCTACTTCCTCTTCCTCCGCCGTCAGCAGATCCAGCAGCAGCGTCGCCAGGCCGCCCTCATGGAGGGCGCGCGCGACGTAGCGGTTGCGCGGGCTGTGCCGGCTGCTCCCGCTGCCGTGCGCAAAGAGGACAATCCCCTGGGCGCCAGCGGGAATATCCAGCACGCCTTCGAGCGTGACCGGCCCGGCCCTGACAGCGACCAGATGAGGCTGCGTGTCCCGTTGGGATGTGGTATCGCGTGTGTCCATGGAATAGCCTTCCTTCCCGAGGTGGATACGCGCATGCGTCCGCCCGGATTACGGCTGGGCTTCGGGCGCGGGCCGCTCGGCGGCGGGATGACCGCGCCATGCGTACCCAAGCAGCTGACGGATCTCGTCATCGGTCGTTTGTGGAAACGACTCGTACCAGAAGCCAATCGCGAAGAACGATTCCGGCTCCATCACACAGACCAGATCGTCAACGTCCGCTTGTAGCTCATTGCAGGTAGAGACTGGGGCGACCGGAGTGGCGACCACAATCGCCGCTGGCTTCTGCTGGCGCACGAGCGCGATGGCGGCGCGCACAGTGGCTCCCGTCGCGATGCCGTCGTCAACCAGAATGATCGTCTTGCCCGCTATATCCGGCGCCGGATGGTCGCCCCGATAGAGGCGCTCGCGCCGCTCCAGCTCGCGCTGCTCTTTGGCGGCGACGCTGTCAATGACGCTGGCGGGGATGCCGATCATGCGCACGACATCCTCATTGAGCACGCGTACACCACCCGAAGCGATGGCCCCCATCGCCAGCTCCTGCTCTCCCGGAACGCCCAGCTTGCGAACCAGGATGATGTCCAGCGGCGCGCCGAGCGCCTTGGCGACCTCATACGCGACCGGCACACCGCCGCGCGGCAGCCCCAGCACCAGGACATCTGGGCGGTTGGCGTACGCGGTCAGCTCCTGCGCCAGGCGCCTGCCAGCATCAATACGATCGTGAAATAGCCGCCTGCTCGATTCCTCGTTCATAGTGTTCCTCGCGATCTGTCAGCTAGCGCGGCGCGGCGTCCTTTCCGCGCGCTCCCGTTTCCCCATGAGACTGCCGCAATCGCGTCTCGACTCGCTCACAGCGTGAACATGCCCTGTCACGCATATCACACATGCCAACCGCTGGCTCGCTATAAAACAGGGGGAAGCGCCACCTGCGCCTCCGGCTCACGGCGACGCCGCCTCCGGCGTGTCTCGGTTCCCTTGAGCGAGGAGAGCGGCCACAAGGCGTATTCGACCCGCGCCAGGCCGGCGCCGACGACAGCGGAGATCACCTCATGGGCGATCTTGTAGCATGGCGCCGCCTCGTCAATTGGCACGGGCGCCTCGACATTCACCGGAATGCCTGCCGCGCGGTATTGCGCGTTGATCGCCTCCTGCGAGAGGTCACGGATCGCCGCCCCGCGCGACATGCGCCGGCCCGCCCCGTGATTCACCGAGAACGCGCTTTTCACAGCGCCTGGCAGCGGGCGCAGGATATAGCTGAAGTCCATGTTGCTGCCAGGGATCAGCACGGGATGGCCAGTCTCTTCCCACATGGTCCCCGCGAGGCCAGGATGGCCAGCCGGGAAAGCGCGCGTCGCGCCCTTGCGGTGGACCCAGGACTCGCCAACCTCCGGGTTCCATTCCCGCTGCGCCAGATTGTGACTGATTTCGTAGATTAGCTCCAGCTCAGCCTGAAAGACCTCGCGGAAAGCTTCCGCGACCTGCTCATAGATAATCAGCCGGTTGAGAATGGCGTAGTTGCCGCCAGCGGCCACCGCGTTGAGATAGTCGCGATAGTGGGGCGAATCCGGCAGGAAGTATCCCAGGTCCAGCTCCTTGATCTCAGGATGCTCGGCCCGCGCCAGCCCCAGATAGTTCGTCACCATCCCGTGGCCGAAGCCCCGGCTGCCAGTGTGCACCTGCACGAAGAGCGTTCCGGTATCCTCGCACCGCTGCAACTCGATAAAGTGATTGCCGCCGCCGAGCGAGCCAAGCTCTTTGATCCCACGCTCTGGATGGCCCTTGCCGCCCCAGGGAATCCGCCAGTCGTCATCCACGGGAATGCGATGGCGCTCAGCGTGGCTGCGGTCGAACGTGGCGCCATACGTCCGCGTGTAGTATTCAGCGCCACCGCGCACGAGCCGCTGAAACTCTTCTTCGCTGATCTCTCCCAGACGGTGGCGCTTGCGCTTGCCTCCTACGCCCATCTCCACCCGACGCATGACAGCCCGGTTGAACGCGAGCCGCCGCTCATAGGTGGCGACCTCCGCGGGCACATCCGAGCGCGCGCTCATCATGCCGCAGCCGATGTCGAACCCGACAGGCCCCATAGCGATGGCGCCACGCTCGGCGTCTGTCAGGATGACGCTGCCGACCGGCACGCCATAGCCAGTGTGCGCGTCCGGCGTGATGACCACCAGCGACACGCCCGGAAACCGCGTGGCGTTGACAATCTGCTGGTAGAGGCTGTCTTCCAGCTCGGCCAGCAGCGCGGGCGTCAGGAACAGGCGGACCGGCGTATCCCCGATATCCTCTGTGTGGAGGGTATAGTAGCCCTCGCCGCTCCACACCGTCTTGTCTTTCCAGTCGCGCGCGTCGCGCAGCCCAGACACACTGGCCTGTGGCTCGCTCATAACCACGCTCCCCTCCAGGGTGGCATCCCGTTTCGGGACAGCGCGGCGCGTTTCGGGGCGACCATCTCCGCGCCGCGCCGCTGCGCATACCCGCATGGATCGCGCCAGCGTAGCGACCCAGCGCGCGCGTTTATTCCGCCGGAGACCGGCCCGTTGAGGCTACGCCCGCTTCCTTGCCCTGGCGGCCCTAGCGCAAGCCGCTCAGCGAGCCATCCTCGCGTATCCGCTCAATCGCCTCCGCGAGCAGCGGCGCGACCGAGACGACGCGCAGACGCTCCCACCCCTCCGTGTTCACCGGGATGGAATCCGTGACGTAGACGCCGCGCACACTGGGGTGGCTCAGCGCCTCACGCGCGCCGGCCACAAACACCCCATGCGTCGCGGCGATGGTGATCTCGGGCCGCGCGCCCGCTCCCAGCAACGCTTCGATAGCGCGCCTGATGGTGCCGCCGGTCGAGATCATGTCATCAATGATGAGGCATGGACGGCCCGCGACATCTCCCACGACGTGGGTAACAGTGGTCCGGGAGCCGCTTTCGCGATGTTTATGCAGCACGACGACGGAGCTTTTCAGGCGCCGGGCGTACTCCGTAGCCATACCTACCCGGCCCACATCAGGCGACACCACGACCGCGCCGGGCGGCAAATCGGGCTGGAGCGCCTCGCATAGCGCTGGCGTCGCGGTCAGCGCATCCATGGGGACCTGGAAAAAGCCCTCCAACTGGTCAGCGTGAATGTCTACCGACATCACCTGGTTAATGCCAACGACCTGCATCAGCTGCGCGACCATGCTGGCGGTGACTGGCGCCCGCTGGCCGCGCCTCCTGTCCTGGCGCGCGTAGCCGAAGTACGGCACAATCGCCGTGATGCGCGCGGCGGCCGCGCGGCGGCAGGCGTCAGCGAAGATCAGCAACTCCATGACGCGCTCATCAACGGGCGGCGCTGTCGGCTGGATGATAAAAACCTCGCATCCCCGCACGGACTCCTCAATCCTGACCGACGCCTCCCCATCGGGGAAGCGCTCGATCACGCGGGGGCTGAGCGGCGCCCGCAGCTGATTCGCGACCAGCTCAGCCAGCGCCGGATTAGCGGAGCCCGCGAACAGGCGGAACTTGTTCGTCATTGGCGCGCTCTCCTTAAAAACATCGCTCACATCCGTACATCCTTCCATCGCGTCATCGGCGCATGGAGCTTGCCAACCTGCCTGGCCGCTACGCAATATCGTCGCTGGCGTATCCGCCATTACGGCATATCGAATGCGTGCTAGCCTCATGGAGCTACGCGAGCCCTCGTGGATTCCCGGCCCAGCGGGGGCTCGCGTGTGACGCTGAGCGCGGGCGCCCGGGATTCCTTCCCTGACATGATGCGCCCGAAGGTCACAATGCCGTCCAGGGCGGATAGTCCGCGCTCACAACTCCATCACGCGCCAATGCCTGTTTTCAGCGGTGAGGCGTTGCGCGCCTGGGAGCGCGCAGGTTTCACCCGTGGACGTGCGGAAAGGAAAGATGCTCTGTGTCAATGTATTCCACACCTACCCAACCCCAGACGAACCCAGTCGTCAGATGGGGCATGATTGGCGTCATCGCCATCGCGGGATTATGGACGCTCTTTCACCTCATCTGGGAACTCAACCAGCAAACCGCGAACGATTACTGGGGGATTGCTCTGGTTATCTTGTTCCTCGTCGCGCTTGTTCTGGCTTTCGTGCAGTACTCCTATGAACGGGCCACATTGATTCGGACTACTCCGGCTGAACGGTTTCCGGAGCCGGCGATCTCGCGCTTCTTCCTCGCCTCTACAGGAGCGGCGGGGATGTGGTTTGTGGTCCGCATGGATGTCGGCGCCGAATGGTTCCTGGCTGGATGGGAGAAAGTCACATCGCCAGCCTGGGGCACGAGCGGATTAGCCCTGAAAGGCTTTGTCGCCGGCGCCCTGGCCAAGACATCCGGCCCCAATCCGGCGGTGCAGGGATGGTACGCCCAGTTCCTGAAGAACTTCGTGCTTCCCAACGCTGGCTTCTTCTCGTTCATCGTGACCTGGGGCGAAGTCGCGGTAGGACTGGGCATCCTGCTGGGCGCGCTGACCGGAATCGCGGCGGGCTTCGGGGTGTTGATGAACCTGAACTACCTGCTGGCCGGCACGGTCAGTGTCAATCCGATACTGGGCATGCTTGGCCTGTTCCTGGTCATTTCCTGGCGCGTCTGCGGCTGGATTGGCGTTGATCGCTGGCTGCTCCCCGCTCTGGGATTGCCCTGGAAGCCTGGCGCCTGGTTCCGGCCCTCTGGAGGCGAGGCTACCCCTCTTCCCAGCTAACACGCGCTTGCGATCTGTCCATCGCCGGGGGGCGACGCCAATGCCGCGCTCCTGGCGATGGTTGATCTGGCCTCCGATACGCCGGACCCCGGCCCCGTCAAAGCTGGTCGGTGGCTGAACCGCTCAGGTCAGTCACCGACCAGCGCCCGCTCCAGGTCGGCGATCAGGTCGTCGGGATGCTCCAGCCCGATTGAGAGCCGCAACAGGTTGCGTGGCGTCCTGCTCTGCGGCCCCTCGATGCTGGCGCGATGCTCAATCAGGCTTTCCACCCCGCCCAGGCTTGTCGCTCGCGTAAAGACCCGTGTGCGGGCCGCCACCGCCATCGCCGCTTCCTCGCCACCACAGACCAGAATCGAGAGCATGCCGCCGGGCAGCGCCATCTGCCGCGCCGCGATGTCATGGCCCGGATGCCCTGACAGTCCGGGATAGTGGACGGTTTCGATCTCGGGCCGTTCCGCCAGGAAGCGCGCCACAGCCAGCGCGTGCTCGCTATGCCCGCGCATGCGGTAAGCCAGCGTTCGCGCGCCGCGCAGCGTCAGCCAGCTATCGAACGGCGACAGCACAGCCCCCGCCGCCCGTTGCAGCGCGCGAACGCGGGTGAATAGCGCGGTGTCCGCGCGCCCGATGACCGCGCCGCCAAGCGTATCGCTATGCCCGCCGAGGTATTTCGTCGTCGAGTGGACGACCAGATCGGCGCCCAGCGCGAGCGGGCGCTGCAATGCGGGGGTCGCCCAGGTGTTGTCGCAGACCAGCGCCGCGCCCGCTCCGCGCGCGATGGCGCTCACGCGCGCGATGTCGGTGATCTTGAGCAGAGGATTGGAGGGTGACTCGACCCAGATCAGCCGCGTCTCGGGGCGCAGGGCGGCCTCGATAGCGGCGGGGTCGGTCATGTCCACGAACGTCGCGTCCAGCCCCCACGGCGCGAAAACCGTCCGCAGCAGGTTCACCGTTCCGTGATAGACATCATCCGGCGCGATGACGTGGTCGCCTGGCGCCAGCGCCTGGAACACCGCCGCTGTGGCCGCTGACCCCGACGCGAACGCCGCCGCTTCCACCTGCCCGCCAGCGTCCGCGTCCGCCGCCTCACCCGCCTCCAGCGCCGCCAGCAGCCGCTCCAGCGCGTCGCGGGTGGGATTCTCCGAGCGGATATAGACATAGCCGTGGGGGTAGCTCCCATCCGGCTGCCGCTCAAAAGTCGTGGAGAGATGCAGCGGCGGCGTCACGGCGCCTGTCGCCGGGTCGCTCTCGTGGTCAGCGTGAATCGCCAGCGTCTCGAAGCGCATGGGGAGTCTCCTCTGTTGCGCGCGTAATGGGGGAATGATGGCCGGACGGACGCCATGCGCCGCGTCCTCGCTCAGTATCCCACGCGCTGGGGCGCGGCGCTACCGCGCGCTCGCATGTCAAATGCCTCATGCTTGCCAGCCAGCGGTATCGCGCCAGGAGCTCCTTCTTGTGGGGAGGCGCCACGCCAGGCCCCAGATACAGAGGTTGCGCTGGCTCTCGCGCCAGCGAATCCGCAAGCGTGGGAACCAGCGCGCTTCCACCTTCGGGTGGCTCTCAGGCGCGGCAGATTCACCGCATGCCGCGCCGCTCAACGCTTTTAGGAGTTCGTGATGGTGAAATTCTCAACGCCACACGCGGAGGTTGTCCCCGTGTTGTTGCTGTCGCCGCTGTACACGACCAGCCATCGCCATTCGCCAGTTGTAGTGGCGTAGAAGGTCGTGTTCGACGTGCTGTACGTGCCATTCCCGTTGACGCTCACCGTCTGCGTGTAGGCGGGGGTTCCAGAGCAGGTGGCGTCGTTCGGATCGAACAGCTTGAACGTGACCGTGCCACCGGCGCCGCTCGTCGCTCCGCTGATGGTGGCGCTATCGTTCGGCAGCAGGTTTTGCGCGGTGCTGATGCCTGGCGTGTTCGGGTTGACGACCAGCGTCTCACTTGTGCACGGGCTCGCCGCGCTGTTGTTCTTCGCGTCACCGCTGTAGACGGCCTGCCAGTAATACGTGCCGGCGTTGTTGAAGGTGATGGCTTTCGAGTCGGGCACGACGCCGTTAGTCACCGTGACCGCGCCAGCATTCACAGCGCCCTGCGAGCAGGTGTTGTTGGTGTAGACGGTATAGGTCACTGTGCCGCCAGCGTCTGTGGTAGCGCCGGTCAGCGTCGCCGAGTCGTGGACCGAGTCCCCGATGGCGACGGAGGTCGCGGAGAGCGTCGTACCGATCGAGGGGTTCGTCTTCACGATCAGCACTTCACTCGTGCACGGGCTCGTCGCTGCGTTGTTATACGTATCACCGCTGTAAGCGGCCTGCCAGTAATATGTGCCGGCGTTGTTGAAGGTGATGGCGTTCGAGTCGGGCACGACGCCGTTAGTCACCGTGACCGCGCCAGCATTCACAGCGCCCTGCGAGCAGGTGTTGTTGGTGTAGACGGTATAGGTCACTGTGCCGCCCGCGTCAAACGTGGCCCCGGTCAGCGTCGCCGAGTCTTGGACCGAGTCCCCGATGTTGACCGTCGTGGCTGAGAGCGATGTGGAGATGGACGGAGACGCGAGCGCGTGGTTGGTGTACGTGCAGTCCACCAGACCCCCAGGCGCGACCGTCATGTTGGCGGTTGCGGTCCCGATATTCGTGCTGGCCGATGTGCCCGTCCCGGTGGCTGTACAGGTCAGACCGGCCAGAGCCCAGCCACTCTTGGAGGACTCGGTGACAGAGTAAGACCCCTGCGGGACGTTGGTGAAATCTTTGGTTCCACCATCATTGAGGCTGAACGAAGCCAGTGGCGCTCCGCCGGTAGTGGTGTAGTTGAAGCCGGAGCCGCCGGAAGGCTCAGTGGCTTTGTGGATCTTGACCTCGCCGCAGTTGCTGATATTGACCGGAATCGGCGCGATGAAGTCCTTCAACTCGGAGTCGAAGGAACTACCGGACGAGCGCGCCTTGGTGTAGGCGCTGCCGAAATGCTCGCACACGCCAGCAGGGAAGACGCCCGCCGCGGTAAGATCAACGGCGGCTTCGCCGAACAGGCCAACCGTCAGATTTTGTCCGAGGATCGGATCATTGACGGTAACTGTGTTGACCGCCGCCTGGGCCTCGGACGAGTCAAGCGTGGTGACCGCTCCCCAGCAAGGAACTGTGTTGCTCGCCTCACACTGGCTCGCTGAGCCTGAGGCCACCCACTTCGAGATCTGGATAGTAGGCGTGCCAGAGCCTCCAAACTCGTAGAGCACGAGCACGTCACCCGCGGTGCGCAGGGGTGTGACGCCGTTCGCGGAGCAGTTTGACGGCGTCGCGCCTGGGGTGCACTGCAGCTGGTTGATTTCAAAGTCAATATCGGCTGAGCCGATGTTCACCAAGCGCTCCCACGCCAGGTACACGAATTCGTGGCTGTTGGAGCCGATCTCTGTTGACACATAGAAGGGGTGAGGTCGTTCTTATTGGGCGGAATGCTGCCCGACACAATCGTTGGCGAGATCGAGTCCTCTTTCGCTCCCTGCCCAAACGAGTTGTCGGTAGCGCCGCTGGGCTTGTCAATACCCGTGTAGAGCGGTGAGACCTTGTCCCAGTCGGTCGCGCACGAGGAGGTGAGGTCACCGTCGCCGCCCTCAAAGGAGCTACCAGCGAGCGGGGCCACAGTACAGGAGCCCGCCGCGGAGGCGGGAGCGTGTACGATAAACATCAAGCTGAGGACCATCGCCAGGGCGCTCGCGATGGTGAGCGCTCTCCGGACCATGGCAGAGTGAGTTCGCATAGTTCCCTGCGTCTTTCGCTATGTCACGAGTTGTCGCGATTCCGTCTGGAGGCTCGTGACGGGGAATGAAACGTGATCTCAGCATGCGGTGGCACAAGAGCCACCAGGCGCGCAGGCAAGACACGCGTGCGGCATTCGTGAGGAGCGTGCGCCCATCACGCCCTTGCGCTCATCTGAACAAGAGTGGGGTATCGCTTGCTGTCGCTTTTTCGCCCCTTATGGCCTCCTTTCTACACGTGGCGATTCCACAGGCGCGCTGGCGGGCGTAGTGATGTGAGAGGAGCGCCGATGATTAGCCACCGGCGTCCTGCGGGGCATGAAGCTGAGGTGGCTCCGTTTACCGTGCGGCGGCTTCGGACCCGGGCCACAATATTCTCTTTGGGGGCCTCGCCGGAATTGAGGATCCCGAACTCGAACTGAAGAACACAAACGTCAGGGGCGCGGGGTTGTCCGTGGATGGAAGCGGTCGCGAGGAGCGGTCGCGAGGAGCGGTCGCGCCGAGGGCGTAAGAACGCATGCCGGAGAATCGCTATCTGTGCATAACGGCGCGTGTCCGCAATACATTATTGCTTGCTCGCGGGCGCAAAGGGCAGAATACGCCGAAGTGCTGATCTCTACGCAAATGCGCATATCCCCATGGGTAGCGATATGTCAGTGAATCGCCGTCGAGCGCTGACCGGGGGCAAACGCTGCGTCTACGAGCGGCTCGCTCCGCCACCATGTCCCAGTCGGAGGAGGCGAGCTTCGTGGCCGTAGGCTCGTAACCGCGGGTTGGGCCGCCGGGCTTCTGGACTCTCCGGCGGCTTCAGCCTGGCTCTGTTGGCGCGCTCCGCCACCATGGCGGCGTGTTTGCGACATAATCCTCAGTGAGCGTATACTGAGGGTGATGGTTGTGAGCGCCGCCGCTCCGCGGGCGTTCACCGTATGTCCGCGACGGTGGCCAGAGGTTGCGCCATGCCAGCGCGGAAAGTCGAGTATCGCCATGCCAGAGGTTCAGGCGCGCGAGATGGAGCCAGGAGAGTCGCATGAGGACGGCTTTCGCGGCGCTTCGCCTGAGCCTATCCCCATCCCCCAGTGGAAGCGCCGCCTCTTCATAGACCGCCCCGCCGATTTGCGTTCCTTCGTCACTGACCTGGAGAGCGCCTCCGTTCTGGCGATTGACGCTGAGTTTGTCCAGAACTACAGGCGGCGCGGCCCTGAAGATCCCGCTCACCGCCTCACGCTGCTCCAGTTCGCCCTCGATAACGACTATCGCGCCTCCTACGTTGTGGACGCCCTGCGGCTGACCGATCTCTCACCGCTGGCCGCGCCGCTGGAGCGCGCCTCCCTGCTCAAGCTCTTCCACGGCATGAGCTCCGATGTGCGCGTGCTGGCCTCGCGCGGCCTGGCCGCCCGCCACACGCTCGACCTGGAAGCCGTCAGCCGCTCGCTCTTTGGCCAGCGCGAATCGGGCCTCCAGGCGATGCTCGCCCGCGCCGCCAACATCCACCTGGACAAGAGCCTTCAGCGCTCCGACTGGTCGCGCCGCCCGCTCACGCCGGCGATGGTGGCCTACGCCGCGCGCGACGCTGAGATGACCTACGCGCTCTACCGCTGGCTCTCCGCCCATTACCCGCACGCCATCGCCGCCTATGAGACGCCGCCCGACGAGACGCCGCCGGAGATCGCCGCCTGGATCCGCCCCTACCTCGATAACGGGCGCGGGCGTCCCATCGAGCTTGCGCTGATGGAGGCGGGCATCGAGGACGACCGTGACGCGCAGACCAGCGATCTGCGCCTGGCGCTCGCCGCCGGGCTGCGCCCCAACCAGCGCGCCCGCGTCATGCGACTCATCACCGAGCTCGATCTGCGTGACCTGATTCCCGATTTGCGCCCCTATCTGGCGGCGAGCGCCTCAGAGGAGCGCGCCGGAGCCGCACGCGCGCTGGGCCGCCTGTACGACGCCGCCTCCGCGCCCGCCATCCATGCCTTGCTCGAAGACCCCATCCAGGATGTGCGCCAGGCCGCGCAAACCGCCCTTGGCTTCCTCGAAGGGCCAGCCTCGTCGCGGCCCGCGCTGCGCCCTGAGCGCCGCAATGGCCATCGCATCTGGTCCAGCGCCGCGCCCGAAGCGGGCGAAGCGCCGCCAGACGAGCCCTGGCGGGCCTCCTTGCGCGCTCGCTTCGCCCTCCCTGACGGTGGCGAAGCGAGTTAGCCCGCCAGTGGCTGGCCTCAGCGCAGTGCGGCGTCCGGATCGCCATCGAGCGCGAAGAGGCTGTCCGCGTTGGCTTTGGTGAGCCGGCGCGGCGCCAGGCGTCCAGTTTCCAGAAAGACCCGCGCCGGCTCTGCGTCTCTAGACGCTAGCGAAGCTGGGCGTAGGCCGGCAGCGTCAGGAAGTCCACGAAGACATCAGAGGAGGTGATGGACTCGAAGAGCTTCGTCGCCTCGTCGAAATGGCGCCCCTTCAGGTCACCAGCGGCGGCGCGAATCTTCCCCATCTCCTCACCCTGTATCTGGCGGTACAGCTCGACGCTCACCTTGCGCCCATCGGTCAGGATGCCGCGCGGATGGTGGATCCACTGCCAGACCTGCGCGCGCGAGATCTCAGCGGTCGCGGCGTCCTCCATCAGGTTGTAGAGCGGGACGCAGCCATTGCCGCCCAGCCAGGCCTCCAGATACTGGATGCCGATGCGAATGTTCGCCCGCAGCCCTTCTTCCGTGATCGGGCCTTCGGGAATCTCCAGCATGTCGGCGGCGGTAACGTGGACATCCTCGCGCAGGCGGTCAATCTGATTGGGCGTGGGCATCATGGCGTCAAACACTTCCCGCGCCACATCCACCAGACCGGGATGCGCCACCCAGGTGCCGTCGTGGCCGTCGGTGGCCTCGCGGCGCTTGTCGGCGCGGACGGCTGCCAGTGCGCGCTCATTGGCGTCGGTGTCGGTCTTGACAGGAATGTACGCCGCCATGCCGCCCATCGCGTGCGCGCCGCGCCGGTGGCAAGTCTTGATGAGCAGCAGCGAGTACGAATGCATGAAATGGGTCGTCATCGTCACCAGCGCGCGGTCGGGCAGGACGAACGCGGGATCGTTGCGCCGGCACTTGATGGCGCTGAAGATGTAGTCCCAGCGCCCGCAGTTCAGCCCGGCGGAGTGGTCACGCAGCTCGTAGAGGATCTCGTCCATCTCGAAAGCGGCGGGCAGCGTCTCGATCAGCACAGTCGCCTTGATTGTGCCGCGTGGCAGGCCCAGCTCATCCTGCGCCAGGTTAAAGACATCGTTCCAGAGGCGCGCCTCCAGGTGATTCTCGAGCTTGGGCAGGTAGAAGTAGGGGTTCGTGCCGCGCGCGAGCTGCTCGCGGGCATTGTGGAAGAAGAACAGGCCGAAGTCGAAGAGGCTGCCAGAAATCTCGGCGCCGTCCACCAGCATGTGCTTCTCGTTGAGATGCCAGCCGCGCGGGCGCACAAAGAGCACGGCGGTCTCATCTTTCAGCGCGTATTGTTTGCCTTCCGGACTGGTGTAGGTAATCGTGCGGCGCACAGCGTCGCGCAGGTTGATGTGACCGTCGAGGTTGTTCTCCCAGGTGGGAGAGTTGGAGTCCTCGAAGTCGGCCATGTAGACGCGAGCGCCAGAGTTGAGCGCATTGATGATCATCTTGCGGTCAACAGGGCCAGTGATCTCAACGCGACGGTCGGCGATCTCGGCGGGAAGGGGCGCGATGCGCCAGTCGCCGGCGCGGATGTCCGCTGTCTCCGGCAGGAAATCGGGCAGCTTGCCCTCGTCGAACTCCTGCTGGCGGGCGATGCGCCGCTGCAGGAGCTCCTGCCGCCGGGACTCGAAGGTCCGGGCCAGCTTGGCCACGAACTGCTGCGCCTCGGGGGTCAGGATGCGCGCGTACTCAGCCTGGATAGGCAAAGTGAACTCGACGCCCTCGATGGGTGAAAACACTTCAGGATCCATCATGACGTTTCTCCTCGCAGTCTCGCCGCCCGCGCTCGCTTGCCGCGCGGGTCGCTTTCTTGCCACCCTGACAATACCACGCGCCGCATGGAAGTGGCCAAGCGCATTGTGAAGCGCCCCGCTTTTTCGAGGGCGTCCCGCGCCTCATGAGCGGACGCGCCCGCCCACGCGATGAGGCGCGAGCGGGCGCATGCGGGCCGGGCGAGCGGGCCGCCTAGTGGAACTGCGCGGCTTCGGTTGAGCCGGTGAGCGCGGTCGTAGATGACTCGCCGCTGGTGATAACCAGCGAAACCGCGTCGAAGTAGCTGGCGCCGGCCTCGTGCTGGTGGCGCGTGGCGGTGTAGCCGTTCTTCTCTTCGGCGAACTCAGCCTGCTGCAACTCGGAATAGGCGGCCATGCCACGCTCACGGTAGCCGCTGGCGAGATGGAACATGCTGTAGTTAAGGGAATGGAAGCCGGCCAGCGTAACGAACTGGAACTTGTAGCCCATCTCCGCGATCTGTCGCTGGAACGTGGCGATGTCCTCGTCGCCCAGCTTCTTCTTCCAGTTGAAGCTGGGCGAGCAGTTGTAGGCCAGCGGCTTGCCGGGGAAGCGCTCATGGATGGCGGCGGCGAAGCGCTGGGCCTCCTCGATGTTTGGCTCAGCCGTCTCGCACCAGACCATATCGGCGTAGGGAGCGTACGCCAGGCCGCGCGCGATGGCCTGATCCAGTCCGTTGCGCACGCGGAAGAAGCCCTCGTGCGTGCGCTCGCCAGTCAGGAAGGGGTGATCGCGCTCGTCAATGTCGGAAGTCAGCAGGTTGGCGCCATTGGCGTCCGTGCGTGCGATGACCAGCGTGGGCGTTCCCATCACATCCGCGGCAAGTCGCGCCGCGACCAGATGGCGGATAGCGGTGGAAGTCGGCACGAGCACCTTGCCGCCCATGTGGCCGCACTTCTTCTCCGAGGAGAGCTGGTCCTCAAAGTGAACGCCAGCGGCGCCCGCCTCGATCATGCTCTTCATGAGCTCAAAGACGTTGAGCGGGCCGCCGAAGCCCGCTTCGGCGTCAGCGACGATCGGAGCGAGCCAGTAGGTGTCCGTGCGGCCTTCCATGTGGTCAATCTGGTCGGCGCGCTGCAACGCCTGGTTGATGCGCTGGACCATGACAGGGACGCTGTTGGCGGGATAAAGACCCTGGTCAGGGTACATCTGGCCGGCCAGATTGGCGTCGGCGGCGACCTGCCAGCCGCTGAGGTAGATCGCCTTGAGGCCAGCCCTGACCTGCTGGACGGCCTGGTTGCCGGTTAGCGCGCCCAGGGTGGGCACGTAATCTTCAGTGTGGAGCAGGCGCCAGAGGCGCTCAGCGCCCATACGGGCCAGCGTATGCTCGATAACCACCGAGCCACGCAGCCGCAGCACATCATCCGCGCTGTAGGGACGGGAGACCCCTTGCCACCGGGGGTCGCTCGCCCAGCTTTCCGCCATCTTCCACGCATGGGTTTCGGGGGTATGGCCGTTCACGCCGCTGTGGCCGTTTTTGCCGTTGTTGTCGCTCATCACTGAAATCCTCGATACCTTTCGCGCCGGGTCGCGGCGCTTCCACAACGCTGTGGTCGCGTGTGGTGGACGCCACTGTCCGCCAGGCGCGCGTACCTAACATATACGGGTGACAGCATACCCCAAATCAAGTATAATCAACGTTAGTAGTTTCTTATCGCAGGCATAAGGACACGTTATGAACTTTCAGCAATTGCGCACCTTCCGCGTCGTCGCGCAGCAACGAAGCTATTCCCGCGCCGCGCAGCTGCTTTACCTGAGCCAGCCAGGGGTGTCGCTGCAAGTGCGCGCGCTGGAAGAAAGTGTGGGCATGCCGCTCTTTGAGCGCACGGGCCGCCATCTGCGGCTGACCGAGGCGGGCGAGGCGCTGCTTGAGTACGCGGACCGTATCCTGGCGCTGGTGGATGAGTCGCAGCATGTGCTGGACGAGCTCAACGGCGGCGAGCGTGGCTCGGTGCGGCTGGCGGCGAGCACGACCGCCGGTATCTACATCGTGCCGCGCGCTCTGGGTGGGTTCCACCAACAGTATCCCGCCGTGCGGCTGACGCTGGATGTGGTGAACCGCTTCACAGTCGCCGACCGGCTGCTGCATGATGAGGTGGACGTGGCGGTGATGGGACTGATTGATGACGCGCACGATCTGGAGGTCGAGCCGTTCCTGCCAAACGAGCTGGTCGTGATCGCTTCGCCGCGCAACCCGCTGGCCCAGCGCAAGCGCATCCCAATTGAGGAGCTGAGCGAGCAGATCATGCTCTTGCGCGAGCAGGGCTCCGGCACCCGCACGGACATCGAGCGCATGTTCGCTGAGCGCCAGCTCCCGCTGCGGATCGGTATGGAGCTGCGCAGCAGCGGCTCAATCAAGCAGGCGGTATCGGTGGACCTGGGCATCGCCATTATGCCGATGCACGCGATCGAGCTGGAACTGCTGGCGAAGCGCCTGGTAGTGCTGGATGTGCAGGGATTCCCCATCCGGCGCGACTGGTCGCTGGCGCGCCGGATGGGACGCCATCTCTCGGCGGCGGCCAGCGGGCTGTGGGACTACCTGATGCTCTACCGCGACGAGTCGGCGCTGGCGTCAGCCCTGGCGTAGGCGCACGTGAACCCGTGACGTAGTATTAACACCATAGCGCCTGATCTGTCTCCTGATCGCTGGCCCAGGCGGGGCTCCAGACCTCCTGTTCTGGCAAAGCCCCGCTTCCTACGCGACAGGTGGGGCAAGGAGCGCCGCGCGCGCCCCATACCCACAAACAGACTGGCGCCTGGACGCTGGCCCGCTTGGCGCGCATTCCAGATTATTCCTGGCGATCCGCGCCTGGAGCGCCGGGCGCGCCATCGGGCTGAACGTGGAGCGCGCGAGTAAAGCGCGACACACAACGGGAGAGCGCGCGTGAGCGATGTGGCGAGTCTGGACGGCGGGGTGGCCGCCTCTTCAGCGCAAGGTCCAGAGCGGAGCAGGATACTGGTCGGGCTGGTGCTGGCGATGGGCCTGGCGGCGATGGATACAACCATCGTGGCCACGGCGATTCCGTCCATTGTGAGCGATCTCGGAGGCTTTGCGCTCTTCACCTGGGTCTTCTCGATCTACGTGCTCGCGCAGGCGGTGACGATCCCCATCTATGGCAAGCTGGCGGACCTGTATGGGCGCAAGCCGCTGCTCATCGCCGGGACGCTGGTTTTCCTCGCCGGATCAATGCTCTCCGGGATGGCGTGGAACATGGTCGCGCTCATCGTCTTCCGGGGTATCCAGGGCATTGGCGCGGGAGCGATCCAGCCGATCGTGATGACACTGGCGGGCGATCTCTACGACATCAGGGAGCGCGCCCGCGTGCAGGGCTGGCTTTCCAGCGTCTGGGGCATCTCCGCCGTGATCGGGCCAGCCATTGGAGGCTTCTTTTCCCAGTACGCTTCCTGGCGCTGGATCTTCTACATCAATATCCCCCTGGGACTGCTGGTGGTGTTCATCATCGGCAAATCGCTGCACGAGCGGGTGGAGCGCCACGAGCATCGAATTGACTACGCTGGCTCCGCGTTGCTCGCGCTCGGCGTTGGCCTGCTGATTCTGGAGCTGCTTGAGGGAGGTGTTGACTGGCCGTGGATCTCGCTGCCGAGCGTGCTCGTCGTCGCGTTCGCGCTGATCGCTATCGCGGCGTTCATCTGGCAGGAGAGCCGCGCCGCGGAACCGGCGCTGCCATTGTGGGTCTTCTCAAGGCGGCTGGTTCTTGGGGCGAATCTGGCGACTTTCGGGCTGGGCGTAGTCTCGATCGGACTGCTGACGTTCCTGCCGACCTTTGCGCAGGGCGTGCTGGGCGTTGACGCGGTCGTCGCGGGCTTCATCCTGGCCGCCATGTCCATTAGCTGGCCAATCTTCTCCACGCTCTCCGGCCGGCTCTACCTGCGCTTTGGCTTCCGGGACACCGCGCTGATCGGCGCGGTGATCGCGGTGATCGCGGGCTTCATGTTCGTCAGCCTCACGCCAGCGGCTTCCATCTGGTTCACGACATTGGGCAGCTTTGTCATGGGCGCTGGCCTGGGCCTGATCGCGACACCGCTGATCGTGGGAATCCAGTCGGTCGTGGGCTGGAACCGGCGCGGTGTCGTGACTGGCTCCAACATGTTCGCCCGCCAGCTTGGACAGGCGCTGGGCGCGGCGATCTTTGGCAGCGTCGTGAATACCGCGCTTGCCGTGTGGTTCCAGCAAGCGCCCGCCAGCATCGCCGCGCGCCTCCCATCCTCGATCAATGTGACCAGCCAGGCGCCTGGCGGCGCGTCGGGCCTGAGCGCGGAGGTCGCCGCCTACGTCCGGCAGGGACTCTACGTCGCCACGCATCAGGTGTTCTGGGCGCTCACCGTCGTGGCCATCGCGACCGTCCTGGTGACGCTGCTCATGCCGCGCCACTTTGCCTCGCTGCGCTTCGGGGACGAAGAAGCGGAGACAGCGGCGCGCCCGCCGCGCGAGGCCGAGGATATCGGCGTCTGACCGCGCGCCCGCGCATTTCGCGAGCGGACGAGACAGGGCGTATCGCGATCAGGCGCCCGCGCGCCCGCCAGCGTTCGCGCCGGCAGCCGCTACTCGCTGGCGGGCGCGGGAACGGTGGCGCGTGTGGACGCTCCGCTGAGGCGCACGGTCTGGATGGGGAAGGGAATGGTGATGCCTTCCTGGTGGTAGCGGACGTAGAGGCGCTTGATGAACTCGTGCTTGATGAGGTACTGGTCAGTGAATTCTTGCCCCTGCATGATTACCGAGAACTGGATGCTGTAATCGCCCAGATTATTGTAGCGGATGAATGGCTCGAAGTCCGGCACACCCCCCTTGACGCTTCGCATGACATCCTGAGCGACCTCGACGGTCACCCGCTCAACATGGTCCAGATCACTGCTGTAGCTGACGCCAACCGGAACAATCACGCTGATGGCTGTCTGGGGCATGTGATAATTGGTGACGCTGGACTGGGTCATCTTCGAGTTTGGGATGATGATCTGATTATTGCCAAGCTGGCGGATAGTGGTGGTGCGCCAGGTGATATCGGTGACATAGCCCTCTTCGCCGCTGCTCAGCTTGACGTAGTCACCCACCTCAATCTGGCGCGTGCCGAGCAGCAGCATGCCGGAGATGAGGTCGGTGAGCGTCGCCTGAAGCGCCAGCGAGACCGCCAGGCCAGCGACGCCGATAGCTGTCAGCCAGGGCGTGATGTTGATCTCAAGTGTCGAGAGCACCAGCAGGAAGCCAATCACCAGCATGATGAACCAGGCGACGTTGCTGATGAGCGAGACGACCGGGCGCGACGCGCTGGCGGCGGATACGCGGATCAGCGTGACAGCCAGGCGCGCCAGCATAAAGGTCAGCGACAGGATGAACAGGGCCGTCAGGATCTTGGCGTACCATTCGCCAAGCATCGGCGCATATTGGGCGATGACGGGCGCGACTGGAGAGGAGATGGTAGGAGTAGGAGAGTAGATGAGATTCAGGCCAAGGCTCAGGCCAAGGAGGAATCCCCAGAAGGTGATGTGACCGCGCAGCGCCCCCGCGATGACGCTCTCACGCTCAGGGTGGTTGCGCCGCGTAAGGCGTTTGACCCAGCGGATGGTCAGCCGCTCGGCGATCCAGCCCAGCACGGTCATCAGCGCGACAATCCCGATAGGGATCGCCCAGGCCATTAGCATGTTCGAGGCGGCAAGCGCCGTCAGATGCTCCATAAATCGCTACTCTACCACTCGCGCGCTATCCGCCTCACGGCGCAGCGTAGCCAGATAGCCCTCGACGTTGCGCCGCTGCTCGCTGAGACTGTCGCCGCCAAACTTCTCGATCCAGGCGTCGGTCAGAGCGATGGCCAGCATCGCTTCACCAACCACCCCGGCGGCGGGAACGACGCACACATCACTGCGCTCGTAGCGCGTCTGCTCGATATTCTCCCCCGTGCGCGCGTCCGCTGAGGGCAGGGGATGCGCCAGCGTGGGAATCGGCTTGACGGCGACGCGCGCCACGATCGGCTCACCATTGCTGATTCCGCCTTCGACACCGCCCGCATGATTGGTGAGATGGCGCCATCCCCGCCCGTCGGGGCCACCCTCATAGCGTACGACATCGTGGACCTGCGAGCCGGGCAGCGCCGCCAGCCCGAAGCCGCCGCCAATCTCGACGCCCTTGGCGGAGGGAATGCTCATCAACGCCTGGGCGATGCGGGCGCTGAGCCGCCGGTCCCACTGGCTGTAGCCGCCCAGCCCGGCGGGAACGCCCGTGGCGATCACCTCAAAGACGCCGCCGCAGGTATCGCCCGCGCGCTTGCCCTCCAGGATGCGGGCGATCATGCGCTGCGTCAGGTCCGCGTCGGCGCAGCGCATCTCCGACGCCTCGACGCGCGCCCAGAAGTCCGGCTGCGCCACATCCGGCTCCGCATCCGGCGGATAGCCCACGCCGCCTACCGCGATAACATGGCTGTGGATGGCGACGCCGAACTGGGCGAGCAACTGCGCGCAGACGGCGCCCACAGCGACGCGCGCCGCCGTCTCGCGCGAGCTGGCGCGCTCGATCACTTCGCGCACGTCATCCAGGCCATATTTGAGCGCGCCGGTGAGGTCGGCGTGGCCGGGGCGCACGCGCGTCACCGGCTCGATCTCGGCCTCAACCGGGGCCACGCTCATGCGCTCCCGCCAGTTGACCCAGTCGCGGTTCTCGATGCGCAGCGTGACCGGGCCGCCCATCGTCTGGCCGAAGCGCACGCCGGAGAGGACCTCAATCTGGTCGCGCTCGATCTTCATGCGCCCACCGCGCCCGTAGCCCCCCTGCCGCCGCCGCAGCTGCGCGTTGACCGCTTCCACATCGAGCGGCAAATGAGCGGGCAGCCCCTCGATGATGACAGTCAGGCAGGGGCCGTGCGACTCGCCAGCGGTCAGGAAACGGAACATGCGGGCGCCTCACAAGCGGATAGATGACATATGCTTTCTTGATAAGGTATTGTATCGCGCCAGCCCGCGTCTGGAGGATGAAAGGGCCACGCGCCTCACGTGGCGCCTCAGAAGGCCACCTATACGCTCGCTTGCCAGTACATCGCGCCAGTATGGAGATTCAATGCCATGATCTGGCTGGTATTCTCATGGCGCAGGAACACGACCCTATCATCTAGAGCGATCACGGCCGGGTTCCCGTCAGATTGCGCGAACGACCACAGCCGCGCGCCGTCGCTCGCCCGCAGCGCGAGAATCGCCGTATCATTGGTGGCCAGCGTGATGTTGTCCGCCGCGCCGTACAAGACCGAATAGTCGCCCATCGTATCCTGCCAGAGTAACACGCCGTCACTGACACGCCGCGCGATAAGCGCTCCTTTGATGCGCTTGTACTGAACGGCTTGTGTGCTGACAAGCACGACATCGCCAGTAATCATCGGGGCGGAAGACTCAACATCTTCACTGACCCGCCAGGCGAGCGAGCCATCGGCTGTTCGCAGCGCCGCCAGCACGCCATTCCCTTCAACAATGAGCATGTCACT
>JAKAIY010000185.1 GCA_021814145.1 Chloroflexota bacterium
CCAGCGGGCGATGGCTACGTCGTGGAGGCGCGCGCCGTGGCGTTGACCGCTAGCTAGCGGTCAACGCCACGGCCACTGAGTAACCGAGGGGAATCACCAAAGCCCACACTCCCCTGGACACATACATGAGTCAGCGCATCCAGGCAATATTTAAACCTTCAAAACGTAATGTCGTTGCTACAGCCACATCATCACCTATCCGATAGCGGCGCCTTGCAGCGGAGCATCTGCCGCGCTCGCCGGAATGCCGCCTGTCTTTCGACGCGCTTCGACGCGCTTCGACGCACTTCGGCGCATGATTTGCGGATACATGGGGTGGAGTGACCATAGTGTGAGAGAGACGAAGCGAGGTTACAGACTATGCCATTGATCTCCCCGAAGGACCAGCAAACCCTTCGCGATGTGTTCGCGAAGCGCCTGCGGCAGGATGTCACCATAACCTATTTCACACAGCATGACTCAGTCCTGACCGTGCCAGGGAATGAGTGCTCGTATTGCCGCGAGACGCACGAGTTGTTGAATGACCTTCAAGGTCTGTCGGACAAGCTGAGCTTGGAGGTCAAGGACTTCGTGCGCGATGAGGCGGAGGCGCAACGGCTCGGCGTCACGCGCATCCCGGCGATTATCTTGAGCGGCCAGAACAAAGGGAAGGTTCGCTTCTTTGGGGTCCCGGCGGGCTACGAATTCTCCACACTGGTCGAGGACCTGTTGACCGTTTCGGGTGGCGAGCCTGATCTGCAGGATTCGACCAAACGCGCGCTGGATGCGCTCCAGCAGGATCTCCACATTCAGGTCTTTGTCACACCAACCTGACCCTACTGTCCCCGTGCGGCCAGTTTGGCTCACAAGCTCGCGAGCGCGAACGCGCATATCACTGCGGATGTGATCGAGATCACGGAGTTTCCGGAGTTGGCCCAGCGATACCAGATCTACGGTGTGCCCAAGACTGTCATCAACGATAAGGTGGAGTTTGAGGGCGCGCTTCCTGAGGAGATGTTCGTCCAGCAGGCGCTGAGCGCTTTTCTGGATGAGGGGTAAACGCTCTCCATCTGGGTAGGCGCTCTCAGGACAGGATAAGCCGTAGGCAACCGCGCGAAGATTGCCTACGGCTTGCCCTGTACGCGCTTGTCGCAAGGCTTGAGCCCTTGAGCGGAGTATTGACGCCGATCAACGAGCGCGAGGACAAGGGCGCGCTGGAAGGCGGCGGCTTCGGCGCGGTGGCGTGGTTGAGCGCGGCTGCCTGGGAGGGCGCCAGCGCGGCCAGCGCCTCATAGAGCGCCCGCTGAGGCGCCGTAGAGTGTCTTCAATGTCAGCCGTTCCCTCTCTCCCTGAGGAGGAGAGGGAACGGCTGAGAGGTGAGGTCGCGCGCTTGCTACTCGCCCTTGCGGCCCGCCAGCAGGGAGGCCAGCTCGCTGAAGAGGCGCACACCATAGCCGGTGGCGCCCGCCTCGCCCTCCACGTCGCGGCTCTCGCGCACGGCGGTGTAGGCGATGTCGAGGTGCGCCCAGGGGGTGTCACCCGCGAAGTTGCTGAGGACCTTGGCGGCGGTGATCGAGCCGGCCAGCCGCCCACCGGTCTGCTTCATGTCGGCGATGTCGCTGTGGATCAGCTGGTCATACTCGTCGTCCATCGGCATCGGCCAGACCCGCTCGCCCGACGCCGCCGCCGCCTGCTCGACCATGCGGGTGATATCCTCGTCGTTGCTGAAGAGGCCCGCGCGGCTCCGCCCCAGGGCGACGCCAATCGCGCCGGTCAGCGTCGCCGCGTCCACAATCGGGGAGCAGCCGTGCTTGACGGCGTAGCTGATGCCGTCGGCCAGCGCCAGCCGTCCTTCGGCGTCGGTGTTGTTGATCTCAACCGTCTTGCCGTTGGAAGCGCGCAGGATGTCACCGGGATGGTAGGCGGAGCCGCTGGGCATGTTTTCGGTGGCGGGGACGATGCCCACGACACTGATAGCCGGTTTGAGCAGGGCGATGGCGCGCATCGCGCCCAGCACGGTCGCGCCGCCGCACATGTCCGTCTTCATGCCGGCCATGCCATCGCTGGGCTTGAGCGAGAGACCGCCAGAGTCAAAGGTAATGCCTTTGCCCACCAGCGCCAGCGCTGGGGCGCGCTTCGACCCGCCGTTGTAGCGCAGCACGATAAAGCGCGGCTCCTCGGCGCTGCCCTGGTTGACGGCCAGCAGCGCCCCCATCTCCTGCTTGTGGATCCAGGCTTTGTCGTGGATCTCGCACTCCAGGCCAACTTCGGCGGCCATGCGGCGGGCGCGCTCGCCTAGCTCCGTGGGAGTCAGCGTGTTGGGCGGCTCGTTGCCCAGGTCGCGGGCGAAGTTGGTGGATTCCGCCAGAATGCGACCGCGCTCCACAGCGGCCCGGAGCGCTGGCTCGCGTCCCTTGCCGAGGACGGTGATCGTCTCGATGGCTTTCTTCGGCTTGCCGTTCTGGCCGTTGGCGCCGTTGTTTTTGTAGCTGGTGAACTCGTAGAGGCCCAGCAGCGCCCCCTCAGTCGCGGCGCGCGCGGCCAGCGCCAGATTGACGCCTGATTCAGCCCACGCCAGCGCCAGGCCTACATGCTTCGCTCCCGCCCCGCGCAGCGCGCGGCAGGCCTGTGAAGCCGCGCGGCGCACACGGTCCACGGTGAACTTGTCACGCTTGCCCAGGCCAACGATAGCGACGCGCGCGGGCTCGATCTTGCCGAGCGTGTGCAGCAGTGTGATCTCGTCGGCGTCTCCAGTGACCTCGCCGCTGGCGACCAGACCGGCGATTACCCCGGCCAGCGCCTCATCGAGCGCGGCGGCTGGCCCCTGAAGCGCGGTCTCGCCGGAAAACAGCCCGATCGCGAGCGCGTCGCCATCGAACTGCTGGACATCACGTGTGCTGACACGTACCTCTGCCATGCGTTGTCCTCTCAGTCATGCTGTGGATCGCGGCGCTTTAAGCCGCGGTGTGTCAAGTCCGAGCCACTCAACAGGTGGGGCGTGGCCTGCCCTCATACTGGGGAGGGCTGAGTCGTTCCTGAGGCGTGGCGCCGGTATCGCTGGCTCCGCATCCGCGCGCCGCCGTTACAGCCACGCCAGTCACGCGCGTGAAGCGGGGTCCGGGCGAATGGGCGCCGCATGAGGTGAACGTTGGGCTGACCGGAGAAAGTCAGCGCCTTCCGGCCCGCGACGGATATGCCTCAGAAGATAGCATATGCCCAATTCAGGCGCATGTCCAGAGAAGAGGGAGAGATGGGAGACTGGCGCACTTTCGTGGAGATTATCAGGGTTTCGCGCCTGTCCATCGCGCGATGAGCTGGAGTAAGATCACGGATGCGAAGGGCTTGACCAGATAGTCCGTTCGCCCGAGACGTTGCGCCTGTTCACGCGCCTCCCGTGAGTCATGGCCGGTGGCTATGATAACTGGCAGGGTGGCGTGGTGTGGAAGGCTCCGCGCCTCACGAACGAACGCGACGTGATCGCTTCTGGTTAGGTTCAAATCCGCGACCATGACGGCGAAGCGGCGATCTGGCTTCGCCAGCTCTGCCCGCGCGGTGGCGATATCGCGCGCCGGTACGCACGCATAGCCCGCGAAGCGAAGCAGTTCGCATAGCGGGTCAGCCTGATTCAGGTTGTCTTCCAGAAGCAGGATGCTTGACTGGAGAGCCAGGCCGCTCGCGTCGGTGGCGTTCGCGCCTGGAGAACTGGCGGGGTCGAACGCGCCGCCATCGTCCCCGTCATCCCCAGCGCCGTGATCCTGGGGAAATGCGTTGGATAGCGTTGTCATAGGTTGGTCCGTTCCCGGTGCGCCACGCCTGGAAGCTCCATTCAGGCGTGGGCTGGGCAGGGCTGGAGATGTCCCCCCACATATTGCCAGCTCATATAACTATAGCGCTCCAACCCTGTGTTTACACTATAATTTCAGTTGGCCTGCGAATCAAGTGACGTGGCTCACATTTTGCGGCCATACGCGCATAACGAGAGAACCCGCGCCATTTTGGGCATTATGCCTTATGCGCTTCGCGGAATCCATCCATGCTTCATACCCAACCTATTCTGAAACAATGAGACGAAGTGATGTCGTGGTCGAATCGCGCGGGCATTTAAGCACGCCGCCCGGTGGTGTGCGATACTGACCTGGCGCTTCTGGCGCCACACACCCCTCATGCCTGGGAGGGGATATTTCGTTTGGCGCCTTGCACATTCCCGCGCGCGGGCATGGGCATACGAGGCGATCTGAATAGGTGTAGAGAGGCGCTTCCCTCATGCTTCTTGCGACCTCGCGGCGGCTGGCGTTTGCGCGCGCGCTGCGCTCGCGGCGCTTCACCCTGCTCTGGAGCGGGCAAACGGTTTCCGCTCTGGGCGATGGCGCGTTTTTTACCGCGCTCGCCTGGCAGGTGCTCACGCTCACGGGGTCCGGGACCGCGATGGGGCTGGCTCTGGTGGCCGAGACCACGCCAATCGTGCTATTCATGCTGATTGGTGGGGTGGTCGCCGACCGCCTGCCGCGCCGGCTGACGCTGCTGTGGTCCGATGGCGGGCGAGCCGTCGTGACGCTCGTGGTCGCCTGGCTGGGAGTCGCGCATCTGCTGCTGTTTTGGCACATACTCGTCCTCGCCTTTCTTTTTGGGCTGGCGGAGGCGTTCTTCCGCCCAGCGTACCAGTCCATTCCACCGGAGCTCGTGCCGGCCGATGATTTACCCTCGGCCAATGCGCTGACCAGCCTCAGCCGCAATGTGAGCACGCTGATTGGTCCGGCGCTCGGCGCGGCGCTCGTCGGCTTGTCCTCCGCCTCGCTGGCCTTCGCGTTCGACGGCCTGACCTTCATCGTTTCCGCCGTGTGCCTGGTGATGATGGGGCGGATTGACAAGCGCCCTGGCCCCAGTCGCGCGCCCGCGGTGACGCCCGTGCGCACGGACGCCGCTGGTGTGGAAGCCATCCTGGCCGCGAGCGCGCTGGAGGACGCGCCAGCGCCGGGCGTCGCGACGGCGGAAATCGCGGTTCCAGCGCCCGCGCGGTCCGCGAGCGGTGTGCGTGGCGTGCTAGCGGATATCCGCGAGGGCGTTGGCTATATCACTGGCTCGACCTGGCTCTGGTTGACCATCGCGCTGGCCTCGCTGGGCAATGTTGGCATGGCACCGCTCCAGGTGGCGCTGCCCAAGCTCGTGCATGACACCTATCACCAGGGTGTCTGGCTGCTCGGCGCGACGCTCTCCTCCACGGCGGTTGGCTCAATAGGGGCGGCGCTGGTCATGGGCCAGATCGGGCGCATGCGGCGGCGGGGCGTGCTGACATATCTGGGCTGGCTGATGACCTCCGTCGCGGAGATGGTGTTTGGACTGCCCATCGCGCAGCGTCTCGCCCCAGGGCTTCCGCTGGCGGCGGGTGTCGCGGTTGGCGCTGGAATGGGCTTCTTTGAGATCGTCTGGATCACTACGCTGCAGGAGATAGTCCCGGCAGACAAGCTGGGCCGCGTCAGCAGCGTGGACTGGATGGGGTCGCTGCTGTTCCAGCCGATTGGCCTGGCGATTGTCGGCGCGCTTACTGACGCGATCGGCCCCGCGTGGGTGTTCATCGCTGGTGGCGCGCTCAATCTCGCGCTGACGCTCATCGGCCTTTCCTCGCGCGAGATACGCGCGCTCGACTGAGTGCGGGACGCCCATCACGCGCCTGCCCGACTCTCCCGGGCCGCGAGCTCGACGGTTTTTCGCCGCTGGCCCCCCACCTGGGCCGGGCCATTTGGGTTGGCGCCGCCCCATGCGCGCGGTTTTTGCGAAAATTGGCCCAGCGCCTCTTGACACTGGTTGAGGTGTATGGCATGATAGACGAGCGCCTCCGAAAAGGGCGTTTGACGCGGACGGTACACATGCCGCCGCGCAGCCCCAACGGAGGCCAACCTATCGCCACTCAGCTCAAGCTGGGAGTATGGCGAGACGTTCCTTGAACAACCGCATATCGTGATGAGTGTGGACGATGCGCAACTGACGAGCGTTGTGCGCATCGTCGCTATTGCTTCAATTTTGCCGTAGCGAGCGAGTTTGCTTGCGAAGGATGAATTGTGCGCGCGTGTGAGAAACGCCCGCTGAGCTACGAGCGGGTTTGACGCGCGTGAACGCATGGCGAACACCTGGCGACCTTATCGTGAGATGAGGGAGCGCAGGAATGGGAGCCAAGCGAAGCAGGGCGTTGGGTGGATGCCTAGGGGCCAGGAGCCGAAGAAGGGCGCGGAGAGCGGCGAAACGTGGATGGGGAGCTGCAAGCGAGCGAAGAGCCATCCGGACCCGAAT
>JAKAIY010000186.1:0-5891 GCA_021814145.1 Chloroflexota bacterium
GGAGCCAGGAGACCGACCTGACGGGGAACGCTCATCCTTCGCGCCAAGAGGAGAGAGCGGCGTCGCGCCCGAGCGCCTGTCGCGCCCTCACTCTGCGAGCCAGAGCTGAGGGCGCGTGTGTTTTTCTCGCTGTTATTCCGGGCGCCGTGGCGCGCGTAGGCGGTGTGCGATATGACCTTTTCGCCTGGGAGAGGCGCCGGTGGCCGTGGCGCTGGCCGCCAGCCGCGCCTCTCTGGAGGATCTGACGCCATGCGTCTCGCGCATCACTCGCGTGTCCTGAGCGCCCAGGTGGCTGGCGCGCTGCTCCTGACCATCTTGCTGAGCGCCTGTGGCTCTGGCGCGGCGGCTCCTACCACCCCCGAACAGCCGCTGCTGACGAAAGACTCGAACGGCACAACGATTGTTATCCCCAAATCGGCGCCGCAACGCATTATCTCGCTGACGCCGGTGGATAGTGAGATTCTCGGCGCGCTGCACGCCGGGTCGCGCGTCGTCGGTGTGGACTACTATACCGACTATCCCGCTGACATGGCCGCGAAGACCAAGGTCACCGACGTCAACAGCGCCGCCAATATCGAAGAGATCATCGCGCTCAAGCCCGACCTCGTGCTGAGCTATGGCCATGAGACGAACTCCAGCGTCAGCCACGCCGATACCCAGCTGATGGCGGCGCACATCACCGTCTACGACCTGCCCGCGCTGGACCTGGAAGGCTCCATCACCGAGATCCGCCTGATTGGCCAGCTGATCCACAGTGAGAGCGCCGCCAACGCGCTGGCGAGCTCGATGCAAGCCAGTATCAACGCCATCAAGGCGAAAGTGGCGGGAGCGCCCAGGCCAACCGTGTACATGGAGCTCTATTACGGGAACGGACCGACCTATGTCTTCGGCGGCGGCTCGTTTGGCGATGAGCTGATCTCAGACGCGGGTGGCGTGAATATATTCCACGGTGACACGACCGGCGGCGGCTATCCAGCGGTGAACAATGAGGCGATCATCGCCGCCAACCCGCAGGTTATCATCCTGGCGGACGGCGACAGCACCGCGTCAGTGGCCCAGCGGCCCGGCTGGAGCGCCATCTCGGCGGTCAGGAACGGGATGATCTTCACGATTGACCCGAACCTGACCCAGCGGCCAGGCCCGCGTATCATCCAGGGCCTACAGGACATCGCCAAAGACCTGCATCCCACGCTGTTCCAGTAGCGTGCAAGCCGCCCGGCGTGTTGGAAAAGGAGGCGTGGCATGGCGCAGGCGCCACAAGCCGCGAGCGGGACCGCTCCTGAGCGCGCCTCGCTCGCTAGGCCACAATGGCCCGCCGCGCGATCTTCCGCGAGGCGGCGCCCGCGTGTCGCCGTGGCGCTGGCCGGGCTGGCGGTGGCGCTGGTGGCCAGCCTGTCGCTGGCTACGCTTCAGGGGACGGTCATGATTCCGCCGCTGACTACCCTGGAGATCATCCTGCGCCACCTTGGCCTGCCATTCGCGCCACACTGGAGCGTGGCGGACGATCTGATCATCATGCAGGTGCGTCTGCCACGCGCGCTGGGCGCGGCGCTGGTGGGCGCCGCGCTGGGCGTCTCCGGCGCGCTGTTGCAGGGGCTGCTGCGCAACCCGCTGGCGGACCCGCTGCTGCTGGGGACCTCATCAGGCGCGGGGCTGGGCGCGGTCGTCGCCATTGTGCTGACGGCGTCCGTCACGGTGGACTGGCTGGGGTTTTCGCTGGTGGCGCTGCTGGCGTTTGTTGGGGCGCTGCTGGCGGTCGCGCTGGTCTACGCGCTGGCGACGCGCGGTGGACGCACGCCCGTGGTGACGCTGCTGCTGGCGGGCGTCGCTGTCGGCGCGATGCTGACCGCCGCGCAGACGCTGCTGATCGTGATGAACGTCGCGCTGCAGCAGCGTTTTGGCGCGCTCTATTTCTGGTTCTCTGGCGCGGTGGACGTGGAGTCGTGGGCGTCGCTGTGGGTGGTCGGCGCGCTGCTGACCGTTGGGCTGCTGGCCGCGCTGTGGGTAGCTCCTACGCTGGACGCCTTCGCGCTGGGCGAGGAGATGGCGGGTAGCCTGGGTGTCGCGGTGGAGCGGCGCAAACTGGTGATCGTTGGCGCGGCGGCGCTGCTGGTAGCCGCGTCGGTCACCATCGGCGGGCTGATTGGCTTCGTCGGGCTGGTGGCGCCGCACCTCTGCCGCATGGCGCTGGGGCCGCGCAGCCGCCCGCTGGTGGCCGCCTCTGCGCTAGGCGGCGCGATCTTCGTCACGCTGGCGGACTTGCTGGCGCGCACAGTCATCGCGCCGTCGGAGCTGCCGCTCGGTGTGCTGACCGCTGTGGTGGGCGGCCCGTTCTTCCTGTGGCTGTTGCGCTACGCTGGCCAGCGCTACCGCTGGTAGACGGGGAAATGCGATGGGTAATGGCGATGCGCGAGCCAGCGCGGCCGTCGCGTTCGAGAACGTAACATTCAGCTATAACCCGGCGGATGGGCCTGTAGTACAGGATGTTACGCTGGCGGTCCAGCCGGGCGAGATGGTGGCGCTGCTGGGGCCGAATGGCGCGGGCAAGTCTACGCTGCTGAAGCTGGCGTCAGGCGCGCTGCGACCCCAGAGCGGGCGGGTGACGCTGGATGGCGCCGATGTGCGCGGCCTCCCACGCGCGGTGGTAGCGCGGCGGGTGGCGTTGGCGCCGCAGGATTTCTCCGTCCAGTTCGCCTACACCGTGCGGCAGATCGTGGAGCTTGGCCGCACGCCGCATGTAGGCTCATGGGGCATGATGCGCGCCGCCGACCGTCACGCGGTGGATGAAGCGATGGAGCTGGTTGGGCTTACGCCGCTGGCGGACCGTATCTTCGCTGAGCTGAGCGGCGGCGAGCGACAGTGGGCGCTGGTGGCGCTGACGCTGGCCCAGCAGGCCCCCACGCTGCTGCTGGACGAGCCGACATCGCACCTGGACATCCGGCGGCAGATCGAGACGCTCGAGCTCTTGCGGTGGCTCAACCGCGCGCGTGGGCTGACGGTGCTGGCGACGATGCACGACATCAACCTGGCCGCGCGCTATTTCCCGCGCCTGGCGCTCTTCAAGCGGCGCATCGTGGCCGATGGCCCACCCGCCAGCGCGCTGGACCAGGCGGCGCTCTCCGCGCTCTACGAGACGCCAGTGCGCGTTGGCATCCTGCGCGGCGATGAGCGGCTGAGTGTCCAACCGCCGCCGCTAGACGAGGTGGATGGCGCCGCGCCGGGTGGCTCCATGATCGTCGCATCCGCGCAGGCGCATGTGGTGGCGGGCGGAGGCTCTGGCGAGTTGCTGATGCGCGCGCTGGCCGACGCGGGCGTGGCGTTCAGCGCGGGACCACTCAACATCGGCGACAGCGACCACGCGCTGGCGGAGCGGCTGGCGGCGCTGCTCCTCACGGAGCCGCCCTACGCTCCGGTTTCGCCGGAAGGGCTGGCGGCGGCGCGCGAGCGCATCGCGGAGGCGGGGACGCTGGTGATCTGCCCCGCGCCGCTGGGGCCGGGCAATGTCACGCTGCTCGACATCGCGCTGGAGGCGCGCCAGCGCGGGACGCGGGTGGTCCTGCTGGAGCCTGGCGCGGTGAAGGATGCGCCGCGCCCGCTGGCGCAGATCTTCGCCGCGCGCGACTTCTCCGGTCGCGGCGTCGCGGCGTATGAGGCGCTGCTAGCGGCGGGGGTGGAAGTCGTTGTTTCGCCCGCGCAAGTCGTGTCGCTGCTGGCGGGCTAGCCGCCGATCATGGACATCGAGCGCGCGGTGCGGCGGAAGCGCTTGTCACCGATGTAGTGCTTGAGTTCCTTGCCCCAGACAGCCTGGCGCAAGGTCTGCTCGATCTCGGCGTCGCTGGCGCCGGAGCGGAGCGGCGCGCGCAGGTCAGTCTCGCTCAGGGCGAAGAGGCAGGTGCGCAGCTGGCCCTCAGCGGTCAGGCGGATGCGGTCGCACTGCGCGCAGAACGGCTCGCTCACCGGGTTGATGAAGCCGACCTCGCCTATACCATCGCTGAAGGTGTAGCGCCGCGCCGTCTCGGAGGGGTCGCCGCCAGTGACAGGGACCAGCGGGCCGAACTCGGCTTCAATCAGCGCCTTGATCTCCGCGCCGGTCAGGATGTCCTCCTTGCGCCAGATCTGGTCAGCGTCGAGTGGCATGAACTCGATCCAGCGGACGCGGAAGCCTGTACGGCGGGCGAAGCGCGCGAAGTCCACGACTTCCTCTTCGGTGAAGCCGCGCATGGCGACAGCGTTGATCTTGATCGGGCGGATGGTTGGGCAGCCAGCCAGCGCGTCGAGGCCCGCCAGCACCTGAGCGAGCGCGTCGCGGCGGGTGAGTTGGGCGAAGCGCTCACGCACGAGCGAATCGAGGCTGACGTTGATGCGCGTCAGCCCGGCGTCGGCCAGCGGGCGGGCCATACGCGCCAGCGAGAAGCCGTTAGTGGTCAGGCTGAGGCTGGTGAGACCGGGAACCTTCGAGATCATCGCCACCAGATCGGGTAGGTCGCGGCGCACGAGTGGCTCGCCGCCGGTCAGGCGGACCTGTTCTATGCCGATGGACGCCGCGATGCGGACCAGACGCGCGATTTCCTCATAGGTCAGGATGTCCGCGCGTGGCAGCCAGGGCAGCCCTTCGGCGGGCATGCAGTAAACGCAGCGGAAGTTGCAGCGGTCGGTCACCGAGACGCGCAGGTTGCGGATGCGACGCCCATAGCTATCCACCAGTGGCCCATCAGTTGGCGCCGGGCCGAGGTCCGTATGCTCCAGGGTAAGGTCGCGCAAGCCCTTGCGTGTAACGCTGCGCGCGCCGTCGGTGTCGGTCATGCTGTATTCTCCGTGCGCGAAAAGGGCTTTGGGGGCGCGCCCGCCGGAGCGGACGCGCCATCATTATATCGCAGGCTAAGGCATGGCTGGCGCGACTGGCGCGCCTACCGTCTGGCCAGGCTTGACATCCAGCACCTCAACGTCGCTCAGCCCAAACGCGGCTAGCGCCTCGCGCAGGGCGCTGGGCGATCCGGTCAGCGCCGGGAACGTGGCGTAGTGCATCGGCACGACGGCGGGCGCGCCCAGCAGCCGCATCGCGTAGGCCGCCTCGCGCGGACCCATCGTGTAGAAATCGCCGATTGGCAGCAGCGCGACATCGGGCTGGTACAGGTCGCCGATAATCGCCATATCGCTGAAGACGTTCGTATCCCCGGCGGCGTAGACCTTCAGGCCGCTCTCGAATGTGATGACGTAGCCCGCCGCCTCACCGCCGTAGACAGTCTGGTCGCCGTCGGTGATGCCGCAGGAGTGATCGGCGCGCGTCATCGTCACACGGATTCCGCCGAGGTCGAATGTGCCGCCCTTGTTCATGCCCACAGTGTTTGCGACGCCTTTGCCCGCCAGCCAGTTCGCCGTCTCAACAATACCGACGACGTGCTGTGGCTGCGACTCAGCGGCGACGGTGATCGCGTCGCCGATGTGGTCGAAGTGGCCATGTGTGACAAGGATCGCATCGAGCTTGCCGACCTGCTTCTGGTCAGCGGGAACAGCGGGGTTGCCCTGCACCCAGGGATCGAGGAGAATCGTCTTGCCCCCAGGTGTGCGGAACTTGAACGTGCCATGTCCCAGCCAGGTAATCTGAACGCCCTTCACATCCATCGAAGCAGCCTCCTGTGGCCAGCGGCGTTGGGAGCGCGGTAACAGGCGCTTCGCGCCGCACATCACTGTGTCCGCTACTAACAACTGTACCACGCGCGCGCTCGCCTGTGTACAACAATTGGGCAAGCGAGCGTTCCGGTTTGACAGCTGGCGGCGCTGAGCGCGAAGATATGAGAGAAAAGGACGCTGGTTCGCGGGATGTCCGCGAGCCCCCGCCTGGTCACCTGACTGGAGGCTTTCCCGCATGCATGGCTCGATTCCGCCGAATC
>JAKAIY010000186.1:5901-6195 GCA_021814145.1 Chloroflexota bacterium
TGGTCTTCGGGATGGGGCAGCTTGTCGTAGGCGGCGGGCTGGCGTGGTACGGGCTGGCGCCACGGCGCTGGCGGCAGTGGCGGGCGGTTTTCGCGGGCGCGGCGGGCGTGTGGTTTGTGGTCAGTGGCGTGAGCGAGCTGATTGTGTCAGGCATGGAGCTGGCCCTGCGGCTTGGCGGCGGCCCCGGCGCGTGAAATGCCGCGTGTGTATGGGCTGAGATCTGGAAGTGAGTTTAGGCGTCCAATTCGCGTTCGGACAGGCCAAGTGGCAAGGCCGCGGGGCGCGCGCAGCGGC
>JAKAIY010000187.1 GCA_021814145.1 Chloroflexota bacterium
GAGGCCTGAGGCGTCCGTGTGTGAGCCAGGTCAGGATTCGGGCGCATCAGGTGGAGCGGACGCATATGCGGCGGGAGGTCCACCGTGACGGTGCGAGCGTTGCTGATTGGTGTCGCGGTTGTCGCGCTGGCGCTGGCGGCGCTGGCGCTGGCGCTCGCTGTCCGCGCGGCGCGGCTGCGCCTGCGCGCGGGGAAGCGCCCGCTCTGGGGAGGGTTGGTCTTCCGGGTGGCGCTGATCGCCGGGCTGGTGGCGGCAGGCGTGACGAGCCTCGCGCATCTTCCACCGCCAGATATGACCAACCGGCCCGCGCCGGTGACAGCGGACGCGGTAGTGGCGTATGTCCAGGGCACGCGCGATGGGAGTTCGCAGGTGGTGGTGGGTGTGAGCGCGCGAGATGGCGCCACGCTCTGGACGCGAACGCTCGGCGCCCCGGTCACGTCGCTGTTGACGCCGTATCCCGCGATCCTCGTCGCGGTGACCGTAGGCGATGGCCTCTATGCCTTGCGCGTGACAGATGGGGCTGTATTCTGGCACAGCACAGTGGTGAAATTTACGCCGCCGGGAATGGTGATGACCGACGGGGCGCGCATATACGCGCTGACTCCTGCCGTCTCCTCGCAGGGCGCGACCTCGGCGGATATGGTGGCGCTCGATCTGCTCACCGGCGCGCTCGCCTGGCGCGTTTCGTTGCCCATGAGCGTCACATCGGCAGCGGTCGGGGATGGGCTGGTGTTTGTGGCGGGCGATGCGATTGATCCCCGCGCCGCAATCACGAAATTGGCGCTTGTGGCGCTGGGTGCGGCGGATGGCGCGCAGCGGTGGATAAAGACGGAAGTGGTCAACAATGTGCCGAATGTCCTGATCCGGGCGGCGCTCATAACGGGGGGCTACGCCATCATCGTTCCCCAGATTGGGCCAGTCACCGCGCTGCGCGAGCGCGACGGCGCGACGGCCTGGACAGCGACGCCCGACCCACAGGAGCCCGACAACCCGCCCCAGAACGACGCCGCCACCGCTGATGGCGGCACGCTGTATATCACAACGCAGCCCTCGCGCTGGGCGCCCGGCCCCAACGGCTCCCCGATTCAGCCACCCGTGTCGCTGGTCGCGATGCGCATGGGTGGGACGGTTCGCTGGCGTGTGACGATCCCACCTGGCGACCCGGTGGGGTCATCGCTGGTGTTAAGCGACGGCGTGCTGATCAGCGGGATGAGCGTGGACCTCTCACGCGGGTGGGCGGGCTACAATCCGACGCGCAGCCTGCTCACCGCGTATGACGCCGCCAGCGGGCGCGCGCTCTGGCGCGACAACACCCCGCGGGTGGGCATTTCATGGGACATGTCGCCCGCGATCAATCCCTGGGGAGGGAGCGGCGTCCTCTTTCTGATGGGCATCCAAGCTGACCCGTACATACAGGACCTCTTCAAATGTGTCATCTTCTGCCCCGGCGTCTCCTGGGTCTACGCTGTCAACGTCCGCACCGGCGCGCCCTGGTGGCGTGTTCGCATGGGCTATGTCACGCTCAGCCACCTGGTCTTTTAGCGTCTGCGCGGAGAAAGAGGCTGGCCGCATGACCCTGCGTGAACTGCTGATCGGCGTCGCGGTCGTCGCGCTGGCGCTGGCGGCGCTGGCGCTGGCGCTCGCCATTCGCGCCATCGTTCGTCGCGCTGGCATGGGGCAGCCACGTGTCTGGGGTGGACTGGTCGTCCGGGGAATCCTGATCGCCGGACTGGCGGCGGTTGGTGTGGCGAGCCTGCGCGGCTTGCCACAGCCTGAAATGGAGAATCAGCCCGCCCCAGCGGCGGAGGGCGCTACCGTCGCGTTCCTCCAGGCTCCGCGCAACGGCGATGCGCGGACGGTGGTGGACGTGAGCGCGCGTGATGGCGCGATACGCTGGACGCGGAAGCTCGATGATACGATCACGAAGCTGCTCTATCCCGCGCCTGGCGTCATCCTCGCACAGACCGCGCTCCCGCTCGCGCTCGGCGGCGCCCTGGTGACCAGCCTCTCGCGGGAACCGATGCGGGCTGCCATGTGGCAAGCGCTGGGCCAGCGCTGCGGCGTGATCGCAACTCGGGATACGCCAGCGCCAAAACTCCTCACCGACCTGGTGACCGTGCGGCAGGCGGAAATGGCCGAGATCGAGATCAGCATCCTGGCTCGTGGTTGCCTGGGGCGCCCCTGTCCCGACCTGGAAACGTTGGGCCAACGCGCCGCCGCCTTGGAAGTTGCGCGGAACGCCAAACAACGCGCCATCACCTGGCGGTTCACGACAGCTCAGGCCCGCGAGCGCTTGCATCAGCTCTACCCTGTTCCCAAAACCAAACTGGACTGCGTACTACAGCGTGTTTGCGATATTGACACACTACTGATCAGACCGGCGCGACGGAAACAGTGGACGCGGCCAGCGGCGCGACGCTGTGGAATAGCGCAAAACACTGGTCAACGCGGCTTCCTGGAAAATGACGTTGAACCAGTATGCGCTGCTGCCTGCCAACGGCTCAGCATACGTCATGAATACTGGACCGGCCGACAACTCCTCATGCCTGCGACTGCCGCAGCATATCTTGGGTCTATTCCGTCAACGCGCGCACCGGCGCGCCCTGGTGGCGCGTAGGCGCAGGTATGTCCTGTTGAAGCAGTTCATCCTTTAGCCTGGGCGCGTGGAGTGGGAGACGGACGCAAGGCGGCGCGTGATCTTCAGAGGGATGTCGCGATCACCGCGCCTACCCTTGCGCCATGCGCGCGTGGCGTAGTGTATAGTATGGCGGCGCGTGGATTGCGCCGCGCTGGCCCGCTGTTCCGCTGGATGAAAGTAGCCTTGCCGTGCCGCCCTCTCCTGACGCTCATTCCACCCATCCAACCTATCCCACGCTGCGGCTGAAGCCAGGGCGGGACTACACCGTGCGGCTAGGGCATCCGTGGCTCTTCTCCGGCGCGTTCGCCGGGCTGCCCAGGGATGTGGCGCCGGGCGCGGTGGTGGATGTGACGGCGCACGACGGGCAGTGGCTGGCGCGCGGCCACCTGAACGCGGCGAACAGCCTGGCGTTTCGCGTCCTCACCCGCGACCGCGATGAGGCGATTGACGGCGCCTTCTACGCGCGGCGGCTGCGGCAGGCGCTGGCGGTGCGGGCGCTGCTGCCGGAGGACGTGACGGCGTACCGGCTGGCGCATGCGGAGGCTGACGGGCTGCCGGGGCTGATCGTGGACCGCTACGACCGCTGGCTGGTGGCGCAGTTCAGCTCGGCGGGAGTAGAGGCGCAGCGCGAGCTGATCGTGGCGGCGATGGCGGAGGCGCTGGGCGCGGATGAGGTCGCGGGGATCGTGATCCGCGACGACGTGCGGGCGCGGGCGCGCGAGGGGCTGGTGGTCGGCGGGGCGTCAGTGGCGTGGGGGTCCGTCCCGGACGAGATCGAGATCAGCGAGCGTGGCGTGCGCTACATGGTGGCGCCGCTGACGGGCCAGAAGACGGGCTTCTTCCTCGACCAGCGCGACAAGCGGGCGCGGGTGACGGCGCTGGCCTCCCACGCGCGCTCGCTGCTGAACCTCTTCGCCTATTCAGGCGGCTTCGCGCTGGCGGGCCTGGCGGGCAACCCCGCGCTGCGGACAGTGAACGTGGATTCCTCAGGGCCGGCGCTGGCGCTGGCGCGACGCAACTACACGCTGAACGGGCATGCCGCCGATGACCCGCGCCACCAGTTCATCGAGAGCGACGTGGGCCAGTATCTCCAGCGCGCGGGCGAGGCGGGCGAGCGTTTCGATCTGGTCGTGGTGGACCCGCCCGCGTTCGCCAAGAGCCTGAGCCAGCGCGAGCGGGCGCTGCGGGCCTACGAGGCGCTCAACGCGCGGGCGCTGGGCGTGACGGCGCCGGGCGGGCTGCTACTGACCTGTTCCTGCTCTGGTGGGGTGAACCAGGAGGACTTCGAGGGCGCGGTGCGGCAGGCGCTGGTCCGCGAAGGGCGGGTAGCGCGCCTCATCGGCTGGTTTGGCCCAAGCGTGGACCATCCGACCCTTCCCGGCTTTACGGAAGACCGCTACCTGAAGGCGCTGCTGCTGCGCGTGGAGTGATCCCCCATCAGGCCACGGGGTTGACGCGCCCCCTGCCGTCAGCTTCTTCGCAGGCAGGCCGTGATCTTCCGCAGCGTCTCTTGCCTGTCCGCCTCGCTCACCTGCCGCGCTGTCCGCTGAGATCGAAAGTTCACGGCTCGCCAGCGCGGATAGACGTGCAGATGAAAATGAAAGACATCCTGGCCAGCCGCGGGCTCATTCGCCTGGATCAGCAGGACCCCTTCACAGGCGAGCCCCATTTTGACGGCGCGCGCCACCTCAATAGTCGCGCGCATGATATGGGCGCCGGTGGCTTCATCCAGGGAGTAGATATCGGGAATATGCCGCTTGGGAACGACAAGCGGATGATTTTCCAGTGAGAGAAAAACGATGACATGCTCATCTTCCGTCACAACATGCGCTGGCGCCTGACGCTGGATAATCCGGCAAAAAACGCAGCTCTCACTCATCTTGTCCAGTGCCGCTCCCTTTCTTGAACCTCTCCGCGCTCATTCTCTTGCGAGGGGAGTGTCAGGCCTCGCCGCGCTCCTCAGCGTCGCCCGCGTTCACCGCGTCGCGGATATTCTGGGCGGCGCGCTCGCGGAGGGCCTCGGCTGTCTGGGCCTGGGGCAGGTCGGCGTGCGGCAGCGCCTCCAGGCTGGTCAGGCCAAACTGCTGGAGGAATTCGGGAGTGGTGCCGAAGAGGACGGGGCGCCCGACGGTGGCGGCGCGGCCCACCTCCTGCGCCAGGCCATGCTGCAGGAGGCTGGCGAGCGCGCGGTCGCTGTTGACGCCGCGAATGGCCTCGATCTGCGAGCGGGTGATCGGCTGGCGGTAGGCGATGACCGAGAGCGTCTCCAGCGCGGCGGTGGTGAGCCGCACCTGGGTCGGCAGGCCGAGCAGCGCGGCGACGAAGCGCGCGTGCTCCGGGGCGGAAACCATCTGCGCCGCCGCTTCCATCCGCTGGACGCGCACGCCGCGCCCCGCGCGCTCCAGCGTCTGCGCCAGCTCGCCCACCGCCTCGCGGACACGCGCCTCATCCATGCCGGTCAGCTTGCGCAGCTCGGCGTATTCCAGCGGGCGGCCCGCGACGAAGAGCAGGCTTTCAATCACCGCGAGAAGCTGGCGCGGCGCCAGCGGCTCGCCGGGCTCCGTGGCGGGCGTGGCCTGCCCGGTGGCTGGCTCCAGTGGCTCCAGCGGACGCGGGCGCCGCCGCTCACGGCGCGGCGCGGCTGGCCTCGCGCCGGAAGCGCCATCCATGCCGGGCGCTTCCGGCGCTTCCGGCGTCTCAGCTCGCTCTGACATCCGCCGCGCCTCCCGCGCGCTTCTGGCCCGCGCGCCCCGCGTGGCGCGGCGCTTCTAATGATATGCTCATACTCAACTTAACGCGCGGCGGCGCCCAGAGGCGCCAGGATGTGAGCCCATGCGTTCCACAGAGCGTAGTATGGAATGCGGGAGGCTCCTCGCGGGCTCCGTGCTATACTGCTCTGGCGTCCCGGTTTTTCATCCCGGGTCACGCGGGCGCCAGGCCGCCGGGATCGCGGGTCGTTCCAGCGCCTTTTTCCGTCATCATTCATTAAAAGCAGAACAGGATCGTAACGATCCGGGCGCCAGCGCGGGCGGACCGTCGCGAGGCGTGCGCACAGGGAGGCGTTATGCGCGTTTCGGTCACTGGAGTCATGCGGTTGGGGCGGACACTGGCCCGCCCGGCCGCGCGGGCGTCGCTGGGCGGGCTGGTCGTGACGCTGGCGCTGGCGGCCTGGCTCATCCCCCTATCCACCGCGCGCGCGGACAGTCTGGACCCCAACACCGTGTCGGTTGACATCCAGAAGCCACAGCCCGTCGGGGGAGTCGCCGAGGGGCCGGTGGGGGCCAATATCTACGTCCAGGGCTCGGCGCCCGCCGGAGACACCGTCATCATTGGCTACGCGCCGCAGAGCGCGGGCTGCCAGACGGGCTTTCAGCAGATCAGCGGGGCGCAGCCCAGCATGCAGTCAAACGGAAATTTTAGCGCCACCTTCCGCTGGCCCTCCGCCGCCAACATTGTCAATACCGAATATTACGTCTGCGCGCAGGACACGACGACGAACGCTATCGGACAG
>JAKAIY010000037.1 GCA_021814145.1 Chloroflexota bacterium
CGAAGCGGGCCAGCGCGGCGGAGATGCTCGACCCCGCCCATGAACGTTCAGCCGCCTGGCGGATGAGGCCTGTGTACGCCTGGGCGAGCGCGGGCGCGGAGCGATCCTCTGGCCATGCGTAAGGGGCCCAGGGGAATTCCGCCGACGCCTGGTGGAGCGCGCCGAGCAACGACGCGGCGGACTCGACACGCGCGGCGCTCTCATCTGAGGCGAATGAGGCGCCGGGCATGTAGGCCTGAAGCTCATAGACACTCTCGCGCGCGATGGCCCAGGTCCGGCCTTCTGGTGTTGTCATGAGCGCTGGAACTGGTAACCCAGCTTGTGTCATGTGAGACATAAAGGCGTGCCGGAAGCGGGTGTCATCCTGAGTGAGATCGGGCGCCTGACCGCGGAGCGTCCAGACGCCAGCGCTGTTCTCAATGACGGGGCGCAGCAATCCTCCGCGGGCGCCAGGCAGCACGCCAACCAGACGCCACTGGTCCGGGGCGAGGCCCCAGGCGGCCAGCGCGTCACGCGCCTCTTCGAGAGCGACCGCTGCTTCGTCAGATTCAGGGTATCGCATGGGGCCTCCGGCTTTTCAATGGTCGCTGGCGCGCTTGGAAAGCGCGCCGCGCCTGTGCGGTATCCTACGCCCCAAAGCGGGTCGCTGACCAGGAGCCAGGGTGAAACGGCTCGCTCAGGAGCCATATCGTTGCCTGAGGCTGTTAGGGCTGGGTATACTGCGGCCTAAGAATGTTGAGCGAGTTGGGGACAACTGATGGACAGCATGAGAGTTGATGCGATCGCGCATGGGCGGGTCCACCAGATCAATGTGTCGCGCGGCGGGACGCCGAAACTGCCAGTGAGGTCGGCGGTCGTTACCGCGGAAGGGCTGACAGGCGATGGACACAATGATGAGCGTAATCATGGCGGCCCGCTCAAAGCCGTCTGCCTGTACACGTTGGAGCAGATCGAACGGCTGGCAGAAGAAGGCCATCCTGTCTATCCTGGCGCGATAGGCGAAAATGTGACGCTGCGCGGGATTCCGCTTGAGCTCCTGACGCGGGGCGCGCGGGTGGGGATCGGCGCGGAGACCCTGCTCGAGATCACCAAATACGTCTCCCCATGTGAGACGATCGCTGGCTTCTTCAACGGAGGCGATTTCACCCGCGTCGCGCATAAGCTCCATCCAGGTGAGAGCCGGGTGTATGCGTGTGTGATCCAGGGTGGCCAGATTCACGAAGGCGACGAGGTTAGGGTATGGGCGGCGGATGAGCGTGAGGCTGTGCGATAGCGGCTGGCGAGCGTGGCTGATTCCGATAACGATAAGGGGGATTGCTTGAACCAGGCGACGCTATTCGATGAGCGACCGGAACTGTCCGAGCTGCATTGCCATGTGGGTGGAGGAGTTGATCCCGCGATCATGTGGAGCATCTCCCATCAGCAGGGAATCAGACTGCCGAGCAAGGACTACTGGGATTTTGTTGAGCTCATTTCCGTCAGTCAGCCAGACAAGGTCAATAACCTGGCGGAATATGACCAGATTTTCCGCTGGACAGAACTAATCCAGTCCAGTCCGCTGGCAATCGAGCGCTCGGTGTATGAGATCATCGGCGGGGCGTACCGGCGGTGCAACATTACCCAGCTCGAGTTGCGCTTCAATCCGATGAAGCGCAACCGGGGAGGCGAGCAAGACCTCGACCACATCATTACCGCCGCGATCCGGGGTCAGGACCGGGCGCTGCTGGAATATCCGCAGGTGAGCGCGGGCCTGATTCTGATGATGGACCGCACATTCACGCATGATCTGAACGCGATCATTGTCGAGAAGGCGATACGGTATCGCTCGCGTGGGGTGATCGCGATTGACATCGCTGGCCCGCCCAACCCCGATTTCTCCTATAAGGCTCACGCGAATCTGGTGGAGCGGGCGCGCGAAGCGGGTCTGGGCGTGACGATCCACACTGGCGAAGAGGGGCGGATTGAGGATATGTGGGAGGTGCTGGAGCATCTCGGGCCTGACCGCGTGGGGCATGGCATTCTCTGCGCCTATGACGAGCGGCTGATGAAGATGGTCCAGCGACGGGGCGTGACGTTGGAGATTTGCCCTACCAGTAATCTGCGCACACGCGCTGTGCGCGATCTGGCCGAACTGCGCCATATTCTGCGCACGCTGCGCGAACATGGCGCGCCGTTCACCATCAACACGGACGGGCCGGAAATGTTGCTGACGAATCTGGTGAAGGAATATCAGTTCACGCTGAACGCGGGTCTGCTAAGCGAGGAGGAAGCGCGCGCGTGCATGGAGACAGCGCGGCGCGCGAGCTTCCTCAACGCGGAACGGCAAGCCTCAATGGGAGCGGAGGCGTCCAGCGCGCTCAGAACTTGAGGACAAACTTTCCGTCCTTCTGCAGCAATTCGTCATCTACCCAGATCTCGCCGCCACCCGCCTCCGCACGCAGATCGCAGGTTATGTCCCAGTGCGTCTGAGAGACGTTTTTCCCGCCGCATTCGGTGTAGCTGGCGCCGAGCGCCAGGTGAATAGTCCCACCTATCTTCTCATCGAAGAGCGCGTTGTGGATGCCGCGCTGGATGCCGAAGTTGTTGCCGATGGCGAATTCACCCAGGCGGCTGGCCCCCTCATCGAGGGCGAGCACGTCTCGCAGGAACTCCTGCCCGGTGGCGGCGGTGGCTTCGACGACGCGGCCCGCCTCGAAGGTCAGGCGTATGTCGCTGACGAGATGGCCGTTGACAACACTCGGGATAGTAAAGCGGATATGCCCTTCGGCGGAGTCCTCATTGGGGCTGGTGAAGAGCTCGCCACTGGGAAAATTGCGCCTACCATCGCTGTTGCGGAAGATGCGGCCAGCGAACCGCAAGCGGATGTCCGTGTCTTGGCCGATGATGCGCGCTTCCTTCTTGTCTTTGAGCCAATCTACAAAGATTTGCTGCTGACGGCTCACTTCGCGCCAGCGCCCGGCAGGATCTTCGCTATTGAGGAAACAGGCTTCATACACGAATTCGGCAAATTCGGCGCGTGACATACCCGCGTCTTGCGCATATGCGTCGGTAGGGAAGAGGGTAATGCACCAGCGGTCATCAGCGGGGTCTATCCGTTTGGCGCGCTCGCGAAAGAGCGCGCGACCCGCGGCGCCCACAATCGCCTGGCGTTTGGGATCAACCCCTGAGAGCTGGCGGGTGTTTGTCTCACTCTGAATAAGGAGACGGGCGTCGAGGGATTCAACCAGCGCGCGCTCGGAAGGGCTGATCCAGCCAAGCTGCTCATCGGAGCCTTCTTTCAGCGCGATTTCGCGCAAGGCAGGCAGGCCCAAATTGACAACAGGGTGGCCGCCTGCGCGCAATGTATAGCGGTAGACCTCCGCCACCAACTCCTCCGCGGCGGGCGTGGCGTTAATCGCCACCAGGTCGCCCGGGTTTACGGAGAGGCAGTATTCCACGAGAGTTTTCGCCCAGCGGGTGATGCGTGGGTCCATGATTTGCAATGCTCCTGTTTCTTGGACGATGAATGCCTGAGACTATGCGCCGCGCTTCCGGCGCTGATCGGCGAAGAAGGCGAGCAGGTCATCCGCGCTGAGGGTATTAAGGCACTGGCTGGGGGTGAGCCAGCCCTTGCGGGCGAGGCCGACACCATAGCGCAGGTTTGCGAAGCCAGCGGGGCTGTGGGCGTCGGTAGTGATCGGGATACGGACGCCACGATCGGTGGCGAAGCGGATGTAGCGCCAGTCGAGGTCGAGACGGTGCGGGTCGCTGTTCAACTCGATGGCTACACCCAGCTCGCTCGCGCGCGTAATAACCGCCTCAAGATCGGGGGCATAGCCTTCGCGCTGGAGAAGAATGCGCCCAGTAGGATGGCCGAGGATTGAGCAGTATGGGTTCTCCATCGCGCGGATGAGCCGTCGGGTCTGCTCCTCTGGCGCGAGGTTGAAGTTGCCGTGAATGGCGGCGATTACGAAGTCGAACGTGGCGAGCGTCTGGTCATCGTAATCCAGCGCGCCGTCCTTGAGGATGTCGCACTCGATCCCTTTCAGGATGCGCAGGCGACCAGCGTAACGCTCATTGAGCCGGTCAATCTCCTCATGCTGGCTCCTGACGCGGTCAGGCGTCATGCCGTTGGCGTAGGCGGCGACCTGGCTGTGGTCGCATATGCCCAGATAAGTCAGACCCATGGCAAGCGTGGCGTCCGCCATCTCGCGGATGGTGGCGACGCCATCGCTCCAGTCGCTATGAACGTGCAGCATGCCGCGTATGTCGCGCTCGGTGACAAGCGTGGGAAGCTCGCCAGCCAGCGCGGCTTCGATCTCGCCGCGATCCTCGCGCAGCTCGGGCTCGATGTACGCCATGCCCATGGCTTGATAGATATCCGCCTCGTCTTTGCACGGGATGAGCGTGTCCCCGCGATAGAGCCCGTACTCGCTGATCTTCATGCCCTGGGCGTGCAGGCGTGAGCGCAACGCGATATTGTGCTCCCTGGAGCCTGTGAAGTGGTGCAGGGTGTAGGGAAATTCCTCATCCAGCACGACACGGAGATCGAGCGCGATGCCTTGACGCAGAATGACGCTGGTCTTGGTGTCTCCGCTGCCGACGACCTCCGCAACAAGCGGGCTGCTTGTCAAGGCGGACATCAACGCGGCGCGATCGGCGTCGCGGCGGACACTGGCGACCACGTCAGTATCCTTGGCGGTTTCCTTGCGACGGCGAACGCTTCCCGCAACGGTGACGCGCACGGCTTCCGGCAAGGCCCGCAGCGTATCAGCGATCCGCTCGGCCTGGGCCTCGGCCACGTCGAGGCGAAAACGGTTCTGGCGCTCTGTGACAAACGCCAGGCCTTTCAGGATATTCTCCTGGCTCTTGGCGCCGAAGCCTGGAAGCGCGGCGATGCGTCCCGATTCGGCGGCGGCGCGTAGTTCTTCCAGCGTAGCTACGCCGAGCGCCTGGTTGATCTGGCGGATGCGCTTGGGGCCAAGGCCAGGAATGCGAAGCATGTCACGTAGACCGGGCGGGATGCGCTCAAGGAGGTCGTCATACTGGCGCATGCCGCCCGTCGTGACGAGCTCCGTGATACGGGCGATCAGCGTCTTGCCAAGGCCGGGTAAGCCAGTAAGCTTGCCTGCGGCCACAAGCTCGGGCAAATCGCCTTCAAGGCCAGCGATGGCGCGAGAAGCGTTCTGGTAGGCGCGGACTTCAAATGGGTTGGCGCCATCCAGCTCCATCAGTTGCGCCATGGAATCGAGCATCGCCGCGACGTGCTGCTTGTCTATTGGCTCCGCAGGATCAGTCGAGTGTTCCGGCATCGGGGCGCCTTTCTGTCTCACCCGGCGTTAGCGCTGAAAGGTCTATATGTGGCGCTGGGCGCACGGGCAGGTCAAATGGCTGCATGCCTTTCAGCTTTTTGGCGAGCCATCGTTTGCAATCGAAGTGAACCAGCATCCACGCTACTAACTCTTTCTCAATGAAGATGGCGTCCCAGGTATCGGGGTCGGGCAAGTCGTCACCATCGAGTATTCGCTTCCCACAGTGGGCGCAACGAACCAGGCCAAGGTGAACGGCGGCTTCGAGCCAGCGAAAGAGAAAGACATTATAGTCCTCCAGCGTCATCGCGGTAAGCGGCGCTCCAGGCCATCCGCAGGTCACCGGATGGGGCGCGGCGACGAAGTCGCCGTCTCCGGGGCCGAGGGCGATGAGCGGAATGCAGACCCGCTCGATGATTCCTTCTGGTTCGCTGTATTCGATCAGGCGACGTGTAAGGCCTTCGCGGTCGAACCACTCGCGTAGCTCGGCTAACGCTGTGTCCATCGCGACTCTTCCTCTCGAGGCGGCGCGCGGTGTCGCTACTGACTCCGCCGTGCGGCATACCGCTGCACATCATACCGCGCGAGCGGGCGAGTAGGGCAAACCACGCTATCACGTGCTACCATGCGAGCGTGGCGACGCAGCCACCAGATGTCATCACATTCATGATGAATGGAGAAGCGCGCATATGTCCAAACGAACGCGGATTTCAACCAATGACGCGCCAGCGGCGATAGGTCCATACAGCCAGGCGATCGCCGCTGGTGAGCTCGTCTTTTGCTCCGGCCAGATCCCGCTTGATCCGGCGACTGGGGCGCTGGTGGATGGTGATGTGCGGGCGCAGACACGTCAGGCGCTGGAGAATCTGCGCGCGGTGCTGACGGCGGCGGGATCGTCGCTGGACGCGGTCGTGAAGACGACGGTGTTTCTGGTCACAATGGATGATTTCGCGGTGATGAATGAAGTCTACGCTGACTTCTTCGCGGGCGAGGGTAACGAGCCGCCGGCGCGCTCAACAATCGCGGTGGCGGAGCTGCCACGCGGCGCGCGGGTGGAAGTGGAGGCTACCGCGCTACGGCAAGGATAGCGCCTCGGAGTGTAGGCCCGCTCGTGAAACCTCTTCCTACGGGTGGGCCCGTCATGACGTATAATAAAATGACGTGGGTAAGATGGTGGATATGCGCTCACCGCTACGGAAAACAGGGCGCGAGACCGCGTCATTTTCGGAGGCGTCGCGACGGTTATGGGAAAGCGCGGAGGCGTTCGCCTGAGCGCGATGGAGATTGCGCTGCTGGTCATCCTGTTAGGCTCGCTTGCGCTTGGGTTGCTGCAAGCCTGGCAGCAGGAGCGTTTAGAGAGCGCGCTGAATTCTGATCACGAGTATTAAATGACTTTGCGCGCGCCCTATCCGCCAAATGTGTTGGGTGGATAGGGCGTTTGTGCGCTCATTGGCTTGGGCGCGGGGGAGAAGTGACGAAGCGCGATTATGCGCGATTATGCGCGATTATGTTTGGGATGGCTGGCGATGAGCCGCGCCAGGGAGTATTGACAGGGTGAATATTACCGATCTAGATAAGAAGCTTTCCACACTCGAGGCTCGCCATCACGAGTTGGAGAAGCTCATGGCAAGGCCGGAAACGGCGAGCGATCCGGCGCTTGTGCAAAAATACGGCCGCGAGTATGCGAGCCTGAACGAGGTTGTGGGGCTGTATCAGCAGCTCCAGAAGACGCGCGCCCAGATAGCGGGTATCGAGCGCATGATAGAGGATGGGCTCGATCCTGAGATGAAGGAGCTGGCTTTTGAGGAGCTGGCTTCACTGCGTGACCGGGAAAATGAGCAGGGGCGCGCGCTTCGCCTGGCGTTGCTGCCAAAAGATATCATGGATGACCGCGACGCGATCGTGACGATTCAGGCGGGCGCGGGTGGCGACGAGGCTGGACTGTTCGCGGCGGACCTGTTCCGCATGTACACGAGGTACGCGGATGCCCGGCGCTGGCAAGTGGAAGTGCTGGACACGAACGAAAGCGGCATTGGTGGATACAAGGAAGTCGTCCTCGAGATCCACGGCAAAGGGGCTTATTCGCGCCTGAAGTACGAGGGAGGCACCCATCGCGTGCAGCGCGTGCCGGCCACGGAGTCACAGGGGCGAATCCACACATCCACCGCGAAGGTGATCGTGCTGCCGGAGGCAGAAGAGATCGAGGTTGAGATCCGGCCTGAAGACATTCGGGTGGACGTCTATCGCTCGACGGGACATGGCGGGCAAAGCGTCAACACGACAGACTCGGCTGTGCGGGTTACTCACCTGCCGACAGGGTTGATAGTCACCTGCCAGGATGAGAAGTCGCAGATCAAGAACAAGGCGAAGGCGCTCGGAGTGCTGCGCTCTCGCCTGTGGGATCTGGAGCAGCAGAAGCGGGCGGCGGAACTGGGTGCCGCGCGGCGCTTACAGGTGCAGACTGGCGACCGCAGCGAGAAGATCCGCACGTACAATTTCCCGCAGGATCGCGTGACTGATCACCGGATCAATCTGACGGTTCACAACCTTGCGCGTGTGCTGGATGGTGATCTGGACCCGATCATTGATGCGCTGATTACCTCCGACCAGGCCGAAAAGCTGGCGGCGGGGGTCGAGGAGTAAGACGGCGTTGAGCGATACAAAGCGCCAGGAGCGCGTGAAACGGCCAGCGGTGGGTGGGAGCGCGCTGGGACGACTTGCCACAGGGAGACGCTGGCTTCCCCATCCACAGGCCATTCAGGCAGTGTTCTTTGATGTCGGGAATACGCTGCTGGATCCCTACCCGTCAATTCCCGCTGTTGTGCGTGATACGCTCAACCGGAGAGGGACGCCAATCGAGATTACATGCCTGGAGAAGGCGCTGCCTGCGGCTGAGGCCCTGTTTGTCGAACTGGCGCGCGAGGATCCACTGACCTGGGGTGACGAGCAAGCGATCTCACGCATCTGGTATCGCTACTTCCTGGAATTACTGCGTCCCTGTCTGGGAGATGACGAGGGGACCCTCGCCGAAGCGGCTGGCGCGGCCCAGCGAGCATTCGATGAGGCGTCGAGCTATGCGCCATATCCAGACGTGCGGCTGGCGCTGCGGGCATTGCACCAGCGCGGGCTAAAGCTGGGCGTCATCTCGGATTGGGGAGTGGCGCTGAGCGTTATCCTGGGGCGCTTTGAGCTGACGCAGTATTTCGATTTCACCGTGATTTCGGCGACCGCGAGGCGGGCGAAACCGGACCCTGCTCTTTACCAGCTTGCGGTGGAGCGCGCGAATGTCACACCAGACTATGCGCTGCATGTCGGTGATAGCTATATCCGCGATGTTTTGGGCGCGCGCGCGGTAGGGATCAACCCTATATTGATTGACCGCGCGCGCATGCTCTCGGAGGGTGTGCCTGATTGCCCGCTGGTGTATGACCTGTACGAATTGCTCGATCTGCTGGAAATCCCCCGGCCCAATGGCGCATAGCCACTGATGGGCGCTTCTACGCGCGTTTATCGCGCGCCGTATCAGCCGCGGGCGTTTCGGTGGCGTTCGCCAGGGGACGCGGCTGCAAGATAAACGCGGCATTGAAGCGCTGATCGCAATGGCCACAGGAAACCGCGCGGCTGTACTTTCTGACGCGCGGATATTCCTTGCCACAGTTGGGGCACACATACACATAGCGGTACGGACGCGCCTTGCGCAGCATCGCTTCGCGGCGGCGGGTCTCCTCGGCCAGCAGCTCACGCAGCCACTCCGGATCACGCGCGGTGAGGGCCGCTTCGTCCATCGAGATTGAGTCATGTCCGTGGCAGTGGTGCTTGCGTGGAGCGCCAGAAACCCGGTCTGAGAGATGGATGAGCTCGTGCGCCACAGTAACCTCAACGCCTTCAGTCAGCAAATCCGGCTCGACGAAGATAAGATGGCGATAATCCTGTATGGCGTTTGAGGTCTGTGGCGCTGGCACGGGACAGAGCTGGGTCATTCCAGTGACGCCACAGGATTCGTCACCGTCTTCGTCGGTGAATCCAGGAAGCACAGGCTGGAGGCGCGCAGGATATCCAGTCGGCGCCGTCAGCGTGGCGCTGGCGATCGTTTCTCCCTGCGGGGCGTCATCGGGATAGAGCGGGAGAAAGCAATAGCAGCCAAGAGCCATTGGATTGAGCCGCCGGCCAGTCCAGCGCGCGAACTCGGCTCGATTATCAGTGATGGCCAGATAGCGTGTCTGCTCGATGGGAAGATTCAGCTTGCGCCAGTAGTGCTCAAGCCACTGCGCGACATCGGAGCCCGCGTTGACAAGCGGAAGCTGATCGCGGGCGGGAGGTTGTGGGGGAAGGAAGCGGGTGATCTTTCTGCTCATGGTGTCTATGGGCTCGCGCATCAATCGCGGGCCACATACCTCCCTCTCGTGTCCACCGCACTGACATGCGCGCCCCAACCGGGGCGTCCTGGGTAGCTTGCGGCGCGTGGCTTTCCTGTCGCGCGCGATCTCTAGTGTATGCAACGCATGTCTTTCTCGATAGGTAATTCTCTGGGGCCTGATAGTGTGGTATTGGGGTGCGGCAGGGCCTGAACGTCTCATGCGCTATGTCAAGTTGCGCGCGGCAGGCGAGCCTGAAAACATGGGTGAAACCAGTGTTACAATGCTTGATGGCAAGTGGCCGACAGAAGGAGGGCGAGCGTCGTGAGTGAGTCGCAACGATCCGGCGCCGGAGGTCAGAGCCGCTTGATATGGAACGCGCTTTGGGGAGAGTATACGGCGCAATCGCCCGCTCGCATGGCGCGCAGGGAAGGCTCGGACGACTGCTCATTTTGCGCCGACCTGACATCGGGGCGCGTTCCCGAGAATGCCCGCGTATGGATCCGCCCCAACGATTTTCCGGCGCTGCTGCCACCAGATGGTGAATGCTACATCCTGATGTACAGCCGGGAGCATGACCGCCGCTTCAGCCAGCTTGATCTTGAGGAGACGCTTGACGTCGTCCGGCTCTGGCAGGAGATCTACGAGCGGCTCGCGCCCCGCTACCCGGTTGTGATGACCTGGGAAACATCAGGCGCTGAGATTGGGCAGACACAACGACATCCTCATGGGCAGACCTACGGTTTGTCGGTGGTTCCAGAATTGTTGCGGCGTGAGATGGATGCGCTACGGCTCGCGAAGGAGCAGGGGCTGCTGTGTCCGTTTTGTCGCAGTGTGGCTGAGGAGTCCGATGGGCCGCGAATGGTCTATGATGGGGCGGCGTGGATGGGATTTGTGCCTGGCTGGGCGCGCTATCCATATCAAGTCCAGATTGTGGCGAGGCGTCATGTGAGCGCGGTAACGGGATTTGCGGGCGATGGCGCCGAGGCGCGAGAGCTGGCGGCGTTTCTGCCGCGTCTCATTCGCGCGCTGGACCGGGTGGTCGAGGGAGCGATGCCCTATATGCTGGCGCTTCACCAGCTTGCCGACCCGACGTTTCACTTTCATATAGAACTGCTGCCAGTGGGACGCGCCCCGGGAAAGCTCAAGCTGGCGGCGAGCAGTGAGATGGCGTGGGGGTTCTGGCTCAATGATTCGCTACCGGAAGAGAAAGCCGCTGAGTTGCGGCGTCTGCTGGATGAGGGAGATTGAGGTAGAGGCATGAGTGGAAGCGACACACTGCCCGCGCCAGCCCTCGCGGCGCTGCGGGCCTGGCGCGGTCGGCTGGGGCGGACGGAGTCGCTGGATGAGCCCGTGGTGGTCGCCTGGGCGCCTGGCCGGATCAACCTGATTGGCGAACATACCGACTACAACGAGGGCTGGGCGCTGCCCGCCGCGGTAGACCGGGTGGTCGCTGTGGCAGGCAAGCTATCACACCACCCATCGCGCACGCCGTACGCGACCCTTTATTCCACTCATCATGATCGGGTTGCGCGATTCGCCTCCAGCATATCCGCGCTGCTCGCGGAGCGTCGTGAGAGGCTGCCAATGTGGACGCGCTATGTGCGGGCGACGCTAAGCGAGTTGGTGGAGGCAGGTCACTGGCAGGGGCAGCGGGGGTTTGAGGCGGCGATCGCGGGGGATGCTCCTGTTGGCGGCGGCCTGAGCTCATCAGCAGCGCTGGAGGTGGCCTGCGCGACGTTCGCGCTGGCGCTGCGCCAGGAAACGATGGATCCGCTCGATGTAGCGCGGCTATGCCAGCGGGCTGAGTGGCGTGGGGTAGGCGCGCGTGTGGGCATCATGGACCAGGCGGCGTCCTGCCTGGGGAAAGCGGGACATGCGATCCTGCTGGATTGTCGCTCGCTAGAATACACCTATGTGCCCGTGGACCTGCCCGACATGCGACTGATTATTTTCGACACAGGGGTTTCCCGTTCGCTGGCGGGGTCACACTATAACGCGCGGCGGGAGCAGTGCGAGGAAGCAGTATCACAGCTGGCGGGAATAATCACTGAGCGGGAACCTGGGCGGAAGGTGACGGCGCTGAGAGATGTGACGGGAGACGACTTGGAGCGCTATGGGGAATACCTGCCAGGGCTTCTGCGGAAGCGAGCGCGGCATGTGGTGAATGAGAATGCGCGCGTGCTGGCGGCTGTCGAGGCGCTGCGAGCAGGCGACGTGGAACGCCTGGGCGCGCTGATTAATCAGTCGCATGAGAGCTTGCGCGATCTGTATCAGGTGAGCTGTCCGGAACTGGACGCGGTGGTGGAGATTGCGCGCACGGTTCCAGGGGTCTTTGGCACCCGGATGATCGGGGCTGGATTCGGGGGCAGCGCCCTCGCGCTGGCGCATGCGGATACGGCGGATGAGTTGGTGGAAACGCTCGAGCGGGAGTATCCCCGACGGACGGGCAGGCAGGGGCGCGCGATACAGCTCCGTATCGGCGGGGGAGCGCAATGGCGCTCGGTATTACTTGACAATGCGGGGAATCCCGCCCTATAATGCCGTGCGACATTGATGGCAGGCGAGTGACACGGCGGGTCCAGCTTCCTGGGCGCGCTGTTCTTTTTCTGTCTCGCGATTGGTTCAGCGCCTGATTTCCTGGGCGCATATGACACGTATGGCGGCATATCCCTTTCGCTCACTCTTTCTCTAAAAATTAAATGTAGAGCGAAGAGACTGGCCGCTTAGGGGTACAGCGTATGGTGCAAGCCGCGGAGCGCCTGGAGAGGTGAGACATTATGGCTGGAAATTCGACAAGTTCAAATAACGCGCGAGAAAAAGAGAAGATTCCCTTGACGCGCGAGGGCTATGAGGAGAAGAAGGCCCGGCTGCACTATCTGATCACGGAGCGCCGTCAGCAAGTCGCTGACTATATCCACGAGGCGAAGGAAGCCGGAGACGTCAGCGAGAGCAGCGCGTACGAGGACGCCAAGAATCTCCAGGCGATGATCGAGGGCGAAATCCAGGAATTGCAGATAGTGCTGGATAACGCGATCATTCTCGAAGCGCCCGCGTCTGATGACGACAAGCGGGTTGTGCGGCTTGGGAGCACCGTCGAGGTGGAGACGGATCGGGGCGGTGTACGCAAGTATCAGCTTGTGAGCACTGTAGAAGCCAATTCCACGATTGGCAAGCTCTCTGACCAGTCGCCAGTAGGGCGAGCGCTGCTCGGACGTGTTGAAGGCGAGAAGGTCGAAGTAGCCACGCCGGGCGGGCAGGTTGTGTATACGATTCGCTCAATCGCGTAACATCCTGTTGACGCGCTAAGAGGGGCGGTTTCTCCAATTGTGGAGAGACCGCCCTTTTCGTGCGTGCGCGGGTTCACCACGTAACGCGGCGAGGCCAGGCAGCGCCGAGGAGAGCAGGATGAGCGCTCCGCCCAGCAATGTCAGTCCGCTGGGAATTTCCCCAAGGAGAAGCGTCGCGAAACCAATGCCCCAGACAGGCTCTAACGCTGCGATGAGGCTGGCGATCTGGGCTCGCACATCTTTTAATCCGGCGATGAAGAGGGTGTGCGCCAGAGCCGTGCAAACAACGCCGAGCACTAGCAGGATAAGCAGGCTCCGAGCGGTGAGCGCTACCGAGAGGGTGGTCAACAAGAGCGTGGGCAGAAGCGCGAGCGCAGCGACGGAATCTTGATACAGACCAATCGTGAGCGCGGGATAGCGCCGCGCAAGCCCCCGGTTGACGACGGAGAGCAACGCGAAAGTGGCTCCAGCGAGCAGCCCCCAAAGGACGCCTTGAGTGGCGCGACTGGCGAGGGAGATATGCGGCGCGAGCAGGTATACGCCGGGCAGGATAAGCAAAGCCGCGACGATTTCGATGCGACGCGGTCGCTGGCCAAGGAGGCGCGGTTCCAGGGCGGCGGTGAAGAGCGGAAAACTAGAGAAGGAGAGCAAGCCAATCGCGACGCTGGAGACAACGATGCTCTGGAAGAAAGCGGTCCAGTGGATGGCGAGTATGATTCCCTGGGTCACGAGCAGGACGAGGTCCTGCCGTGAACGGGGTCGAAGCGTGACATGGGTTAGCGCTACGATGATTCCGAGGGCAATCCCGGAGAACACAACGCGTCCCAGTGTGATCACGGGCGCTGGCAGACCTGAGAGTTTGCCCAGAACGCCCGCCAGCCCGAAAAAGAGCGTCGCGATGTTGACGCTTACGAGACCCCGGAGCGACCGTGATTGGAATGTCACAAGAGGCTTTCCCCCGCTCTGTGATTGCGGTTTGTTTGATAAGCTATCAGAAGTCATGGGCGCGTTGAATCCTGTGTCATGGCTCCGTATAATACGGTGTGCGTGCGGTTGGCGGGATAATGGGTGTGACTTGCGTAGCGCCGCGCGCGTCCACTAGATGCGCTTGTCAACGACAGGCGGCGTCTTGAGGTCTAAGTATATCTGCCCCGGTTCAGAAGTGAGGGTTGCCGCGTACCATGGAGCGTGTGATTCAGGATTATATCCAGACTTTGTCCGCGCGAAAACACTCCAGTGATAACACGCTCGGCGCGTATCGCAGTGATCTGCGGCAGCTTGCGAGCCACGCGCAGGAAAAGGGCGCGCGCCTGTGGTCTGAGGTGTCACCGGAGATAATCGCGTCTTTTCTGGATGAGTTGCGGCGCCGTGAATACGCGACGACCTCAATTGCGCGCAAGATCGCGGCTGCCAAATCCTTTTTCTCCTACCTTGCAGCCAGTGGGAAAATCTCCGCTGACCCAACGGCTGCGCTCGATGCGCCACATATCGAGAAATACGCGCCTTCCGCGCTCTCACATGAGGATGTCGAACGGCTACTGGGCGCTGTACGTGGTGACTCTCCCTCAGGGCAGCGCGATAACGCGATGCTCCAGTGTCTTTATTCCACAGGGATGCGCGTCACAGAGTTGGTGATGACGAATGTTTCCAGCCTGGATCTGGCGCGTGGGCACATCATGTGCCAGGGGCGTGGGGGACGGGAGCGCACGCTGCCATTGCGTCCGGTCGCCCAACACGCGCTCGCCGACTATCTCAACGATGGCCGGCGCGCGCTGGCGCATGACGAGGAGGAGCCCGCGCTCTTTCTGAACCATCATGGACAGCGGCTGACGCGCCAGGGCTTCTGGCTCATCATGAAAGGATACGCGCGTACGGCGGGCATCGAGCGTATTACGCCACATACCCTGCGGCACTCGTTTGCGCTCGATATGCTGGAGCGGGGCGCTGAACTGCGAACCGTCCAGGAGTTGCTCGGCCACGCGAATATTTCCACGACGCAGGTGTACGCGCATCTTCAGCAGCCGCAAGGGGCTAGCATCGCCTCTGTGCTGGGTGAACTGGAGGCGATGCGCGAGGCGACGCGCGCAAGCGAAGAGGATCTGCTTCCCGCTGCGTCCGCACAGAGTGGGGCGCGCGGCTAAGAAGTCATCAGGTAAAAATACAGAGGCGCGTGATTCCTGATTCACACGCCTCCGCGCCTGCCTCTTACGCTGCCATACAGCCTAGGACGCCGTCACGATTACGCCCACACGCGCGTAATACGACCACGATGGCGTTTGGGCAAAGACTTCGATTTCATACTTCCCGGGAGCGACTGGGGGAATTGTTTCCGTCCAGGAGGCGACTCCCGTATTGTCGGTCGCGGCGGGAGTTGGCCAGGTGGTGAAGAGCCCCGCCGAGCCATCTGTAGGCGCTCTGAGATGACAGGTCAAGCCAGGCACAGGGGCGCCGGTGGCATTATCCGTAACGCGCGCGGTGATGACAATAGAATCACCCGCATGGCCGGACGAAGGTGTGACGGTCAACTCGATAACAAAATGGGCCAGCGAAGGCGCGACAGTCGTCTCTGTCACCGCGGTTGGCGATAGCTGGAGCGTCTTCGTCGCCGCTGGCGTTTCGCTGGATTGGGGATGCAGTCGTTGATCCAGGCTGAGCGCGGCTGAGGAGGTGAACGCTCTCGTAATCAAGCCGGCCATAAAGCCCGTGAGCGCGACGAGCGCGATGAGCGCGGTTAGCAAGCCCTGCCGCCGCCAGTTCTGTTTTGACGCCACTCGTTTCCCTCGCCTCGCCTTGATCTGCCTCAAAGAGCCGCGCCACGTGGCCGCCCCGTTGGCGACGCTTGCCTGGCGCGTCTGCCATTGTACCGCGCCTGGCGGCGACGGTGATAGCCCATGGGCGTTCTGGCCACGCCAGGGCTAGTGGGTGTGGGCGCGTTCGAAATCAACCAGCATTGGCTCTGTCTGATTGAAGAGCAGGGTCGTCGTGTCAATGACGCGTGTTTCGGGACGCAGCATGGCTGGTCCGCGCCGGTTGGCCGCAAGATGCGCCAATCCAGCGTCGCGAAGTAGCCATTCGGTGAGCAGAACATACCCGGCCCAGTCGCGTTGGGCGTTTGTGCGTTCCCATACAGGTTGGCCGTACCGGAACGCTTGCTCGAAATACTCATTGGCGTGAATGGCGAAAGGCAACAGTTTACGCTGAAGGGACTCACCCTCGATCTCGCCAGCCTTCCGGAGCGCCTGCGCAACCTCTATCAAGCGCTTGTTGCGGATCTCCGCATGAGTGATGAGAATTCCGCCCAATTCAATGGGATGGCCTGCCTCGCGCACGCGCGCCAGCATACGCAACGTCGCGGCGACGCCTTCGAGGGCGGGCGCTTCAGGTGCGAGTGGCAGCAGGACGCTGTCGGTGGCGCTGAGAGCGGTTGTCATCAACGGGCCAGTTTCCGCCGGGAAGTCTATGAGCACGATGTCTGATTCATCGGACAGGGCTGTAACCAGCGCGCGCAGCGTCAGTTCGGAGCGAAGAAACGCGGCGGCGTCGCCAAGCGTGTCATCCCAGGGGAGCACAGCGATTGCGCCGGAGTCCCAGCTTGGCTGTGAAACCAATCGCGCGGGGAGGCTCGCGGCATTGAGCGCAGCCCGCGCCGCTTCGAGATCCGGGAGCTGGCCAGCCGGCCAGTCACGCAACGCGAGCATTACGGACGAGAGGGTTCCGTGGTCGGCATCAGGCCAGATGTCCCGGAGAGAGGCGGCGCAGGAGCCTGGCTGGGCGAGATCTATGACCAGCGTGCGGGCGCCATAGAGCGCGCAGAGGCGCGCGAGGGTCGCCACTGTAGTTGACTTTCCCTGTCCGCCCTTCCGGATAGTGACCCCATACACTCGTGGCATGCGCGGTCGCTCGCCCCTTCCATGACTTTACCGCGCAAGACGCGCGCTCGGTTCTCTTACCCTGTGTACTATGGCAGCGGGCCTCTGTGGTGTCAAGCGCGCTATGACGCGCTGGACGCGCCGCCTTGGGTACCGCGGCCTTGCGCTGCGGTATATCGCGCTGTAGTGTGATGGAATTGGAATCTGATTCTCGCGGAGTCCGGGAACAGCGACCAGCATGATCGGAAAACTGGCAATGATATTCCCATGGGCAGAAACTATGCTGATGGGAAATGTCCCCCTGACGGTCTTTGCTATTGGCGGGATCTTCGCCGTAATGCTGCTGGTTGGCGGCGCCATAGCGCGGTGGCGAGGCTTCCGCCTGACCGTGGTGGCGGACCGGGTCGTAGTTTATAGCGTGCTCGCCACGTTACTGCTCGCCTTCTACGCGGGCGCCAGCCTGGCCGCCACCAGCCTTATTCCAGTAGGGAACACGGCGGCGAATGAGGTGGTCGCGGTCGCTATGGCGCTATTTGTGGCGATTACCTATGCGCCTGCGAGCGGGCTGGTACAGCGATTGGTGGATCTGCTCCTGTATCGCGACTATTACGACTATGAAAAGACCCTCCAGCGATTTAGCCGGGAACTTTCGGCTGCGCACGAGCATGAAGCGGTGGTTGACCTGCTGCTTGATGGACTGGTCGAGACGCTCAATCTCACCGGCGCCGCCTATGTTCCATTACCGGAGAGCCTCGATCAGGGCGCGCTGATGGTAGTTGGCCCTGATGATGTGCGCGCGCGTGGCGCATTCGCGACATCCGCGGGACGCGAAGAACTGTTACGCCGGCTGGCGGAGCTCAGTCTGCGCGTTTGGCGCTTGACGCCTACCTCGCGCTTGACACTCTCTCCCTGGCGAGGATGTGGCGCGCTCTTGCTGATTGGGGGAGAATCTGGTGAGGGAGTTGTGGCGTTGCTGGCGTTGGGAACGAAAGCCGCGGGAGGGCCTCTGCGACGGGAAGATGGGGCGCTGCTAGTGACGATCGCTCACCAGGCGGCCACAGCTCTGGCGAACGCGCAACTCGTGAGTGGACTGCGCGTCTCGCTTCAGCAGCTGCAGCTTTCCGCGAAACAGCTACTCGACGCGCGCGCGGAACAGGAATTGCTCTTGCGGGAACTGGTGAACGCGGAGGAACGCGAGCGAGCGGCGCTGGCGCGAGATCTGCACGACGACGCATTGCAAGAAGTGCTCTATACCATTCGACACGCGCAGCTTGCGGTGCGACTGGCGGATATGGTAGAGGAGCAGGCGCAGCGCTTCTCGCTCCTTCCTGTTGCGCTATCCGACCATGAAGATTCGACGGAGCGCATTTCCGCGAATTATCAGCGGCTCCGCCGCGAGCTGGCGGAGCTGGCCGAGCGCTCCGCGATCGCCGAGAAAAAGCTCCGCGCGCTCTGCCTGGGTCTCTACCCTGAAATGCTGCCCTCACTTGGCTTTACTCCCGCGCTCGAAGATCTGGCGGGGCAAGTGAGCGATGCGACAGGGATGCAGGTTGAGGTCAGTTTTGATGAGCGCGTGATCGCGCTCGCGGAGGAACTGGCGCCAGATACCGCCCTGCACCTCTACCGCATAGTTCAGGAGGCGCTGACGAACGCGTCGAAGCATGGCGAGGCGGCGAACGCGCTCGTCCGCTTGAGCTTGCGGAGTGCGGCGGAAGAACGCGATGGGACGCGCGATGCGCTGGTGATCGAGATCACCGATGATGGCAAGGGAATGGCGCTTCCGGTAGATTTTGGGAAGGCGCTGACACAGGGGCATCTGGGCCTGGCGAGTATGCGTGAGCGCGCGTTGCTCATCCGCGCGCGCCTGAGCTTTGATGCGCCATCCGGCGGCGGCGCGCGGGTCACAGTGATCGCGCCCGCGTCGGTTTCTAATCCAGCTGAAGGGGAACGCTCGTGAGTGGTGTGACGGGAGACAAGCAGGCTGATCTGGCTGAGACGCAGCGGCGGATCCGCGTTTTGCTCGTGGACGACCATACAGTGACGCGGGCGGGAGCGAGGCGGATTCTGGAGGATGCCCCAGACATTGAGGTTGTTGGCGAGGCGAGTGATGGTGTGGAGGCGCTGAGCAAGGCTGACTCGCTCCATCCTGACATTGTCGCGCTGGATATTGATATGCCTGGCATGGATGGTATCAAGGCCTGCCAAATGTTGTTGCGCCACGGCGCCTCCACACGTGTGCTCGCGCTAACTGGCCATGATAAAGAGGCGTATGTTCGTGAGATGACTCGCCTGGGCGTGCAAGGCTACCTGCTCAAATCCGCTGGCCCCGATGAGTTGATCCAGGCGGTGCGCGACATTTATGCGGGCGGCTTCGCCTTTTCGATCTCGGTGTCCGAGAAGCTGCGCCGGGTGGCGAATGAGCCACAGCCGCATATGACGACGAAGGAGCGGGCGGTGTTGCGCGCGGTCGCGCGCGGACTCAAAAACCAGGAGATCGCTGGCGAACTGTCAATCTCACTCAATACTGTTGAGTTTCACATGCGGAATCTCTTTGACAAGCTGGGCGCGTCGTCGCGCGCGGACGCGCTGATGCGGGCGCACCGCCTTGGGTGGATTGATTTCCCGGAGGATGAGTAACGCTCGCTCCGTTCCGGCGTTGCGCCCATGCCCGCTCGCGCGTAGAATAGTCAAGGTGGCCATCCGCGCGCGGGGCGCTGTAGCCGGAAAGCTGAGACCAGAGCTGGCGATGAAAGGGACGGGATCTATGAGCCTGCGCTTTGAGCTGGGTGACGCGGACCAGCCGCGCGGCCACGCCATCCTCTACGCGCGTCTCGCTGGCGGCGGAGCGCGATATGTCGCGACCTATTGCGTCGTGCTGCCCATTCAGTTCTCTATAGGCAAGTTTCTGCCCCCTATCCTGGGCGGACAAATCCCGGTGGAGGAGTTAGGCGAGGCGAGCAGCGTCAACCCTATGCCGATCCCCCCAATGCTCGAGGATGTCGAGAGCGTAGAGGCGCTACGCTTGCTGGCGGAACGGCGTGACGATGATCTCTGTGACCTGGGCGTGCTCCTGATCTCTGATGATTCCCAGCGCCTGGCGTTCGCCGCCGAGGCCGCCGCTGAATATGGGCGCGCGTATTCCGCGTATAAGGAGCGCTGGCCGTCCCAGCTTCCTCCCTCACGTCTCGCGCCCACAGCGCCTGAGCCTGTCCCGCTAACCGAGGCCGAAGCGCGCGACGTGGTCACGAGCCTGTTGCCGGAGCGCGACCGCCTGGGCGAGATCGCCCGGCTGATTGGCCAGTTGCGCTACGCGATGGAGATCCATGATCAGCGCCAGCTCGATGAGGTGGCCGCCCAGATGCGCCGCCTCGCTGCGACATTGCCAGAGAAATACCGCTCCGAGCAGCTTGTCTCAGCCGCCCTGCGCACCGACGCTGAGGGCGCGCAACTTGCGGAGCTGTATCTCCAGCGGGCCTATAAGCTTCTGGATGAAGACTATATCGGCATTCCACCTATCGAGCAGCGCATTCGCGAGTTGCGCGGGCCTGACGCGCCTGGCGCATTGTAACGCGCGTATATCACTTTCCGCGATGGCGCCTTACGCGGCGCTGGCGTCAAATATCAGAGGAGCGATGAGAAACGCATGACGATGATGCTCTATGCGGATACTACGCCACTAGCTGAGGCGATCGCGGCGGGTGGCGAGGCGCGAGTGATCGCCGAGACGCTGAAGCTGCTTGGCCAGCGCAACCTGAAGCCAGCCAAGGTCGCTGGCCGTGTGGGGATTGACGCGCTCTGGGGCGCCGGTGATCCCGCTACGCTGGCGCCACTGGCCTCCAGCGGGCGCCTCACCGACTGGATGCGCGCCATCCCGCTTGGCCCCGAACCTGGCGAGGAGCTCCGCGCCCAGCTTTCCCCAGCGACGCCGCTTGTCCAGGCGTTTATGTCCGCTCAGTCCGCTGTGGCGAAGGGCGTGTCTGCCAGCAGGCCCGCGTTGCCTGATCCTCTCGAGCCAATGGAAATTCCCGGTGGCAAAAAGGTCCATGAGGCGCTGACTGAGGCGTTTGAGGCCCGCGATGCGACGGCGATGCGCCGCATCCTGCTCGGCCTTTTCGCTACTGGCGCTGATTACCGCGCGACCCTCGAGTCGCTCTATATCGCCACCCGCTTCAGCTATGCGGGGGATGGCGAGCCACTGACCTGGATCGTGACCGCGAGCGAGATTATGGATATGGCGGAGTGGGGGGGCAACAATCCGCCGTTCGTGTACTGGATCACCGGGCTGCTTGCCGCCCTTGGCGCCAACACCGCCCCTGGCGAGGCGGCCCGCGCCTATGCAAGCGATCCCCAGCACGATCTTTCCTGGTTGCGCACACGTCTCTCGATCCCGAAGAACGAGGCGGCTGGCGGGGACTTCCAGACCGCGTTAACCGCTGGCGACGCCGCCGCCTCGTGCGACGCGACGCTCGCCGCCCTGCGCGCGGGCGCGACGCCAACTGGCGTTGTGAGTGGAATGGCGCTGGCTGTCGCCGAGCGGATGAACGCTGTACCCGCTGGAAATACCGCCGCACTGCTGAAGGCCGGGCGCACGCTGCGTTACATCCACGCGGTGGCGACGGCGATGCGCCAGACGCAGCGCCACATCGCCTGGCAGATGCTCTACACCGCCGCTTGCGCCGTCAATGCGCTGGGCTCCGCGGCGGCGGTGGGGTTGCCCGCAGCGCCTTCAATGCCCATTGGTGGCACACTTGGTGGCGCGCTGCTGCGGTCAATGGAGCAGCAGGTGGCGACTGGCGATGCCGCCAGCGCAATTATCGCCGCCCGCCGCTATATGCAAATCGAGAGCGCGCCGCGCTCTTTCGCTGGAGCCCTTAGCCTGGCCGTCGCCCAGAGCGACCCCACGCCGGGAACGGCTGCGGCTGAGGTCATGCCGCTTGTCGCCGCCGCGCTAGAGGAGTATCTTTACCTGCCCCCCGAACTGGCGAACAACGGGCAGAACGCGCTGCTCTCAGCCGCCGTCCGTCTCGCCACCGACTTGCGCGGTTCCCATGCCCGCGCGGACCGCGTCAACTCCGCGATTGAAGACTCCATAGGGGCTAGCGCTGGACGGAACTAGCCGGGAAGGGAAGAAGGCGTCCCCAGCCGCTGGCTGGGGACGCCCGAATAAGGCTCTCCAATTCATCCCTGTTGCGATCTTTCCACTCACAGCGCGAACGACTCACGCGGTGAGGTGGTAAGATCGCGGGCAGGGTCGAAGGCCGCAAGACTGAGATCGCCCATGCCTTCCGGCAGGTGGATGTCGCTTTGAGGCGCCGCGCCGTTCAGCAGCGCCTCGATCAGCAGAGCGGTAATCGGGGCGTGCATCACGCCGTGGCCTGAAAAGCCCGCCGCGTGGATCAGGTTGTCCAACTGCGCATCGCGCCCAATCAAGGGTGTAGAGTCGGGCGTTACACCGTAAAAGCCACATGTAGTGGCGCGCGGACCCGCGCGCTCCGCGAGCTCCGGCGCGAAGTCCGCCAGTTGCGCCAGCAGGTTCCAGGCGGCGTTGTCTATGCCTACGGCGTGGTTGAAGCCGTCGCGAATGGCGTCCTGGTCGGTGTCAGTGAAATTCGGCTCCGGCTCGCGTGCCTGCGCGCCGCCAAGGAGGAGCAGCGGGCCATCAGGGCGGGCGTGCGCGCCGCGCCCCGGCCCCATGCCGAAGACCACCATGGGCAGTTGGCCCCACGCCTCGTCGCTCATAAGCGGCGGCTCGACCTGGATGTGGTACAGATAGCGTTTCATAGGCTGGACAGGCAACTCCATGCCGCCAATCGCCCGGCTGACACGCGGCGCCCAGGCGTTGGTCGCGTTTACTACCCAGTCCACCTCGAGCCTCTCCTCCTGCCCTGAGTGCGCCAGCCTCAAGGTGGTAATGCGCCCACCATGTGTCTCAGCGCCTATAACCTCCGTTCCCACCCGCACGTCTGCCCCTAGTTCGCGCGCGCGGCGAAAGCCTTCCTGGTAGATGATGTGTGGATGGAGAAAGCCGTCGTCTGGCCCCCAGGTCGCGCCAATCAGGCGCTCCGCCGTGATCCATGGCCAGCGCCTGGCTACCTCATCCGGCGCCAGGAGTTCGACGCGCACGCCGGTCTCGCGCTGCAGTATGATGTTGCGTCGCGCCTTATCCCATGCCGCTGCGACCGCCGCACGGTCTGCTTCAGACGCCTGGGCGGGGTCTTCGTAAAGAAAGAGGTAGCCATTCGCGCGGATAACCGGCTGGCGCTGACCCGTGGGGGTGTGGAGCAAATCGTGGAAGCGTGTGTACCACCACTCGGAGTAGCGCATGCCCCGTACGGTCTCCGCGATAGCCCACTGCGCGCGGATGCCCGCCATCGAGCGACTGGAAGAACCATTTCCTACACTGGCTTTCTCCAGTGTGACGACCGTGAAGCCGCGCTCCGCCAGCAGCGCGGACGCCAGCGCGCCCGTTACCCCGCCTCCGATGATCGCCACCCGCTCACCTGCCATGCGCGTTCCCTTCCTCGAATCTGAATAGCGTTCCCTCGCAGTATAGCGCATGAGAAAACGCCCGTCCGTTCAGGGGTGAACCCCGGGAGCGGGCGGGCGCGGTCACGGCGTGTGAATTCGAGGCGCGACGATGCGCGCCAGCGAGCAACGACAGTGTTTACGCGGCAGCGGACCGGCGGATAGGCGCCGTGGAACCTTTCACTTGCGCCTGCGTCTTGCGATTGACCGAAACGAGCGCACGGTAGAAGAGATATATCGCCACCAGTACGACACCGGCCAGCGAGATCCACATCAGCCACAGCGCAACCGTCACATTGGTATTGCTGGTCCACGCCTGGACGATGCCGGCCAGGGCGTCCTGCGAGGCGGCCTCAACAGAGAACACCTGCGGGAAGTAGTAGAGTGTCGCGCCCACAACCAGGAAGATCGTCGCCAGGCGATAGGCGTTGATGTCATCATCTACACGGCGGGAGAGTTTGACGGCCAGCGCTAGCAGCAGGAAGAGCGTCGCCACTGAGCCAGTGATTGGCAGCGCGCTGTTGGCGACGATGCTCGGCTGGAAGAAGATCCAACTCAGCGCGAATGTCATCAACAGCAAGGCGTCGCGCATGAGCAGGTAGGACATCCACCATACATCTGCGCCGAGCCGGAGGCCGCAGCGCCGCAGTGTGCGAATGACATATGGGCGACCAAGGTGCAGCATAAGCGCCATGGTCCAGAGAGCTGGCAGGAAGGCGACAATCGAAGCGATCAGCCACTGCGCGCCGCCCTGTGTCAAGGCGTTGGTTATCGCGGTTGCGACATCATCTGGCTTCATCTGATTTACTCCTCAAGGGGTGATGTGAAGGATGAAAGGAAAAGTGGCGCTTTACGCGGCGGGTGTCTGAGCGGGCTCTGAGGCCGCCTCGGGCCGCCCACCGGTGCGAATGGCGTAAATCGCGGCAATCGCGCCCATGATCGCCACCAGCGCGATCGAGAGATAGGCGAGGCCAACCGCCCAGATTGGGTTCGTAGCAGACACCATCGCGTTGCTGATATTCTCCATTTGACCGGTCGCGACGCCCATCAGCTGAACACCGAGCATGTACGGTATGAAGTAGAGTGCGGCGCCCAGGGCGAGCAGCCAGGTTGTGATGGCGAAGAGCCGTGGATCGTGGTCTGGATCACCCATCAGCTTGATGAGCAGTACGAGGAAGAGCGTCGCAGCCGCCAGTCCACCGGTAATAGGCAGGTTGTCCGCCACAACGACATCCGGGAAGAAGTACATGAAGCTCATGACGACGCCAGAGACAATCAGCAGGTCACGCAGGGCGACATAGATCAGCCAGAGTAGGTCTGCGCCCAGACGCAGCGTGAAGCGGTCAATCATGTCCAGGATGTAGGGGCGGCCCAGCTGCAGCCCCAGGATAGCTAGCCAGATGATAGGCAGGACCGCAGCGAGCGTTCCTTCAAGGAAGGCCTCGCCGCCGCCATTGATGCCATCAATGATCGCTTGTGTCAAGCTATTGACATCCATTGGTTGCGTCTCCTCGTTTCGATACGATGAGTCAGATGTCGCGGAAAAGCCCGCGTAGCTCCCGCTGGGTTAGCGCGCTGGACCCAGGACGGGCGCGCTTACTTTGATCGCGCTCTGCGCGGGCGAGCCTTTCACGCGCACACTGGGGCAGAGGTAGGCGAGGTCACAGCGAAGGCAGCGAGCGCCCTCCGCGCGAGCTTGCTCCTCAGTCAAGCCAGCGGCGAACTCAATAGCCTTGTCGCGCGCCTCCTGGGCTGTGCGCAAGGGCATGATCGCGCGTGGCGTGGGCGTCAGGTCGATCATTACCTGACCACCTTCAGGCAGGGTCGAGTGGGTCTCGAACTCGTCATCAGGCATCTCGGCGACATCGCGCGGTGAGAGATGGCGCAAATAGGCGTGAATGGACTTCGCGGCTTTGCGCCCGTGGGCGGCGGCGTGAATGACCGTCTTGGGGCCATAGGTGATGTCACCGGCGGCGAAGACGCCCGGCGCGCCAGTCGCCAGCGTCTCGGGGTTAATGAGCAAGCCACCCCAGGCCGCCAACTCAACGCTTGTCCCTTCCGGCAGGAAGCTCGGATCGGGGGCCTCGCCGATAGCCACCAGAACGTTGTCCACTGGCAAGTCGAACTCGGATCCGGCGATTGGCGTCACCTTGCGGCGACCTTGCGCGTCTGGCTCGCCCTGCGCCATCCGCTGCAAGCGGATGGCCGTCACCGCGCCGTCTGTGCCAATCAGCCGCTCAGGCGCGACCAGCTCGTGCAGCTGGATGCCCTCGGCCAGCGCCGCCTCGACCTCATCAGCCTGCGCTGGCATGTCAGCCTTCGAGCGGCGGTAGAAAATGTGAACTTCGCTGGCGCCGGACCGCAGAGCCGACCGCGCGGCGTCCATCGCTGTGCTGCCACCGCCGACTACTCCGACAACACCCTCGATACGTGTCTCAGGGTCAAGGTTGTAGCGCTTCAGGAAGGTTGTGGCGGGAGTCACACCGCGTAGTTCCTCGCCAGGAGCGCCAAGCCGCTGGCTGCGCTGGGCGCCAACCGCCAGCAACACCGCGTCGTGTTTGGCCTCCAGGTCGAGCAGCGAGACGTCACGACCGATAGCCGTGTTGAGGGTCAACGTTACACCAAGCGCGCGGATCGCGTCAATGTCGCGGTTCAACTCGGCGCGTGGCAGACGGTATTCAGGAATGCCGATAGCCATCATGCCACCCGCGACAGGCATCGCGTCATACACTGTCACAGTGTATCCGCGCCGCGCGAGATAATAGGCGGCGCTCAGACCTGTCGGGCCGGCGCCAACGATGCCAACGGTCTCTGGATAGCGCTGTTTCGGCTCTGAAATCGGCCGCTTCCAGGGAGAGCCGTGGTCGGTAGCGAACCGCTTGAGGTCGCGGATCGCGATAGGGGCGTCAAATTCGCCACGACGGCAGACAGTCTCGCAGGGAGCCGTGCAGACGCGCCCGCAAATCGCCGGGAAGGGGTTGGGCTCTGACGCCACGCGCAGCGCCTCGTCGTAGCGTCCCTCACCAATCAGACTAACATACAGGCCAGCGTTGGTGCCGACAGGGCAGGCAGCCTGACATGGCGCGCGGAGATCCTCGGCTCGCTCACCCAGCCATGTGCGCCAGCTCTGCCAGGTCGCGGTTTTTTCCGCGACTCGCCATTCGTGCTCTTCGCCCCAGGGCTGCTCGCCTGGCTCTTCAGCGAAAGCGCGGGTGTAGGCGTCGAGTGGCTGCCAGCCGTCTTCCGACGGGAGGTAGGAGACAGGTCCGCGCTTCGCATAGGAGACAGAAGGAATTTGACTTTCGATGACAATTGCGTTGGTCGGACATTCCTGCGCGCATACCTGGCAACCGATGCAGGCGGACACCTGAACAGGAGCCATCATCATCCACCCGCGCTCGCCATTTTCCCCCGGGATGGGAGTTTGCAGCTCCGACTTGATCGCCAGCTCACCTTCAGCGGTGGGCCGCGTCATGTCGAGGCAGCGCACCGGACAGAGGTCCATGCAGATGCCGCAGTTAATACAGGTCTCTTCGTTCACATGGAACCTGTAGGCCATGGAACGCTCCTTTCGACACTGGACTGCTGAGCGGCTTTCGCGGCCTCCGCCATATCTGGCAGTGCAGCCTGCGCATATTCTCGTACCGCCCACATACCAAAAGTGTGCCGGAACCCGCTCACGTCACTGTCACGCGCGACGTAGGGTTGTATCACAAACGTATCACGCAAGCCTGCTAAAATTAAAGGGAGGATTTGCTGAAAATCCCCAGCGTTTCTGGCGCCAACCTGCGCAAGTCTCGCTGGGGTGATAGTCTGTTCGGTGCGCCCGACGTGATTTTGGGGGCAGGAGATGTGTTTCCGCGTGTGACTATCACGCGCGGATAACAAAGCCACTCGCGTGATTGCGGAAAGGCAGCGCATGAGACAACCAGATCAAACGCTTCCCAGTGGATTTCTACCGTTCGGACCCGCTACATTCGCCCCGTCAGACATAGTAGAGGGGAACGCGCGCGAGTGGCGCTTCACCGCGGCAACGGGCATGGAGGCGCGTGTCGCGGCGCTCGCGCCGGACATCGTGCGTGTGCGGCTGCTCGCGGCAGGCGTGGAGCCGGACCTGCGTGGCATCGTCGGCCACCAGGCTGTATCCGCGCTCGATCAAGCCGATCGAGCACTCGCTTTTGCCGATGCCGGGCGGGCCCATGATCAACACGCCGATTCCCAGGAT
>JAKAIY010000038.1 GCA_021814145.1 Chloroflexota bacterium
CCACCGCGACGAACGGTTATCGCGCCCCACTGGTGCCATCGGCTGCCGCAAACCCTTCCCCGCGCCTACCGCGCGCCCACTGTCACGCCGTCGCCCGGCGCGCTTTCCGGCTCCGCCGTACCCACCGCGCTCCTCACCGCGCTGGCGATATTCGCCGTATTCGCCGTGTGCTCGGTCAGTGGCCGCAGCAGATTGGTCAGCTCCGCCGGCACTACCAGCTTCGTCGAGGGGGCCGAGCCGAGCGTCTTGAGCGCCTCCAGGTATTGCAGGCTCATCGTATTGCTGTCGAGGCGCCCGGCGACGCTGGAGATCTGCTCCAGCGCCTGCGCGTAGCCTTCCGCGCGCAGGATCGCCGCCTGCCGCGCGCCCTCGGCTTCCAGGATGGCCGACTGCTTCTGGCCCTCCGCCACGCGCACCGCCGCGTCGCGCTTGCCGTCAGCCTCCAGAATCGTCGCGCGCCGTGTGCGCTCCGCCGACATCTGGCGCGTCATCGCCTCCTGGATCTCGCGCGGCGGGATGATCTCGCGGATCTCCACGGCGGTCACCTTGATGCCCCAGCGGTTGGTCACCTCATCCAGCTTGCCGCGCAGCGTATTGTTGATATCCTCGCGCCGGGAGAGCACCTCGTCGAGCAGCATGTCGCCAACCACCGCGCGCAGGGTGGTGATGGCGATGCCGCGCGACGCGCCCTCGTACTGCAAGACGTTGATCACGCTCGACGCGGGGTCCACGATCTTCGAGTAGATCAGGAAGTCAATGGACACCGACGCGTTATCCTCGGTGATGCACGTTTGCGGGGACACGTCAAACACCCGCTCACGCAGATCAGCCCGGATCCCGCGATCAATCAGCGGGACAAGCAGCACCAGCCCTGGCCCGCGCACGCCAATCAGCCGGCCAAGGCGCAGCACGACCAGCCGCTGGTACTCTGGCACGATGCGGATGGCGAGCGCAGCCAGCAGCAGGGCCAGGACCACCACCAGGACCAGTATCACAAACATGACGGGTGACATAGATGTACCCTCCCGCGCGGCCCATCAGGCGGACGGGGCCTCCGGCAGACGCCACTCGTAGGGGCGGTGCACCCGGAGCGTTACTCCCTCCACGCCGATAACCTCCACGATTTCTCCACTCTTGATCGGCCCGACCTCCGCAATCGCGCTCCAGTCCTCACCTTCAACGCGCACCGTTCCGCGCGGCGCCAGATCCGCGATGACCACGCCTTCTTTGCCCAGCAGCGACTCGGAGCCGGTGGAAACCGGCATCCGCCGCGTGCGCAGCGACGCGCGAATGAGGAGCAGGAAGAACGCCGTCACGCCCAGCGTGCTCAGCGTCACCAGCCACAGGCTCACCCGCGGCGTGGTCGCCACCCCGAATGGCACGAACAGTAGCAGCGAGCCGGTAACAAAGGCCAGGACACCCAGCAGACCCAGCAAGCCCACGCCCGGCGTATGCGCCTCCGCCAGGAACAGCCCGACGGCCAGCAGCATGAGCAGCACGCCCAGCCAGTTGACCGGCAGGAGCGTGAACGCGACCAGCGCCAGGATAAGCGCGAGCGCGCCTATGATCCCGGGTACGAACACGCCGGGATGATAGACCTCCGCAAGCAGGCCAACGATCCCGATCAGGAACAGGATGTAGGCGATATTGGGGTCGCTCAGCGCCGCGATCATCGGCTCCGGCAGGCTCATACAACACCCCCAATCCGCGCGATGCGCTTCGTCCAGCGGTCCGCCACACAAGACGCCCGCACAAGCTGTACCATCTCCAGGCCAGGGCGAAGCGCGCCCGTTAATATCTTATGTAAAACGGCGCGCAATATGCCAGTCCTTCTCACCCACTCTCCGCCATCCTCCGCGCCACTCCGTATAACACACGCCACTCAACATCCAATGGGGGGAGAGCCTGGCAGTGTCCTGCCGGGCCTATTAAGAGCCGCGTGTTACACAATTTTGCCGTTGAGCTATCTCATCAGGCGTCTGTATAGTGTCGGCGCGACCCCAAAGATGCGCCCTAACTCGCCGCAACAAAGCGCGCCTGTCCGCGTGCTGCGCGCTGGGTGTTCCGCGTTCTCCATCGCTATCGCTCCTGTGTCCTGTGAGACGTTTTTCTCCCTCACCAGTTGGACGCCTTGTTTTGTTCAGCCTGAAAGGAGCTGCCTGTGCGCGCTTTCTTCTCCCGCCGCCCGATCATCGCCACGCTCGGCGTCTGGGTCCTTATCTTCGCCATTCAGGGGGTCGGAGCGGCCGTCTTCCAGGCCGTGGCTCCACAGATTCCCGAATTGATCCAGCGCCTGCTGTTGCTCATCCTCCTGTGCGTGTTAACCGTCGCATTGCTCTTTGGCTTGCGCTACTGGCGCGAGGCTGGATTCGTCGGCCCTTCCCGCTGGCGCGACATGGGCCTGATCTGGCTGCCGCTGCTGCTCAGCCTGTCCCCACTGATTGGCGGCGTTCGCCCGCTCGATAGTGGGACAATCAGCATCTTCGTCGTGGGGTATCTGCTCACCGGCTTTTTTGAGGAGAGCGTATACCGTGGCATTTTCCTGGGCTTCCTGAAATCGAAGGGAGTCTGGGCTGGCGTCCTGATCTCCTCCATACTCTTCGGCAGCGAGCATCTCACGCGCCTGTTCTTCGGCAGCGCCCCGGCGACGGTGGGGTGGCAAGTCCTCTTTGCCTTCTGCCAGGGTGTCGCCTTCTGCGCGCTGCTGCTGCGCACCGGAACAATCTGGCCGCTGATCTTCCTCCACGCCCTGTGGGACTTCATGCTCAACACGGCGCATCTGCCGATGATGCTCTATCCGGTCGTGTATCTGACCTTGCTAGGGTATGGCGTCTTCCTCCTGCGGCGCGGCGTCACGCTGACGGGCGAGGCCGCGCGGCCGGAATCAGGCGCCACGCCGGCGGCCGCTCCGCAAGGGTAAAACGCCTGGTGGACCTGGCTCTCGCCAGCGTTCCTGGCAAGGAGTCCCATGGTATGAAGCGGCTCGACGATCTCTGGAACGACCGGGGGAACGATATCGAGCGCCTGGTCTTCTTCAGCGACGCCGTCTTCGCGGTGGCCCTGACGCTGCTGGTGCTCGATCTCTCTCTCCCGGATGGCGTAGCCGCCGGGCGCCTGCCCGCCGCGCTGGGCGCCTTGTGGCCAGGCATGCTGGCGCTGCTGATCAGCTTCTTCGTCATCAGCTTCTTCTGGCGCGCGCATCACCGCGTCTTCCACCTGATCGAGCGCTACGACCGCTGGCTGATCGGGCTGAACTTCCTCTTCCTGTTAGGAATCGTGCTGCAGCCGTTCTCGACTGAGCTCATCAGTCGCTATGGGACCGAGCGGCTGGCGGTGACGCTCTACGCCGGGCTACTGGCGGTCACGGGGCTGCTTCTGACCGTGATATGGGTCTACGCCACCGCGAAGGGTCTCCTGGGTGACGCGACGCTGGATGCGGAGTTGACGCGATTCTATACCTTGAGAACGCTCATCCCTTCCTTGCTCTTTCTGGTGTCAGCGGGCCTGGCGCTCATCTGGCCGCCCCTGTGGATACCCTGGCTCTGGCTGCTGATCCTGCCCGTGCGCGGTCTCCTGAAGTGGGGGCTACGAAGGCGCGGGTGACAGCATTGGGCGAGGTGGCCCATCTGGCGCGCCAGGATGGCCCCGCGCCAGACGGGCCCCATACACACTTTTACCCTTGAGCCTCCACGGCAGGCGTCCGTATAGTGCGCCTGTGCCCGCCGGAGGTCATACGGCAGGAAGGATGCGGTGTGGCCTGATACTTGCGGCAAGAGGGCATGCGTACATGCAATCGCGCGCATGGGCCTGGGAGCGGGAGAGGCTTCCTGGCGCTGAAAGAGACCGTGGTTAAGAGCGGAGGTACAGCATGAGCGAACCGATGGCCAGCGATCCACAGGAGCTAATGGTCGTCTCGTTTCCCGATGAGAACAAGGCCCAGGAGGTCCTCGACGTCTTGAAGCGGCTCGATCACGAGGGCGCCGCCGAGCTGCGCAACGCGGCGATCATCCGCCGGGGCGCCGATGGCAGGATATCCATCAGCGAGACGCGCGACTTCGACGACAAGCAGGGCGCCATCGCGGGCGCGCTCGCCGGCGGGCTGATTGGCCTGCTGCGCGGCCACGCCCTGGCGGGGGCCGCGTTGGGCGCCGCGGGTGGATTTGGCGTCAGCAAGGTGGTGGACCTAGGCTTCCCCGACGCCTATCTGCGCGACCTGGCGCAGCAGCTTCAGCCGGGCAGCTCCGCCATCGTCGCCGTCGTCACCTTCACCAACGTCGAGCAGGCGATGACGACGCTCGACCAGTTCGACGGCGGCACGATCATGCGCCAGACGCTGCCGGCCGATGTCGCCCAGAAGCTCGCGGCGGCGGTCGAAGACTGACGCGCCACGCGAGATACCGTTCACGTCCAGTGGAGACCAGCCCCGCTGCGGCGTTCGCATTGTGGCGGGGCTGGTTCGCGCCGCCCGCGGCCGCCGAAGGCCCCTGTCGCCCGCGCCACACCTCGCGCGGCCGCCAGGTTTTCTCTCCGTGTGACTATACTCCCTACCAGGAGAAAGAACCGGGACGACTCACGCTGCCGCTCCGGATTCGGCGATCGCGCTCCCCCTGCGATCGCGCCAGTTCGTGTGCGGCGTGTGGCGCTGTGAACCGACTAATCCGGAGAGCAAGTTGAAGAGGAGGCCGGCTTTAGAATGGATGAGCAGGAGCAGGCGCAACAGGCGCTGATAAAGATGTTTCGGCGAGATCAGGAGGAGGTGAGAGCCAACCCGGCTCGCAAACCACGCGCGCGACTCGATCCGCTCGCGCATCCCTGGATTCTCGCCATCGCCGTGGTTATCCTTATCCTGGCCCCCACCGCGTTCCTCGTCATCTATCCGCGCTTCGGCCCCGTTGATACGCTGACCGCGTTCTGTACGGCGGAAACCGATGGTGAATACAGTACCGCCTATGGGTTGCTCTCGAACAGTGTGCGCCAGCGCGTGTCGCTCGACGCGTTCACACAGGCGAGCCATAGCGCCAATCTGCTGACCTGCTCTGTGCGCAACAGCTTCTCCTTCATCCTGGGGGAGACGCGGGCAAGTCTCGATGCGAGCTACCAGATTGTTAACAGCGACACCGCGCTCGAGGGTTCGATGTCGTTTGTGCGTGAGAACGGCCAGTGGCGCATAGACTCCATGACGCCAGACCTCTTCCACATCTCGCCCTGAGTGGGCCCCCGCGCCGCGCGTACCAGCCATCGCGCGGCGCGGCTCCTCGCCACAGCCATCACCCCCCGCGCCGCGGAACGTGGCGAAGCGCGCCGCCGCTGGCGCCCCACCAGGCCGAAGGGGGTCAGGCCGCCTCAGCGCCCGTATTCGGTCCAGGAGCCGCCGGTGTAGCGCAGCAGCACGGAGTGGCCGACGCCCGAGTAGCCCGCGTTATTGGGCAGTGGCGTCATGACCATGTAGGAGCCGACCGCCCAGACATCCGCGCTGGAGCTCGAGACCACATCAAGCGACTGCAGGTCTTTGTAGGGCACGCTCAGCGTCTTCCACTGCCCGCCCGCATTGGAGTAGATCGAGGCGATGTACTCCACCATGCCGTACAGCGGCGACGTCAGCGGCGGCTTGACGCTGGCGAAGCCCCACACCGTATCACTCGCCACAACGCTAGCGTGCTGCGCGGATTTGGACGCGCCCAGGCTCACATCCGACCACGTAGCGCCGTCGAAATGGTAGACCAGCGGCGTGTCGTCGGTATAATAGTTTGTCTTGGGGTCGTGCCTGGCGCCCTCGATCCAGATATCGTTCGGCGCGAACATGCGCAGGCGATAGAACGTGCTGTCGCTCGGGCTCGTCAGCGCCACCGTCGCCGTCCCGCCCTGAATATGCGCAAGCGAGCTGGTGGCGTCCGTGTTCCAGCCGATGACCCAGGCCTCGCCGTCAGCGACCGGAGCGATGTCGGTGATGTACTGCAGGCTCGTGGAAACCAGCGTCCAGACGCCGCCGCTATAGTGGTACAGGGACGTGTTCGCCCCACCCTGCGCGCCTTTCGGGTTCGCCACCGCCATCCAGCCCTCGTCTGGCGTGCGCATCGCCATGACCGTGACATCCGATTGCGGTTCAGCCGTGGGCAGGGGCTCCTGTTGCCACGCGCCATTGGCGATATGGAGCAGTAGCCCCCTGCTGCTGTCGTCGCATCCCGCTACCCATCCTTCCGACGAGGAGAGCATATCAAGCCCGCTGAGGCGTATTCCTGGCAGCGCGGGGCCTGCCTGCGCCCAGGCGCCGGAGGCGTAGTGGAACACCATGCAGCGATCCGGGAACCCCGCCACCTGGTTGGTAATCACGCACCCGGTCCCCCACCCCTCATCAGTTCCCGTCAGCGTGAAGGCGGTGATCTCTACCCCTTGCGGCAGCCCCGCCCCACGCCTGGGCGCTTGCAGCGGAGAGGTGGCCGTAGTTGACCAGAGCGGCTCCATAGGAGTAGCCGTCGCTGGCGCCTTGATCTCTCTCTTCGCCGTTCGGCTCATGGAGATCGCGGCGAAGGCCGCGACGCCGAGCGTCATCACCAGCAGCGCGGCAATGACGCTGGTGGCGGCAGGGCGCCACTGACTGGCCGGCTGGCGCGGCTGCGCCGGATATTCGCGGGAATCGTCGTCGAGTTCGCGGGTCCGCAGGTCGCGCCGCCTCATCGCTCGTCCTCCTGCCCACATTCCGCGCACGCCCACGCGCTCGCATGCCCCGCGCGTGGCTCTAACGTCTGCGCTTCCATGCTATCTATACGGTCTGTCTGGCGCTCGCCCTCACGAGCAGCGCAATCTGGGCGGGGAACGAGAGAGCGGCGCCCGAAACCAGCTTCGGACGCCGCTCTCTTGCGCTATGCGATGGCTAACTGTGCGCCGCGCCGTCGCCGCTGGCGGCCACCGGGGCGGCTTCCAGCGCGCGGGCGAGGATCTCGGCGATGTCCTCGACGCCGAAGCGGTCGCTGGCCTCCACGGCCTTGATGCCGTCCTCGAACATCGTGATGCAGAAGGGGCAGGCGGCGGCCAGCGCCTCCGCGCCGGTGTCCAGCGCCTCCTGCACGCGCGTGTTATTGATGCGCTTGCCGACCTTCTCTTCCATCCACACGCGCCCGCCGCCGCCGCCGCAGCAGAACGAGCGGTTGCGGCTGCGCGCCATCTCCTGCACGCCCTCGGCGTTGATGACGTTCAGCACGCGGCGCGGTTCGTCGTAGACATCGTTCCAGCGGCCGATGAAGCATGGGTCGTGGTAGGTCAGCTTGCGCCGGTCGAAGCCCACCGGCAGCCGCAGCTGGCCGGAGGAGATCAGGCGATCAATGAACTCCGTGTGGTGCACCACCTCAAAGCTTCCGCCCAGCTGCGGGTACTCATTCTTGATCGTGTTGAAGCAGTGCGGGCAGGTCGCCACCACCGTCTTGACGTTGTAGGCCCGCCCCGGCTCCACGCCCACGCCACGATACGGCGCCGCGCTGGCGCCATTCCCGCCGCTGGCGCCGTTGGCCCCGTTCGCGCCGTCCGTCGCGGCGGCGCCCTTGCCGAAGCCGTAGCCGTTCAGCGTCTCGATATTCTGCTGCGCCAGCATGTAGTACAGATACTCGTTGCCGATGCGCCGCGCCGGGTCTCCCGTGCAGCTCTCCTCCGGCCCCAGGATGCCGAAGCGCACGCCCGCCGCCTGCATCACCTTGGCGAAGGCCGTCGCCACCTTGCGATTGCGCGCGTCGAACGAGCCCATGCAGCCGACCCAGTAGAGCACGTCCACATCGGGGTCCTCGGCCAGCGTCGGCACGCCCAGCCCGGCGGCCCACTCCGCGCGCGTGTCGTTGCTGATCTCCCACGGATTGCCGTTGCGCTCCAGGTTGTTGAAGAGCGGCGTCACCTCCTGCGGGAAGCTGCTCTCCTCCATCACCAGATAGCGGCGCATGTCGTCAATCTTCTGCACATGCTCGATGCTGACCGGGCAGATCTCCACGCAGGCGCCGCAGTTCGTGCAGGCCCACAGCGACTCCTCCTTGATGACGCCGCCGACCATCGGCTCGCGCGCGGCCTCGGCCACCGCCGCGCCCGCGCCCACGATCGTCATGCCCGCCGTGGCGAACAGCTCCTCCTTCACGCCGAGGATGATCTCCTTCGGCCAGAGGGGCTTGTCAGTCGCCAGCGCGGGGCAGACCGAGTTGCAGCGGCCGCACTCGGTGCAGGCGTAGCCGTCGAGCAGCTGCTTCCAGGTGAACTGCGTCACCTCATGCACGCCATAGTCCTCGCGCTCCTCCAGGTTCTCGATTGGCTGGAGCGCGCCGCGCGGGCCAAAGTTGCGGAAAAAGACGTTGAACGGCGTCGCCAGCAGGTGCAGGTGCTTGGAGTAGGGCAGGTACATCAGGAAGCCCAGCACCGTCAGCACGTTGCCCCACCACGCCACCGAGGCGATGGCGACGGCGCCCTCTTTGCCCACGCCCTCCACCATCGGGCCGAGCCACGCGCCGAAAGGCGTCCAGTCGGCGCCGTTGGTGGCCGCGTAGGCGAAGACCTCGAACGCCACCAGCGTCACCAGCACCAGCGTAATCAGGCCCAGGATCACGAAAGCGTCCGCCATGCCGTGCGACTGGCTGCGCAGCGACTTGGGGCGCAGGACGATGCGGCGGAAGGTGAAGAAGAGCAGCGAGAAGAACGCCGCGACGATGAAGAAGTCCAGGACCCACGCGAAGGCCGGGCTGGAGAGAATGGGCAGCTTGAATCCCAGCCCCATCGCCCAGAGATTGAGCGCGTCGAACTGGATGATAATGAAGCCCCAAAAGGTGAAAAAGTGCGCCAGGCCCGGCAGCGGATCGCGCAGCACGCCGCGCTGGCCCAGCACCATCAGTAGGAAGAACTTGATTCGATCACCGATGCGGTCGAAACGGTTTTCTGGCCGGCCCGATCGCATCAGACCCACCAGCGTGCGGACGCGCAGCCCGAAGATCACCCATGCGGTCACCAGCACGATGGCGAAAATCACCGCGCCTACCGGCCCACCCGACGGCCAGAACGTGAGACCCATCTGTATCGCTCGTTTCTCTAGCTCAACTAGTTGAGGACGTCAGGTGACCGGCGGGCGCCGCAGCGGCGGGCGGGTAAACCCGCGCCTAAGGGCGTCCCGCCGCTTCGCGGCCTCTCCGTACCCTAAGCCCGCGAAGGCGGGCTTCGCGGCCGCCAGGCCCTTAGGCGCGCCTTCAGGCGCCAGCCTCGCCGGCCAGCCTCGCTACCCCTTGCGCTGCCGCACCTTCTCGGTGAGCTGCGGCACGACCACGTTGAGGTCGCCGACCACGCCGAGATCGCAGAAGCCGAAGATTGGCGCGTCTTTGTCCTTGTTGATCGCGATAATCAGCGCCGAGGAGCCCATGCCCGCCTTGTGCTGCACCGCGCCGGAGATGCCGCACGCGATGTAGACCGTCGGCTTGACCGTCTTGCCGGTCTGCCCGACCTGATGCGGGTAGGGAATCCAGCCGGCGTCCACCGCCGCGCGCGAGGCGCCCACGCCCGCGCCCAGCGCCGTCGCCAGCGCCTCGATCTGCTCGAAGCCCTGCGGGCCGCCCAGGCCGCGCCCGCCAGAAACGATAATCTGCGCTTCTTCCAGCTTGGCGCGCATCGCCGCTGGCATCCAGATATCGTGGCCGTCAGGGGCCTTGCCCAGGCGTCCGGCCTCCGTCGCGCCCTCAGCGCCAAACGGGCCAGAGAGCTTCGCGCCGTTGGCGGGCGCGCTGGCGGCGGCCACGCTGACCACCGCCGCCGCGCCGCCGACGCGGTTGGTCGGGAAAGCGTTGGGACGCGCGCCCACCAGCTTCGTCCCGCCGCCAGTGAACGCCATCTTGACCGACTGCGAGCCGCCGAAAGCCGGAACCGTCATCACCAGCTCGCCGCCCTCGACGGCGACCTCGGCGACATTGTATTCCAGGCCCAGGCCCAGCCGCGCCGCCAGCCGCGCCGCCACGTCGCGCCCGTAGTTTGACACGCCGAAGAGGATCGCGGCGGGCTGATGCTGCTCGACCAGCGCCGCCAGCGTGTCCACATGCGGCTGGACCAGATACTCATCGTAGACCGCGCCATCGGCGGCGTAGACCGTCTTGACGCCGCACGCGCCCAGCTCAGCGGCGGCGGCGGCGGTGTTGGCGCCCATCGCCACGGCGGCGGAGGAGCCGCCCAGCTGGCCCGCCAGCTCCGCGGCCTTGCTCGCCAGTTGCAGTGAGACGCCCGTCAGTTTTCCGCCGGCGATTTCCGCCAGCGCCCACACATCGTTCGCCATCTTAGAGTACCTTCTGCTCAACGAGGAAGGCGACGATGCGATCAGCCGCCCCATCATTACCGTTGTAGATTTCGCCCTTGCGCTGGGTCGCCACCGGGGCCGCGCCCATCGCCCGCTCGCGCGCGGCGGCGGCGCCAGCCTGCCCGGCCTCCAGGCCGATATCCGCCAGCGAGAAGGTGTCAATCGGCTTCTTCTTCGACTGCATGATGCCCTTCATCGAAGGGTAGCGCGGCTCGTTGATGCTCTTGACCACGCTCACCAGCGCGGGGGTCGCGGCCTCGGCCACCTGATAGCCGATCTCCGCCGCGCGCTCGATGCGCGCCTTGCCGCCCTCGATGTCCAGCCTGGAGGCGAAGGAGAGCAGCGGCAGCCCCAGGAACTCGGCCACCGCCGCCGGGACCACGCCGCCATAGGCGTCCGCCGCCGCGCTGCCGAAGAGCGCCAGGTCGAAGCCCAGCTTCTTGAGCGCGGCGGCCAGCGCGCGCGCCGTGCCGATGGCGTCGGAGCCCGCCAGCGCGGGGTCGGTCACCAGCACGCCACGATCCGCGCCCATCGCCAGCGCCTTGCGGATCGTTTCCGTCGCGGTGGCTGGCCCCATGCACAGCGCGATCACCTCGCCGCCGTGCTTCTCCTGCTGGCGCAGTCCCTCCTCGATCGCATACTCATCGAAAGGATTGATGACCGCGTCCTCTTTGCGCCGCTCCAGCCGCATATCAGCGGTGAGGCGCTTCTCCGCCGTCGTTGACGGCGTTTCCTTCATGCAGACCACGATATTCACGAGGCTCGTTCCTCTCCAAATCAACCGACAGCGGTGCCGCCGCCATAGCGGATAGCCTACCACACTACGCCGGAAGCGGACGTGCGGGCGTCCCCGGTTGGGACGCCAGGCCCTGGTCAGGTTCTGTCAAGCGCGCGCCGTCAGGTGTTAGCTGGATGCGCCAGCTAACACATCGCTGGCCGCCGGCGCCGATCGCGCGAAGAGGGGAGGCGGCGCCGCGTCGCGACTGGGCGCCAGAATGGCTCGCGTGCGTTTGCGCCTACACTTGCGGGCGCGGAGAGGCGAACGCCGTTGTCCCCTCGGTTCAGTCTATCCGCATTGTAGCCGGGCGCTCGGCGGGGTGTCAACGGTGTAGCTGGCTGACACGTGGGGCGCGAGGCGTCACACTTGCGTCACGGCGCTTGCCGGGCCTCCAGCGTGGGGGTATCTCCCTGCTACACCGCGGTATAGCTTGCCCAGCGCCAGAGTCGCGCGTCATCATCCATCATGGAGAGCGCGAGGGACAAGAGGTCAGGAGCGTAGCATGAGCGCGGAATATGTGGAGGAGCCGCTGACGGGGCGCTTGCAGGGGGTCGCGCTGCGCCCGGCTGGCGCGGCGGCGGACGAGGTAGGCGTCCTGGTTCTGGCGGGCTCCAGCGGGCGGCTGGACCTCGCGCGGGCGCGGCTGCTCGCGGCGCATGGGGCGCTGGCGGTCGCGCTGCGCTGGTTCGGCGGGGAGGGGCAGCCGCCGGGTATCTGTGAGGTCCCGCTCGAAACCTTCACGGAGGCGATTGACTGGCTGGTGGAGCGGGGAGCGCGCCGCGTCGGCCTCGTGGGGCTTTCGAGAGGCGCGGAGGCGGCGCTGCTGGTCGCCTGCCACGATGCGCGCGTGGATACGGTGATCGCGCTCGCGCCGTCCTCGGTCTGCTGGGGCTATGTGGGGCCAGACGCCGATGGACGCGCGCACACCTATCGCTCATCCTGGACGTGGCGCGGCGCTCCGGCGCCATTCGTCCCCTATGATGAGTCATGGGAGCCAGCCGGAGGGGACGGGCTGGTGAGCTGTCGCGCGCTCTACGAGGCGAGCCTGCGCGCCTTCCCCGAAGCCGCGCGGGCGGCGGCGATCCCGGTGGAGCGGGCGCGGGCCAGCCTGCTGCTCGTCGCGGGCGACGCCGACGCGCTCTGGCCATCCGCGTTCTTCGCCCCTGAGCTCGCCGCGCGCCGGAAGCGGCATGGGCGCCAGGTCGAGGTCATCACCCATCCCGACGCCGGACACCGCCTCGTCCTCCCCGGCGAGCCCGCGCCCGCGCCATCCACCACCTACGCGCATGGCGGGAGCGCGGCGGCGGATGCGGCCCTGGGCGCGCTCGCCTGGCCGCGCATCCGGGCGTCGCTGTTTGGCGGGGAGCGTGAAGCGCTGTGACGGTGACTCTGGCATACAGGCGCGCGCGGGCGTGCGATTAAAAGGTCGCGCGACGTATTGACATTGCTTCCTGGGCGCGATATACTTATGTGTGCGACGCGGGGTAGAGCAGTGGTTAGCTCGTCGGGCTCATAACCCGGAGGTCGTCGGTTCGAATCCGGCCCCCGCTACCATTGGCCCTCACATAATACTACTGATGTGAGGGCCGATTTCACCACCATCACATGGCGGCGTAGCTCAGTGGCAGAGCAAGGGACTCATAAGCCCTAGGTCGTTGGTTCAAATCCAACCGCCGTCACCCAAGCCCCCGGTCATCACGCCGGGGGCTTTTTCGTGGATTGCGGCGGCATCTTCACCACCAGGCGGTATGCGCGCACGCGCCAGCCACGGCTAGGTCGCCAGTTGTGGCGTCCGCGGCTGCTGTGGGCGCTCTCCACCCCGTCTGGCGCCACGCATCCCGATGGCCGCGCCGATGACACTCATGACCACCGCCGGCAGGAGGATGTACAGCGTGAACCGCAGCGTCAGCCAGCCGCTCAGAAACTCACTGACGCCATAACCTCCAAACTGCGCGAGTAGCAAGATGGGGCCCGTGTACATGAGGGTCGCCGCTACGGCGCCCCACCACGAGCGCAACAGCCACCCAGCCAGCAGACACGTCGTGGAGAGCGCGAGAGCGACGAGGAGGCTCATGACGCTGGCCCAGACATCGCGCCCTTGCGCAAGGTTCGCCGGGTCGACAAAGATGGCGCCGGAGTTATTGAACGCAAGGGTCCCCGCCACCAGCGCCGGCGCGAGAGCCGCTATCCAGCGACTGGCGCGGGCCTCATCCGCCGAGAGCGTTTGGGGCTGCCCCAGCGCCAGCCCCTGCGTCTTGCCCAGGCCAACCCCGCCCAAGAACAGAATGAGGAGGGGCAGCGCGCTGAACGATGCCCAAAAGGCAAACCAGCTGAGGACGGCGTCCATGCCGGTGAGCCCCAGGACCGTTTGCTCCGGCGCCACCTGGACGTTCAGCCAGATACCGATGAAGGCGCCCACCATGGCTGCGGCGTCCAGCGCCAGCGCCGCCCACCAGTTAGCGAGCGCAAAGCCTGCCGCCAGCGCCAGCGCCAGCATCAGGACGACGTTGATGGCGCTCCAGCCGCTGGGCCATGCCACAGCGACAAAGCCGCTAAGCAAGGCCAGCCCAAGACCTAACGCCCAGCGTCCGCCGAGTGGCATTCGCCGCAGCCAGGCCATCACGCCGCCTCCAGGGGGAGCGGGTGGTGTGATCGGTGGGAGCTCAGCGGGCGGCCCCGCTTGCCCGATGGATTCACGCTCATCGCGGTTGGGAGAGAGTCGTGGTGACACAGGAACGCCTCGCTTCCTTATGAGGGCGCCGCCCACGCTGAGCCCACGCTGAGCGGGGCGACCCCATTGCCCCTGCTCTCGGCGTACATTCCAGGTATCACATGGAGGTCACATCGAGGACGCCACGCGACGCAGCGTTATCACGTCGCCGACGTGGAGCCGCGATAGCAAAGCCTCTCAGAAACGCCGCGCATGGCGCCCGCGGAATCCGAACGCCACACACAGCGACCCAACCAGCTATCTGTGTTTACCGCTCCTGGGCGCAGCGGGCGGCCCTGCCTACCCAGGATACTCGCGCCCGTCGCAAGTGGCGGAAAGCCTTGATGACAGAGCAACGCCGCGCTTTCCTTATGGGCTCCCTCATTGCCTCTGCCCTCAGCAATATGTTTCACGTGTCACATGGTTGTCACACCATGGACGCCATGCGCGTCACTTATCCCAGCGGCGCCGCGCCAGCTTCCCTCAAGCCCGCGTGAAGGTGACGGGAAGGTTCTTGACGCCGTAAACGATGGAGCTCTCCATCCAGCGCAGGGGCGCGTCGGGGACACGGCGAATATCGCGGAAGCGGGCGGTGAGCGCTTCGAGGGCGAGGCGGGCCTCCAGGCGGGCGAGCGGCGCGCCGAGACAGAAGTGGATGCCATAGCCGAAGGCCAGATGCCGGTTGGGCGTCCGCTCGATGTCGAAGATGTGCGCGTTGGGAAACACGGTTTCGTCGCGGTTGGCCGAGCCGATCCAGGCGACAACGGGCTGGCCGGGGCGCGTGACGACGCCGCCCAGGTCCGTCTCACCGGTGGCGGAGCGGAACATGGACTGGACAGGCGAGCGGTAGCGCAGGACCTCCTCGACCGCGTCAGGGATGAGGCCGGGCTGTTCGCGCAGGCGCTCATAGGCGCCGGGCTGCTCATCGAAGCAGAGGATGGCGTTCCCCAGCAGGTTGGTGGTGGTCTCGTTGCCCGCGACGAGCAGCAGCACGCAGAAGCCGATCAGCTCGATTGCGCTGAGCCGCTGGCCGTCAATCTCGGCGGCGACAAGATGGCTGATGAGGTCGTCGCGCGGCTCGGCGCCGCGCTCGGCGATCAGACGCCCAAAGTACATCGCCATCTCGCGCTGGGCGTCCATGAAGCTGGGCTGGCCAGGGGCGGGAGCCGCGCCGGGGGAAACGATGGCGTCAGACCAGCGCCGGAACTGGGCGCGCCCGGAGGCGGGAATGCCCAGCATCTCGGCGATGACGATCACCGGCAGCGGGTAGGCGAGGTCTTCGATGAAGTCCATGCGCCCGGCGGCGGCGACCTGATCGAGCAGCTCATCAATGATCGCGGTGATGCGGGGCGCGAGCAGGGCGACGGCGCGCGGCGTAAACGCCTGGGTGACGAGGTTGCGCAGCTGGCGGTGGCGCGGCGGATCGGAGCTGATGAGGCTGGCGCCCAGGGCTGACGACCCCTCGCGGCGGCCCCGCTCGGAGGAAAACGCCTCGAAGTCGGAGAGGACACGCTGCACGTCATCATAGCCGAAGACGGAGAGCGCGCCCGATTGCGGGTCAACATGGACAGGCGACTCGCGCCGCATCCACTCATACCAGGGGAAGGGATTGTGGGCTTCCGCGTCAGGTTCGCCCGCTTCACGCCGCTCCGGTGTCTCCATGTTCACGCTCGCTCCTTGGCTATGGGAATAGAGGCGGAGAAACGCCGCGCATGCTCGCGCGGAGTGTCGCTGCTTAGTGTAGCGCGTAGAGAAGGCGCATGCGAGCAAGCGGAAGGCGTCGGCAACGCCATAGGCGCACAGACGCTAATGACGAATTTCTTTTCAGCAAAACTGTCCCAGCGCGTGAGCGAACACATGTTGGCCTTCTTCGTGCTGGGTGACATCTCGCGGACCGTGTCACCCCTACTCCACGTTACGAGAGCACAGCCCGCTATCAGCGCAGCGATCAGGCGCTGGCGATCATGGAGCGACGCAGGCCGGGATAGGAAGCGTGCCGATGCGTCCAGGTCGCGGCCTGTTTCCCCTTGGGGGGAGGGAAAGACGCAGACTGGGGAGATGGCATCGGCGCAGCAGTGGGGTCATACAGAGGAACCGCAGGTTCAGACCATCGCGGCCTGCCCCGCGCCAGCAAAGGAACAGCGCCCACGTTCGATCAGTATAGGAGGTTAGCTATGAAGTCACTCTCTGAGCAGTTGCAGGATCTGTCGGTCCGCGCTAAGAAGGCGGAGGACGATGCCGCCGCTGCGCGTAAAGAGGCGCGCGACAAGATTCAGGCCCGCGCCGACAAGCTCCAAGCGGATGCCGAAGCGCGGACTGCCCGGGTGAAAGCGGACGCTGCACAGAAGAAGGACGCCATCGAGAAACAGTGGGCCGAGCTACAGGTGACGGCGAAGACACGGTTTGACGCCATCAAAGCCGATCTCGACGCCAAGAGGGCTGAGCAAGACGTGAAGCGCGCGGAGTGGAAGGCAGAGCGCGCCGAAGACAGCGCTGCGGCGGCGATCGCATTCGCGTATGACGCCGTCGAATACGCCGAAGCGGCGGTGCTCGACGCGATCATGGCGCGATCAGACGCTGAAGCCATAGCGGGAGCCAGGTGACACTCCGCATAGGCTAAAGCCATAGCGGATTCTCGGTTCACTGCCGCAGCCTACGCCACGACTCCCCGAAGGGCCTGCCCGGCCCATTGGATATTCCGCGCCGCGTTCTCATCGCGGTCTAAGACCAGCCCGCAGGACGTGCAGACATGGGCGCGCACGCTCAGACTCTTGGGGATGCGCGCCCCACAGCCGCTACAATCCTGCGAGGTGTAGGCGGGTGGCACGACTACTACCCGACGCCCGGCGCATGCTGCCTTGGCTTCGAGGATGGTACGGAACGCTGCCCAGCCCGCATCACTGATGCTCTTGGCCAGATGGCGGTTCCGGATCATATTGGCGACCCGCACATCTTCGAGATAGATCGTGTCGTACTGGCGCAGCAGCATCAGCGCCGTCTTATGGTGGAAGTCGGCGCGCTGGCGCTTCACCTTCTGGTGCGCACGCCCAAGGCAATGGACCGCTTTGCCCCGGCGTTTGCTCCCCTTCTTGCGACGACTGGCACGCTTGTTCGCCTTGGCGAGCTTCTTCTCTGCTTTGCGATGGTGGCGCGGATTCTCCACCGCCAGCCCATCAGCGGTGATGAGGAACACCTTCAAGCCCACATCAATGCCCGTCTCGCGCCCGGTAGGCGGCAAGGGCCGTGCGGGCACCTCAGCGCAGGAGAGGATGGCGTACCAGCCGTCCGCCTCTTTGCTGATGGTGACGGTCTTGGGCGTCCCCTCCAGCGGGCGGCTCCAGCGCACGGCGACACGCCCAATCTTCGACAGGACGAGGAAGCCATTGTCGAGCCGCGCGCCATTGCCATACTGCTTGTAGGTGAAGGAGTGGTAGCGGTGGCGCCCCTGATAGCGCGGGAAACCGGGCGTCTGGCCCACCTTCAGCCGCCGGAAGAACGCCTGATAGGCCCTGTCCAGCCGCGCCAGCACGTCCTGCAACACCTGCGAGTGGATGTCGCCGTATTCCGGGAACGCCGCTTTCAGGTCAGGCAACTCGGCCTGTTGCTGGTAGCAGGTGAGCGTGACGCCGCAGCGGCGATAGGCGGTGATGCGCTGCTCGAGCGCGGTGTTGTAGAGCGTGCGGCAGCGCCACAAGACTTCCTCCAGCTGGCGCGCCTGTTCGGGCGCCGGCTTGAGCTTGTATGTGTAGCTCTTGCGGGTTGTCTGCGCTTCCCGGTCGTCCACGACTCAGCGTCCCTTTTGGCTTTCCACGTAGCGGTTCAACGTTTCGAGTGTCACACCGCCCACCGTGCTGACAAAGTAGGAGTTCGTCCACAGCGACGGCAGCCGCCGCTTCAACGCGGGGAACTCGGCGCGTAGCGCATGTGACGAATGCCCTTTCAGGAGCTTCACCAACCGGTGAATCCCGAATTGCGGGTCACACCCGACGAGCAGGTGAACGTGGTCAGGCATGACCTCCAACTCAATGAGGTCTTGCCCCCAGCGTTCAATCTGCTCGGTGAGAATAGTCTTGAGCCGTTCATCTATTGGCGGCGTCAATACTTTACGTCGGTATTTCGGGCAGAACACCACATGATACCGGCAGATGTAGACGACGTTGTTGTTGCTGCGCATGTCTTTCATGCAGGCTGTATACAACAACAGATAGCAGCGTGACAACTAGTAGTACCGTTGGCGTCGCCTGCGGGCGACAGGGCTTTCATCCCCCTGCCTCAAGGCAGGGGGATGAAAGCCCTGATTTTGCTAAGGCTGCTTCCAAGCCACGCCATCTCCCACGCTTCACGCCGCGCCCGCGCCCACATTTCCCGCCAGCCCGGCCAGCGCCTGGCGCGTGTAGGCGCGAATGACGCGCTTGCGCAGCGCGATCGTGCCGGAGGTGTTGTCCATCGGGTGGGAGGCGCGCAGGGCCACCTCCGCCGCCGCCTCGATCAGGTCGGGCGTCCAGCGCTGGCCGGTCAGCAGCGCCTCGGCCTCGGGCAGCGGCAGCGGGGATGTCGCCACGCCCTGCAGCGTCAGCCGCGCCTCGGCGCAGACATCGCCCTCGAAGCGCGCGGCGGCGGCGACGCTGGCGATGGGGAAGTCGAACGAGCCGCGCACGCGGTACTTCTCGTAGGTCGAGCGCCAGTCGCCCGCCAGCGGCGGCAGCGTGATGTCGGTCAACACTTCGCCCTCGCGCAGCCGCACCGGATGGATGCCGTCGTCATCGTAGAGCGCGGCGACGGGGACCTCACGCGCGCCGTCCCGCGCCGCCACGCGCGCCGTCGCGCCGAACGCGATCAGGGCGGGCGCGGTGTCGCAGGAGGAGACAGCGTAGCAACCTGTCCCATTCGGCGCCACGCGGCAGGTGTCGCTGCCCTTCTTCAGGCAGAACTCGCGCGCGCGCCGCCAGAACTCCGACTGGTTGTAGTAGTTGCAGCGCGTGTCCAGGCAGAGATTGCCGCCGATGGTCCCCATCTGGCGCAACTGGGGCGTCGAGACCGATTCCGCCGCCAGCGCCAGCGCCGGGTAGCGCTCGCGAATGACGGGCGACGCCGCGACCTCGCTCAGCCGCACGCCCGCGCCGATGCGCAGCCCGCGCTCCGGGTCGTAGCTGATCCCGCGCAGTGAGGCCACGCCGCGCAAGCCGATCACCACCTTCGGCGTGAACAGCTTGTGCTTCATGTTCGGCAGCACGTCCGTCCCGCCGGCCATCAGCATCGCCCGCGCCTCCGGGTCCTTGTCCACCGCCGGAGCGAACGCGCCCAGCCAGTCCAGCGCCTCCTCCACGGAGCGCGCGGCGCGATACTCGAACTTCGGCAAGCGCATCATGGCGTCATCACCTCCACGACTGGCTGGCGGCTAAAGCCGCGCCTATGGGCGGCTCGCGCCGCCGCGAAGCCGGCCAGCGCCGGCTCTCTATCGCCTTTGCGTCCCAGCCCGCGCAGGCGGGCTCTGCGGCCACCGGCCCGTAGCCGCGGGTTCACCCGCCGTCCCGCCGGGCGCTGTCTCACACCCGCTCCGCCTTCCGCTTCGCCCCCACAGGCGCCGCCACCTCTCCCCCTCTCCTTTGAGGAGAGGGAGTCGGGGGGTGAGGTCGCGCCGCGCGCTCCGCCTCCCGCAGCGCCCGCTGGATCTTGTCCGGCGTGATCGGCGTACTGTCCACGCGGGCGCGGATCGCGTCGTAGACCGCGTTGGCGATGGCGGGAATGATCGGGTTCAGCGGCCCCTCGCCAGCCTCCTTCGCGCCATATGGCCCCTCGCGGTCATACGTCTCGACCGTCAGCGCCGTAATTTCCGGCGTATCGTAGATCGTCGGCAGCTTGTACTCCAGCAGCGACGGAATCTTATGCAGCCCCTTGCGGAAGACCTGCTCCTCCAGCACGGCCTCGCCAAAGCCCATGTACGCGCTGCCCTCGACCTGCCCCTCGACCAGCGTCGGATTCAGCGCCCGCCCGCAGTCGTGCGCCACCCACAGCCGCTCGACCTTCAGGTCATACGTCTCCGGGTCCACCGTCACCTCAGCCACGCAGGCGGTATAGCTGTAGGCGGGCGAGACGCCGACGCCCGACCCCTTGAACTTGCCGCCCAGCTTCGGCGGCGTGTAGTCGCCCACCGCGCTCAGCGTGCCGTGCGCCGCCTCGGCCTTCTGCGCCACGTCCGCGAACGCGGCGCGCTTCTCCGGGTCGCTCGTGTCGTATATCCAGCCGTCGCCCGCTTCCAGGCGCTCCGCCGGGACCTCCAGCGCGGCGCTGGCGGCCTCGAAGAGCCACGCCCGCAGCTTGCGCGCCGCCTCGCGCGCGGCGTTGCCCGCCATGAACGTCACGCGCGAGGAGTAGCTGCCCAGGTCCACCGGCGTCAGATCGGTATCGCCGGTATAGACGCGGATGTCGAGCGGGTCAATCCCCAGCTCCTCGGCCACCACCTGCGCCAGCATCGTATCCGACCCCTGGCCGATGTCCGATGAGCCGCAGAGCGCCGCGACGCCGCCGCCCCGGTCAATGGTGACGATCACGCCGGAGTGCGGCATGTCGTTCCAGTAGATCGCCTTGCCCGCGCCGGTCACGTAGGAGCTGATGGCGACGCCCAGCCCGCGCCCCACTGGCGTGCGCCCGCGCCGCTTATCCCAGCCCGACGCCTCCACGACCTTGTCCACGCACTCCTTCAGCCCGCAGGTCGTCACCCGCAGCCCGTTGACCGTCTCGCTGTATGGCTCGATGGCGATGCGCTTGCGGTACTCCGCCGGGTCCAGCCCAAGCTGCTCGGCGATCTTGTCAAGCTGGCACTCGAAGGCGTAGCGCGGCTGCGTCGAGCCATGCCCGCGCTTGGGGCCACACGCCGGCTTGTTGGTGTAGAGCCGCATGCCGTCGAACTTGTAGGCCGGGATCTTGTACGTCACCGTCAGCAGCGCGCCAGTATAATAGACCGTCGCCAGGCCATAGCTGGAGTACGCGCCGCCATCCAGGAAGGTCTGGAGATGCACGGCGGTGATCGCGCCATCGGACTTCACGCCAGTCTTGAGGATCATCTTGACCGGATGGCGCCCGCGATGGCAGTAGAAGACCTCCTCGCGGCTGAGCGTGAACTTGATGGGCCGCCCGTGGCGCAGCGCGAACAGGCACGCCGCGAAGTCGTGCGCGAACGGCTCGCACTTGCCGCCGAACCCGCCACCCACCGGCGGCACGATGACCCGCAGGCGGCTGCGCGGGATTCCGAGCACCTTGGCGACCTCGCGGTGGATGTAGTGCGGCGTCTGCGTCGAGGTCCAGAGGGTGATCTTGCCGTCGGCGTGGCAGTCAGCGACGCAGGCGTGCTCCTCCATCGGCGCGTGCGTCGTCCCCTCGAAGAAGTAGGTGTCCTCGCGAATGAGGTCCGCCGCCGCGAAGCCGTCCTCCACCGGGCCGAACTCCAGGTGGACCTCTTTCATGACGTTGTCGTGGCCGATATCGTCGTGAATCCGGTTGTCAGGATGGGCCAGCGCCTCCTCGATGGAGTGGATCGGCGGCAGCGGCTCGTACGCGACCTCGATCAGGTCGAGCGCCTCCTCCGCCGTCTCCTCGTCCACCGCGCACACCGCCGCCACTGGCTCGCCAACGTAGCGGACCTTGTCCATCGCGAACGGCGTCTCATCCTGCGTCGTCGGCATGATGCCGTAGGTGTGTGACAGGTCGGCGCCAGTGATGACATCCAGCACGCCGGGATAGGCCCGCGCCCGCGAGACATCGAGCCGCGTGATGCGCGCGTGCGGATGCGGGCTGCGCAGAATGCGCCCATACGCCATACGCGGCAGCGTCAGGTCGTCGGCGTATTTCGCCGCGCCCGTCACCTTCGTATAGCTGTCTATCTTGGTGAGCGACTTGCCTATGGTTCGCATCGCGCGCACTCCATTTCTTCACTATGGCCAGGGGTCGCCCCAGCGGGATGGCTCCGGCGGGTAAACCCGCGGCTACGGGCGTTCCGCCGCAAAGGCCGCCTGCGCGGCCTCATGCATACCCCGTCGCGTCCCAGCCCGTGCGGGCGGCCTTCGTGGCCACCGGTCCCTTAGGCGCGGGTTCACTCTCCTGTCCGCGCCTCTTCCCGCATCCGCTCCGCCGCCAGCTCCACGGCCTCGATGATCTTGGTGTAGCCGGTGCAGCGGCAGAGGTTGCCCGCCAGCGCCGCCTTGATGTCCTCGCGCGTCGGGCTGGTCTCGCGCGCCAGCAGCGCCGCGCCGCTCACCAGGAAACCCGGCGTGCAGTAGCCGCACTGCGCCGCGCCGCGCTCAGCGAACGCCTGTTGCAGCGGGTGCAGCGTATTGTCGCTGGCCAGCCCCTCCACCGTCGTGATCGCCGCGCCCTGCGCCTCCACCGCCAGCGTCAGGCACGAGAGAACCGGCTCGCCGTCCACCAGCACGGTGCAGGCGCCGCAGTGGCCCAGCTCGCACCCATGCTTCGTGCCGGTCAGGTCCAGCTCCTCGCGCAGGACCTCCAGCAGTGTGTGGGTAGGCGACGCCGCGACCTGGCGCGTCTCCCCATTGACGTGAAACGTCATCAGCTCTCTGGCCATCTCAGCCCCCATTCGCGCGCCGGTCATCCAGCCGGCGCGCTTTCAGCTCGAAGCGCGGCAGCGACCCCGGCTGCGCCACCCGCACCGGAGCGCGCAGGTTCAGCGCCGAGCGCAGCGCCCGCTCCACTTCCGGCGCCAGCTCCTCCGGGCATTCCGCTTCAACCTCGACCTCATCGAGCGCGCCTACCCGCGTGACGATGATGCGGAACTCGTCCACCTGCGGGAACTGGCGCAGCACCGCCTCGATGCTCGACGGGAAGATGTTGACGCCACGCACGACGACCATATCATCCACCCGTCCCAGCACGCCGCCGGGCAGCGTCAGGAACGCCCGCCCGCAGGGGCAGCGCGCCGGGCCGCGAATCACGCGGTCGCCGGTGCGGTAGCGGATCGCGGGATAGCCCCAGCGGCCCAGATTCGTCAGCACGAGCTCGCCCTGTTCGCCCTCCGCGACCGGGGCGCCCGTCGCCGGGTCCAGAATCTCAGCGATGAACTCGGCCTCGTTGACATGCACGGCGTCCTGGTTGAGACAGGTGAAGCCGTAGGCCCCCATCTCGGTCATGCCGAGATGGTCGTAGGTCCGCGCGCCCCAGGCCTCCTCGATGCGCGCCCGCGTGCTGGGGATTGAGGCCCCCGGCTCGCCCGCGTGAATCGTGACGCGCACGGTGGACGAGGCGATGTCAATTCCCTCCTCGCGCGCCACCTCCGCCAGCCGCAGCGCGTAGGTCGGCGTGCAGACCAGCACGGTCGCGCCGGTCGCGATGATCGTCCGCAACCGCTGCGCGGTGGATTGTCCGCCGCCCGGCACGACCAGCGCGCCGATCCGCTTCGCCCCCTCATACGCCGACCAGAAGCCAATGAACGGGCCGAACGAGAACGCCAGAAAGACGGTGTCCTCGCGACCGACGCCCGCCGCGTGATACACCGACTCCCAGCATTCCGCCCACCAGTCCCAGCTCTCCGCCGTGTCGAGGATTGTCAGCGGACGGCCCGTCGTCCCCGACGTCTGGTGCAGCCGCACATAGTCGCGTGGCGGAAAGGTCAGGTTCGCGCCATAGGGCGGGCAGGCGTTCTGGTCCTCTACCAGCTCCCGCTTCGAGGTGAACGGCAGCTCAGCGAGCGCCTCCATGCTGGTCAGGCGCTCGATATCGAAGCCGTCCAGCTTGTCGCGCAGGAAACGGTTGCTCCGCAGCGCGCGCGCCAGACCAGCGCGCAGCTTGATGAACTGGAAGCGCGTCAGCGTCTCGCGATCAGCCATCTGTAGCCACGGAAGCGAGCGATGCTCAACGGTAGCGGTCGTGGTGGGCGCCGGATTCATCGCGCGCGGCCCTCCCTCCAGAACTTCCAGCGAACAGCGCTCCGTATTCCGTATAAGGAAGGAGCGCATGGCTAGCGGTCAAATCATACCCCGCGACCAGATATCTCTGGCGGTGAGCGCCAGGCGGCTGGCTGTGAAAACCGGCCCGTCCTCCTCACGGATAATCTTCAGCCTCCGCATGCGCGACCACACGCTGTGACCGCGGCGCCGCAAGGTGTGTTCAGTATAGCGAACGATTTGTTCTTCGACATGAACAAGTGTGCCTGAAACCCGTGGATATGTCAAGGCGCTCTGTCTACTATCGCGGGGCTTGTGATGGCCCGGCGGATCCTTCGCGCCACAAGCTCTAGCGAACGTTATTCGGCGCCGAGAGCGCGGGAGATGTCGCGTGTCTCGGCGCGCAGCGCCTCGCCCGCCCGCGCCATCGCCTCCTCGGTGAAGTAGGCGCTGAAGCCGACGATCCAGACGAGGGCGATGAGTTGGTGGTCGAGGCCGTGAATCGCGGCGGCCACAGCGTTGACGCCGGTAAGGTACTCCTCGTGGTCCACACCGACTCCCGTCCGCGCGGTCTCCTCGACAGCGGCGAGATAGGCGTCACGGTCGGTGATGGAGCGGGCGGTGAAGCGGGGCAAGGTCCGGGTTCGCAAATAGTCCTCGCGGCGGTCGGGGGACCAGTTCGCCAGGATGACGCGGCCAAGAGCGCCAGCGAGCGGGTAAACGCGGTCGCCCCGCCGGGCGGAGACGCGCAAGGCGTCACGCCCGCCCGGCTCCTCCACCCGCTCAATGATGCGGACGCCGTCGGGCTCGATCTGGCCCAGGAACACGGTTTCGCCGGTCAACGCGGCGAGACGGCGCATGGCGGGCAAGGCGTAGCGTCGCAGACCGCTGCGGCGGATGTAGGCCTGACTGAGGTTGTAGACGCGCGGGCCGAGGGAATAGTGGCGCTCGCTATCCAGCTCGACCACCCCGCCGCTCTCCAGCGTCTTGATCAGGCCATGCGCGCTACCCTTGCTCATGCCAAGCTGGCGCGCCAGCTCGGAAAGGCTGTAGCCAGCGTCGCTGGTCGCCAGCAAGTCGAGCAGCCTGAACGCGCGCTCGACCATCGGCGCGGGCGTGGTGGCGCGCTCAGACGCGGAGTGGGATGTCGAATGTTCGGTATGGTGAACAGGTGGTTTTGTCATACGAACAATTGTGAGCGATGGCCACGCGCGCTGTCAAGGCGGCTGGCGCTCAGGGGGGCTGTGACTGGTTGAGCTTTCCGCGCTGCGCATAGGAGATGGAGCCGGCGCAGGGCGGCTTCGTGGCCGCCAGTCGGCGCCGGGACGCGGGCGTTCGCTCCAGAATGCGCGGACAATTCGCCGCTCCAACGTTCCCTGCCAGCCTGATCTTGACAATATGTAGGACATCAGGCATACTTGTTCCCATCCAAGAACAAAGCGTTCGCCATTGTGAACGCGCGGGCGCCCGCGCGGTGTGACGCCGCGTGGATTGGGAAGGAGGTTCCTGACACCCCTACATCGCGCGAGACCTTTGTGACAGCCCAACCTGCCAGGATTTTTCCCTCGTCGTCAAGCCGCGCACAGCCAGCGCTGGCTGTGCGCTCTCCGCGCCGGACGCTCGGCGCCGCGGACTTGAGTAGAAAGCAGGTGGTGTCTTGACAGCTCCCTCTCGCTCAGGGAACGAGATCACCGCGCGCCTGGATCGCATTACCGTCTGGGCGTTGCCGCGCTCGTTTCTGTTTATCCTCGGCCTGGGATTCCTCTTCACCTTCTACGACATCTTCGACATCAACGTCTCGTTCATCCAGACCTGCACCCAGATCGTGCCAGCTTGCCTCGCCGGCCCGCCTCCGGGCGCCACGACCCTGCCGCCGGGAACGGTGGGCGCCTCCGCCATGATCGGCCTGCCGGTGCTGTGGAACCTGATCGGCTACGTCATCGGCGCGCTGAGTCTCGGCCCGCTGGCTGACCGCTTCGGGCGGCGCGACATGCTGCTGGTGACGCTGCTCATCACCGGGCTGGGCTCGCTCTACACCGCGTTCACCAGCGACTACACCACCTTCATCATCGCGCGCACGATCACCGGCATCGGCATCGGCGCCGACCTGGCGATCGTCAACACCTACATCAACGAGGTCGCCCCCCAGGGCGGGCGCGCCAAGTACACGTCCTTCATTTTCATCAACTCGGCGCTGGGCGCGTTCGTGGGCATCTGGCTGGGGCTGATCCTGACCACGCCGCCGGCGCCGTTCCCGATGGGGCTGAGCATCGCTCAGGTCGTGGTGGATCCCAAGACCGGCGTCTTCCTCGGCGACGGCTGGAAGATCATGTATATTGTGGGCGCGGCGCTGGCGCTGGTTGGCATCCTGCTGCGGGTGCGGCTGCCGGAGTCGCCGCGCTGGCTGGCCGCCCGCGGGCGCATTAAGGAAGCGGATGACGTGGTCAGCGCCATGGAGCAGCGCGCGTCACGGTCGCAGACCCTGGCGCCGGTGGCCGCCGATGCGCCAGCGCCAACACGCGAGCCGCGCGCTGGCTACGGCGAGATCCTGACCAATCCGCTCTATTTCAGGCGCGCCCTGCTGGTGATGGGCGTGTGGTCGTTCGCCTACGTGACCGTCTACACAATCGCCGCGGGCTTCACCACTGTCCTCTCGTCGCTGGGCTACATTCCCCCAGAGGCCGGCCTCATCGCGGCTATCGGCACACTGGGCTTCCTCGCCTGCGCCCTGGTCGCCTACCTCTTTAGCGAGAAGCTGGAGCGCAAGGCATGGCTGCCGATTGGCGCGGTGATTACGCTCGTCGGCGGCGTGCTGATCGCGCTGGCCGGGCAGGCGGCGTCACCCACCACCATCCCCTGGATGGCGTTCATTGGCGCGATCATCCTGTTCTTCGGCTTCAACATCTGGGTGCCGATGACCTACACCTGGTCGGTTGAGAATTTCCCCACGCGGGCGCGCACGACAGGGTATGCGCTCTCCGATGGCATTGGACACGTTGGGGGTGGTGTCGGCCTGCTGCTCATTGTGCCGCTGCTAGGGCAGCTCGGTCCGCTGCTGGCCTTCGCGCTGATCGCCGCCTTCCTGATAGTAGCGGCTATCCTGGTCCAGTTCGGCGTTTCGACGCGAAAGGAGACGCTCGAACAGATCGCCCCATGAGCGCAAGCGATCCGTCAGTCAGGCGCGGCGAAGGAGCGCTCGCGCCTGGCTGGCGCGCCCCATTCGCTCGCGGCCACTCCTCATGGCGCCTCCACGCCACACTCCACTGTGCGGCGCCATGCGCGCGAGCGCAAAACAGCTGGCTGTGTGATCGCTGTTCCGTTCTTCTCCTTTCTTTTCTTTGCCCCGCGCTTCTGGCAGAACATCGCGGCGTTCACTGTTGGGGCCTGCCCGCGCGTTCAACATAGCGAACGGCGATTATGATAGAACACAGTGTGCTTGAGACGGTGTGATATGTCAAGCTTCAGCGCGGCGCAAACGACAGGAATTCAAAGCCGCCAGGGCAAGCGGGCGGCTGGCGCCGCGCTGAAGGCCCCCAGCGGCCCATAGAGGCTGTACATAAAGGCATCTCCTTTGGGTTCAAGCAACACGGCGATAATGGAAAGCTGGCTGAATGTGCTCGTGCGCCAAGCGCTTGAGCATCAGGCGGATCATGCTGAGGTAGACCCACG
>JAKAIY010000188.1 GCA_021814145.1 Chloroflexota bacterium
CGCCAGACGTCGCTACTCCAGAGCCCCAAGCGGGCAGGCGTATCAGGAGCGTTTCCATTTAGGATTCGCCTCGGGAAAGTCGGGTCTAAGGTCGGGTCTCCTGTAACACCTGCGCCACTTCGGGCCCATCACTGGTGGCTACCATCATCCAGTCGCCACACAAACGATGAAGCGCGCCGGGACAGGACGTTTCTTCACCGTCGCGCAATACGGATGGAAGCATGTCCCGGAAACGCGGTTCGGTATAAGTACGTAATGAAACACAAAAATATCACGCAATTTTACCTAGCCAACAAAAAGTCAACGGCATTATTACGTAGACAAACGAGCAAATACCTGCCATATCAGGCGTTTCATGGCTCGCGCGGCGCCTCGCGATGGACGCGAATCCTTGCCCGCGCTTTGTGGCGTTCCTTCCATCAGCCCGACACGGCGCCCATGATTTCCGCACAAGCCTGCTGGCGAACGCATGCGCGCGATTTTGAACGACGATGCGGCGGCGCCGAAAAAATCACAACATTCCTTAGATACACCCGCCCGCGAGGTAGCCAGCCTACGCCGCGCCCCACAGCGGCAGACCCGGCAGCTCGGTGAGATCAGTGATGGCATGCGTGGGAGCGTGCGCGCGCAATTCGGTGAGCGTATGGGAAGGCCCGGTCGCCACCGCGATCACCCGCAGCCCGCTCGCCTGGCCACAGGCGATGTCCGCCGCGGTATCGCCAACAATCCACGCCTCCGCGTCACATCCCGGCCCCAGGACTCGCGCGGCTCGCTCCAGCGCCAGCGGCGGCAGCGCGTCGCGGTCCTCCGCCTCATCGCCAAACGCGCCAATCCAGGGCAGCGGCCCCGGCGCGCCCGCCACACGGAAACGCGCCGCCAGCCCGGCGGCGCTCAGCTTGGCCCATGCGATCCGCTGAATGTTGCCTGTCACCAGCCCCAGCGCGGCGCCGTGGCCCGCCAGCCAGTCCAGCGCGTCCGCCGCGTGCGGCGTGAGATAGGCGCCGAGGTCATCCGGCACGCTCCGCTCGTAGGCCTCAGCCGCCGCGACGAAAAACGAGGGCAGGCCGTCCGTGATGGCGTCGTCGCTCATGCCCGCGCCACGCAGCGCCCGCCGCGCGATGGCGCTATCCGTCATGCCTGCCGTCCCGCCAAGCCGCTCCGGCGTCAGCGGAGCGCCATACACGGCGCGCGCCGCCGCGCACAGCGCCTCCCGGTGAGTGGGAGGCGCCCCGCGCAGCAGCGTGCCGTCAATATCAAACAGAAACAGGCCCTCAGCGCCTGCTTCTCGTGTCGGGTGTGAGCTGTTCATCATCAACCGCTATCAATGGCTCAATGAGCTATGGTCGGCGCGGCGGGCCGCTCGCCAGCGTTCGCTGACCGCGAAGCGGGCGAGACACGCCCCTCCCACTTCGCGGGCCAGCCCGGCAGGAAGAAGCCCAGCGCCATCGCCAGCAGCGCGAAGTAGAAGGTCAGCTTGTACGCCTGCTCATATCCCGCGACGCTCTCGGAACACGCCTGGTCAATCAGCGCCTGCGTGGGCAGGCCGACTGGTGGCGCGCCCGCGGGCGCGCCACCAGGAGCGCCGCCGGGAATCGCCGGGATCTTCACGCCACAAAGCCCGTTGCTCTTGAACTGGCTGGCGATCTGCTGGACGAAGGGATTGCTGATCGTCGCATTCGCCGTCGTGACGTTCTGAAACCGCGTCTCGAAGGTCTTGACCTGGGTTGAGAGCGTGCTGACCAGCACGGTGGCCAGCACGGCCACGCCGATTGACTGTACCACCTGGCGCGTCGCATTGGAAAGCGACGAGGCGCGCGAGACTTCACGCCCCGGCACACGCGAGAGCGCCGTCACCAGCGTCGTCTGCACCGTCAGGCCAAGCGCGACGCCACGAAGCGCCAGCAGGAAGAGGATGAAGGTGATCGAAGTGTCCGGGCCTAACTGCGAGAACTGCCACGTATTCACTGCCAGCAAGCCGAAACCCACAACGGCGATCACACGCGGGCCGACCAGATCATAGAGCCGGCCCGAGAAAGGTGCGACGATGCCCGACGCAATCGCCAGCGGTAGCAGGATCAGGCCCGTTTCGAACGCCGTCTTGCCACGCAGGGTCTGGAGATAGAGCGGCAGCAGGAACTCGGCGCCGAAGAGCGCCAGTACGCTCACCCAGCCCACCACCGTCGCCAGCGTAAAGACAGGGATGCTGAAGAGCCGCAGGTTGAGCAACGGCTCTGGCGCGACGAAGAGTTCGATCAGCGCGAAGGCGGCCAGGCTCACCCCGCCGATGATGAAGGCGGCCACGACGTGCTGCGATGTCCAGCCGTCGTTGGAGGCGACCGATGCGGCGTAGAGCACCGAGCCAAAGCCGATAGTGGAGGTGATGAAGCCGGGGAAATCGAAGCGCGGGGCGCGCTCGGCCTTGCGCTCACGCAGCCAGAGCGAGGCCAGCGTGAAGCCAAGGGCGCCGATGGGGATGTTGATGAAGAAGATCCAGCGCCAGTCGCCGCTATCTACCAGCCAGCCACCAAGGATTGGCCCCATCGCCGGGGCGACGACCAGCGCGATGCCAAAGACGCCGAACGCCAGCCCCTGCTCGGCGGCGGTGAACGCGCCAAAGAGCAGTGTCGTCCCCAGCGGCAGCGCCAGCCCGCCGCCCAGGCCCTGCAGCGCCCGCGCCGCGACCAGCAGGCCAAGCGAAGGCGAGACGCCGCAGATCGCCGAGCCGATCACGAAGAACGCCAAGCCCATCACATACGTCCGCTTGATGCCGAAACGGTCCGCGAGGAACGCCGAGAGCGGTGTGCTGATGCCCAGCGCCATCACATAGACGCTGATGATCCATTGCGAATCGGAGATACTCGCGTTGAACTCCGCCCGCAGCGTCGGGAACGCCACGTTGACAACCGTCGTATCGAGGATGACCATGAACAGGCCAAAGATGACGGAGATCAGAACCCGCCACTTATACGCCAGACCCCGCATGAGGATGACTCTCCCTTTTTCCTGTCTCTTCTGTGACCCCACTCCATCGCGAGTCGCGCCTGTTCATGAGGGCGCGAGACTGCGCATTACCCAGCGCGTAGCACAAGGAAAGCATAGTGTTTGTACAACGTAAAGACAAGTAGGAGGATGGCGTCAGTTTGATGCGCTGACAGAAAAAGCCCACCATGTCAGCCAGGACGGCGTAGGCATAGGGCTGGTCGCTGAAGAACAGCGGCGCGCGGCCCAGCGGGTCACGCGCGAGGAAGCGGCCCACCGTCGGGTCGTAGGCGCGCACGCTCATCCAGGAGTAGCTGTGGATGAAAGGCTCGTTTACGCTGGTCGAGATGTCTGCGTAAGCGCAAGGGAAGGAAGCGAAAAAGCTAGCGCCGCCCGCCCTCCGACGTTCACGCTGGAGGGCGGGCGGCGACTGTCACCGCGACCGGGGAGCTAGCCGAGCTGGCTGGCGACCAGCTCAGCTACGCCACGCAGCGCCTCAGGGGCGGCGCCGAGGTTCTTGCCGCCGCCCTGGGCGAGATCGGGGCGGCCGCCGCCCTTACCGCCGAGGCGGGCGCCCAGCTCCGCGGCGATCGCCCGGGCGTCCACCCCGCGGGCCGTCAGGGCGGGGTCCACCGTCACGACGAACCGGGCCTGCTCGCCGGCCGCCCGCACTAGCGCCACCACCGCCGGGCCGGTCTTCGCGCGGACGGTATCGCTCAGCTCGCGAAAGGCCTCGTCCTCCGTCACTGAGGTCATGCCAGCCACGACCGGAACGTCCTTCACCCGGACGGCTGAGGCGGCCAGCCGGGCGGCCTCCTCGCGGGCCTGGGCGCGCCGGGCCGCCGCCAGCTCGCGCCGCGCCTCGGCCAGCTCCTCCTGGAACTGCTCCACGCGCGTCAACACCTCGTCGGGCTGGGCGCGCATACGGGCGCTCACCGCCAGCAGCAGGTCGTTGCGTCCCCGCAGGAACGAATCGGCGGTCACGCCGGTCAGCGCCTCGATACGGCGCGTGCCCGCCGCGACGCTCGTCTCCTGCGTCGTGAGATACAGCCCAATCTGGCCGGTCGCCGCTACGTGGGTGCCGCCGCACAGCTCCTTGCTCGACCCCATCATCACCACGCGGACGTTGTCGCCGTACTTCTCGCTGAACAGCGCCATCGCGCCAGTCGCGAGCGCCTCTTTGTACGGCATGGTCTGTGTCGTCACGGGCAGGTCGTCGAGCGCCCAGGCGCTCACGCGGCGGTCGAGCTCGCGCAGCTCCTCGGTCGTAATCGGACGGTTCAGGCTGAAATCGAACCGCAGCCGGTCTTCGGCCACGAGGCTGCCACGCTGGTTCACCTGCTCGCCGAAAAGATCTTTCAGCGCGCGATGCAGCAGATGCGTCGCGCTGTGGTTGCGCATGATCGCGCGGCGCCGCTCGGCGTTCACCTGGGCGCGCACGGGGAACCCCACCCGCAGGCTGCCCTCGGTCATCTCGCCAAAGTGCACGGTGAGTCCCGGGACGGGTCGCTGCGTGTCCACCACCTGGAACGCGCCCCGCTCGCTGCTCAACACGCCCTGGTCGCCGATCTGGCCGCCCGCTTCCGCGTAGAACGGCGTCCGCGCCAGCACGATCGCCGCGCTTTCCGGCGCCGTCGCCATATCTACTGGCTGGCCGTTCACCAGAATAGCCACGATCTCGCTCTCGTCCGCCACGCCCGCGTAGCCGCTGAAGACCGTCTCGGGCAGGACCTTCACCAGATTGGTCCACGCCTCTTCCCCCTTCTCGCGCTGGAACGGGCTCGCCACACGCGCCCGCTCGCGCTGCTTGGTCATCTCATCATCGAAGCCCACACGGTCAATCAGCATGCCGCGCTCGGCGACGACCTCCTCCGTCAGTTCCAGCGGGAAACCGTGGCTATCATAGAGATTGAAAGCGATCCGCCCTGGCAGGACCTTCTTGCCATCAGCCTCCAGCCGCGCCAGTTCACGCTCCAGCAGGTTCAGCCCGGCGGTGAGCGTCTGGTTGAACTTGCGCTCTTCCATGCTCAGCGCGTCCACGATCTGGTCGCGCCGCCGCTCCAGCTCGGTATAGTGAACGCTCATCTGCTTGATGACCGCGTCCGCCACGTCCGCCAGGAACGGCTTGTCCAGACCGAGCACCTTGCCAAAGCGCACCGCGCGGCGCAGCACGCGGCGGAAGACGTAGCCCCGCCCGGTGTTGCTCGGCAGCACCCCATCACCCGCCAGGAAGACCAGCCCGCGCCCGTGGTCGGCGATCACCCGCAGCGCGCGGTCATGGTCGTGGTCAACCCCATACGCTACCCCGGCCAGCTCCGCGATGGCGTCCACCAGCGTGCGGAAGATGTCCGTGTCATACAGGGACTCCTTGCGCTGCAGGACGGACGCCAGCCGCTCCAGCCCCATGCCAGTGTCAATGTTGGGCTGCTTCAGCGGCGTTCGCACGCCGTTCTCGTCCTGGTAATACTGCATGAAGACCAGGTTCCAGACCTCGAGGAACCGGTCGCAGCGGTCGCAACCCGGCGCGCAGTCCGGCTCACCACAGCCATACTCCGCGCCACGGTCAAAGTAGATCTCCGAGTCAGGGCCGCAAGGGCCACGATCACCCGGAGGACCCCACCAGTTGTCGTCGAGCCGCGTGATGCTGTCCGCCGGGATGCCAGTCGTCTCCTCCCAGTAGCCCGGCGATTCCAGGTCCTCGCCATGCACCGTGGGATAGAGCCGCTCGGCGGGAATCTTGAAGACATCTGTCAGCAGCTCCCACGCGAACTGGATCGCCTCGCGCTTGAAGTAGTCGCCGACGGAGAAATTGCCGAGCATCTCGAAGAACGTCAGGTGTGTCGTATCGCCCACATCGTCAATATCGGTGGTGCGATAGCACTTCTGCACCGTCGTCAGCCGTCTGCTCGGCGGCTGCTCCTGGCCGAGAAAATACGGGATCATCTGCTGCATGCCGGCGGTGGTCAGCAGCAGCGTCCGGTCATTGGGGATCAACGACGAGCTGGGCAAGCGC
>JAKAIY010000039.1 GCA_021814145.1 Chloroflexota bacterium
CGGGCGTAGGTCAGCCAGGCGCTGGCGGGGGCGTCGGCGCGCTCGGCCAGCGCGCGGGCCACGTCCACGGCCTCGGTGTCGCTGCCCAAACGGCGCAGCAACTCCAGCTTGACCGTCAGGCGCGTGGGGGTATTGGGGGCCAGCGCCAGCTCATCGTTGACCGTCTCCAGCGCCTCCGCCCAGCTCCCGGCTCCGGTGAGCGTGGCGCGCATCTCGGCCAGCAGCGCCAGCCGCGCCGCCAATTCGCCACGCGGGATCAGGCCCCGCGCCTGTTCGTAGGCGTCCAGCGCCTCCCGCTCGTGCGCCCGCGCCTCATCCAGCGCCTTGGCGTCGCCCTTCGCGCGCAGGTCGCGGGCCAGCGCGGTGTGGGCGCGGCCCTGAATCTGCCAGAGGTCGGCGCGCAGGCGGCTGGCCTGGGTCCCGCGCCCGGCGGCGTCGAGCGCCAGTTCCCAGCGCTGCGCGCCCGCGTAGGCCAGCGCCAGCTCGCCCAGGATGTCGGCGCTGGGCGCGACGCCAGGCAGACTGAGAGCGACCCGCAGCTTGGCGATAGCGTCGTTCCAGTGGCTCTCCAGCAGCTCCGCCCGCGCCTCCTCCAGCAGCACCTGCGCCTGCGCGGTTTCCGCCGTGGGCCGCGCGGGCGCCGCGCCTGGAGCCGCGGGCGCGACAGTGATGGTGGGCGCCGGGCCGCGCCCGCCAGTGAGCGCCTGCGTGACGCGCTCGACGATGGCGTCCACCGGCTGGCCTACCGCGTCAATCCAGGTCATCGCGTTCATGAAAGGCGGCAACGCGCACTCCGCCAGCCGGACGGGCAGCAGCATGCGCGCGCGGTCCTGCGCCATCAGGCCCAGGAAAGCGTCAATCTCCAGGCCAACCCAGAACGATTCCAGCGCGGCGGGCGTGACAAAGACGACCAGCGCCGGGCGCGCCTGCAGCTCGCGCTGGAGCGCGGCGGCCAGCAGGTGGCCCTCCGGGTTGTTGTTCAGGTCATACCAGACCGCGTCATCGCCCAGCCGCCGTTTCAATCCCGCGGCGTAGGGCGCGCAGAGCGTGTTATCGGCGTGCGCGTGACTGATGAAGGCGCGTGGCGTCCCCTCTGGCTGTGGCATCGGCTGCCTCCCGGCGCGTAAACATCCCGGCGCGAATAGCAGCCACAGTATAACACCAGGCGGCGATGGGCGTGGCCCCCTGGGCTTGCGAATGGCCGCCGCGTCCCAGCCCGCGAAGGCGGGCTTTGTGGCCGTCAGGCGAGCGGAGCGAAACCCCCGTGTGGGTTCGGGGTTCCCGCACGAGGGCCCATAGGCGCGGCTTCAGCCGCCAGCCGGCGCGCCTGGCGGCGCTGGCCTCGCGCGCCGGCCATTTATGGCCGCGCCCATCCCACGGAGCGAAACGGCGGGCTATACTATCGGGGCCAGTGAGCGAACGCACGTCATTCGGGAGCCTGAGCCAATGTATAGCGCGTATCTGGATTTGAGCCCAACGCGGGTGAAGGGCGCGCGGGCGCTGGGGCATGTCTCGCGCCGCGTCTACTTCGGGCCGCTGGCGCCGCTGCGCGTGCGACGCCTGCCCACCCCCAGGCTGCCAGGCGGGCGCTGGGCGCGCGTGCGCAACATCGTCAGCGGGATCGCGCTGGATGAGGTAGAGCGAACGCTGGTGGCGTGGGACCCGAAGCTGGCCCCACAGGCCGCGCCACGGCCCGCGCGCGTCTACCTGGGGCGGCAGGTGGTGGGCGAGGTCGTCGAGGTGGGGCCTGAGGCGCAACTGCTGCGCGTGGGCGACCGGGTCGTGTACCAGTCGGGCCAGTGCTGCGCGACGCGCGAGATCGAGCCTCCCTGCCGCCTCTGCGCGATCGGCTCCTACGCGCTCTGCGAGAACCGCTATCTGCCGGGGCCGGAGCAGGTGGGCGGCGGCTGGAGCGACGAGATGGTCGTCCACGAGCGGCAGATGTTCCTCACGCCGGACGGCCTGCAGGTGGAGCAGGCGGCGCTGCTAGAGCCATCGGCGGAGGCGCTGCGGGCCGCGCTGCGCTACCATCCCGAGCCGGGCGACCAGGCGCTGGTGCTGGGCGCGGAAACGCCGGGGCTGCTGCTGACGCAGGCGCTGCGCGCGCTGGCGCCGTCGCTCAGCGTCACCGTCGCGCCGCGGCAGACCTATCAGGTGGAGGTGGCGACGCGCATGGGCGCCACACGCATCCTCTATCCCGAAGACGGCGACGACGCGGTGGCGCGCATGACTGGCGGCAGGCTCTACCGCAGCCGGTCGGGCGCGCAGCTGCTGATGGGCGGCTTCGATGTCGTCTATGAGACGCTGGGCACGGAGGAGTCGCTGCGGCAGGCGCTGCTGTGGGCGCGCGAGGGCGGAACGGTCGTGCTGGCGGGCCGCCTCCAGCGCTGGACGCAACTGGACCCAACGCTGATCTGGAGCCGCGAGGTGTCGCTGCTCGGCGTGGTGGCGCATGGCGTGGAGCGCTGGCCGGGCGGCATGGAGCTGGCCCCGGCGATTGTCTCCGGCGGGCGCGTCTCCACCTTCACCCTGGCGGCGCAGATGATGCGCGACAACCTGCTGACGCCGGAGCGCCTGGTCACGCACCGCTTCCCGCTGCGCGAGGCGCGCGTCGCCATCGGCGCCATGCGCGACCGCGTGGAGCACAAGGCGATCCAGGCGCTGCTCGATATTCAGGACGTGGCCAGCTCGGCCCTGCTCTCGGACGCCGGAGGGCCAGCGGCGCTCAACTCCCCGCGCGCGTAGGCGCCTGCCCGAACCCACGCCGGGCGCTCATCCCATCTCGCCCTGGCCCTCCGCTTGAAGGGCGGCCTCCAGCGCGGCGCGCATCACCGCGAGCGGGGCCTCGGTCCCGGTCCAGAGCGTAAAGGATTCCGCGCCCTGATAGAGCAGCATCGTGAGGCCGCCAGCCACGCGTAGCCCGGCGGCGCGCGCGGCGCGGACCAGCGCGGTCTCCGGCGGATTGTAGACCATATCCATGACAAACGCGGTCCGTGGCATATGCCGCAGCAACCCAACGGGAATGGGCGCCGCCTGGGGGTCGCGCATGCCAGCGGGCGTGGCGTTGATGAGCAGAGCCGTCCCGGAGAGCGCCGCCGCTAGCGCGTCCAGGTCATCCAGGGCGAGCGCCTGGCGCTGGATGTCTCGCGGAGTGGCGTCCAGCCGGGCGTACAGCTCCTCCAGCGCGGCGCGGGCCGCTGACCGCCTGCGCGCGGCGATCCACGGCCACGCGCCACGCAGCAGCGCCGCCCCCAGCGCGGCCCGCGCGCCACCGCCCGCGCCCAGAATCAACGCGCGCATGCCGGGCGTCCAGACGCCTTCCCCATCGAGCGCGCGCAGCACAGCGGTCACGTCCGTGTTGTGGCCCACCAGCCGCGCACCGCGCGGGCCTTCCTCGCGGACGATGGTGTTGACGGCGCCAGTAAGGCGGCTGGCGCTGGTAGCCAGCGCGTCAAGATACGGGATGACGGCCACCTTGTGCGGGATGGTGACATTCGCGCCCAGCGTCTCCGGCTGGCGCAGCGATTCGACCCGCGCGCGCAGCTCGCTGGCTGGCGTGTCCCACAGCTCATAGCGCGCGGCGATCCCAGCGGCGTCAAGCGCCGCCTGCTGCATCGCGGGCGAGCGGGACTGACTGACGGGGCGCCCGATCAGCCCGACCCGGCGCGGCATGCTGTCCATCACATCCGCCCACCCTTCCATCGCTCTGGCTGGCCGCCACGCATAGGCGCCTCACCCCTCACGAGCGCGCTCCATCAGTGTACGCACAGCGCGCGGCGCGACGCCACGACGGCTGGAGCCACTGTCCTCACTGCGCCTCCTCGCGTATACTGGTAGGGCGCAAGAACGGACGTGGGGCGTGTATCATCCGCGCTGAACAACCGGAATGAGCGCGCGCTGAAGCTGGCAAACAAGGAGCAGGGCATGTATCAGGGCTGGGGAAGCGCGCCAGGCGGAGGGCAGCCAGCGCCACGATGGCGGACAGGCTGGATCATCGGCGGGGCCGCCGCGGCGTTGGTCATGATGTGCGCCTGCGTCGTTGTCGTCGTGGCGCTGCTGGTCCCGCTGGCGCTGACACGAATCGCCGCGCGGCTCCCGACTCCGGGGTCCGGATCGGTCGCGCCAGCGGCCTGCTCCGGCGCCGCGCCCCGTGATACCGCGCCAGCCGACACGACCGGCCAGTTCACCATCCAGCCGCTCTATGCGGAGGCGCTGAACTACGCCAGGGACGCGCAGGGCCAGCCCACCAGCCAGCGCATACAGATCTGGGCGAAGGATGTCCTGGGGCCGTACCCGGCGATGAACGACATCTTCACCAGCGCGGTCGGCGGGGTTGATCAATGGAACCAGTCGCTCGGCGGGATAGACCCCAGCGCCTTCCGCTGCGTTGTGCTGGATATGCAGCGGGCGCATGTCGAACACCAGGCGCTGGCGACGCTCCAGGCGGCCGCCAGGGAATTGCCTGGCCCGCATACCGTAGCCTATCTCGTGCCGTGGAATACCGATCGCTTCTATGGCGCGTCGGGTGAGCAGAGCCTGCTGATCCCGTTCTGGGAGCCGGACCCGCTCAACCGTCTGCTGCCGCGCGACAGCGCGCAAGACTGGTTCTATATGGCTGGCGCGCTGGACCATGAATATATGGAGGTCGCGCGCTACGACCGCCTCGGCAGCCTCGACAACGCCTACCTGACCCTGCTGGACAACATGGTCACGGATGGCATGGCGGACGACTTCGCGGCGCACATGACCGGACAGCGGCCGGATTGGGGAATAGACCCCGCCACAGAGGCGGCGCTCTGGGCGAAGTTCAAGCCCAGCGTCACCGAGTACGCCAACCCCAACCAGGAATCGGAGATGCTGGGTGATCCGGCGAACGGCATCCCCAACGCCGCTGGCTATCAGATCGGTGACCACATCGTCGCGGACTATCTGGCGCGCCATCCCCAGGTGACATTCGACCAGCTTGCGGGCATGGACGCGACCGTCATCTACGCGGGCAGCGGATATAACGGTTAACTGGTCCGGCGCGGCCCCCAATCCGCCTTCCTCGCGCGTTATACACCATAGGCGAGCGTCCGCTGGCGCGCGACGGAGCGCCTGTGGCGGCGGGCAGCGGGCGCGTCGCCAGAGATGGCCGGGGCGTTGGAAGCGATTGGGAGAATCAGACGCATGGCGCTAGGTTGGGCAAGGATTCAGCGGGCAGGCATACGAGCGGGGCGGACCAGCGGCGTGGCGCTGGCGCTGGCGCTGGCGGCGACGCTGGCGGGCTGCTCACTGCCGGGCATTGGTAGCGCGAGCTCCAGCGACCAGCAGTCGCTCAGCGCGCTGCCCTGGTGCGCGCAGCCCCAGATCAGCTTCGTGGATAGCAGCTCATCAACACAGCAGACGATCACATCATGGAGCCAGGTCAAGGACCAGCTAGGCTTCACCCCCTACCTGCCTTCCAGCCTGCCCAAGGGAACCTGCCTTGACCTGGTGGGGGGGACCATCCATGACCCGATCTTTGGCGGCCACCTCAGCATTACCTGGGTGCTGCCGGGCAGCGCTGGCCCGATCAGCTTCTCCGAGGCGCCCAAGCGCGGCGACACCGCGACAACGCCCCAATGCGCGCAAAGCTCCCAGACTTCCGACGCGACAACCGTCTGCATCGGAGCGGTGGGAGATTCCAGCGTCACCATCGCGTCGCACATGACACAGAGCCAGATCACGGCGATGTTCAAGCAGTTGCGGGCGGCGCCTGGCTGGGAGCCCGCGCCAGCGAAATAGGCGCTCCTCGCGCCGCCGGATAGCAGGAGAAGCGTGTGTCGGGTAGCGGGATGGGGGCGCCACTTCCCCATCCAGTGGCGCTCGACCGGCTGGCGCGGGCCGTGCTGGCCCTTACCAGCGCCAGCGGCGTCTGGATTGCGGTGGCGCGGCCCGGCGTCTCAGGCGGCGCCCTGACTCCAGTCGTCGCGGTGGGCGTTCAGCCCGCTGGCCCGGTGGCGCTCAACCCCGCTGAGGCGCCGCCGGCGGTGCGCCACGCCATGGACTTCGCCGCGCGCGCCCCCTATCTGGTGACCAGCGCCAACCTCGCCACGGACGCGCGTTTTCGTGGCGTCGAGACGCGCCCTTTCGGCTCGATTCTGTGTATGCCCATCCACGAGAGCGGCCAGCCATTCGTGGCGCTGGTCGCGGCGCGGACGCGCGCGGAGGAGTTCGATGAGCGCCAGCGCCAGTTCGCGCTGGTCTACGCCGAGCAGATCGCCATGACGATTCACCTGCTCGACGCCGCCGCCCTCCACGAGGCGCAGGCGCGCGAGCGGGCCGCGCTGCTCGACGCCACCCGCGCGCTGACCAGCAGCCTCGACGCGCAGGGCGTCATCAGCTCCATCGCCAGAGGCATCACGCGCGTGATCGCCTGTGACGCCGCGCTGATCTACCGCTGCGACGAGCGCGCGAAGGTCCTGCGGCTCGTGGCGGGCCTGGGCGTGGACGGCGCCCAGCTCACGGGCGCGGCGATCCCGATCCAGGACCAGCGTTCGCTCGCCGCGCGGGTCGCGAGCGAACGGGCGGCGCGCTACAACGTGGCCCTTCCGGTGGACGAGGCCGGGCCGCTCACGGGCATGCTGGCCCTGAACGGCCCAGTCTGGCTGATGTGTGAGCCCCTGATCGCGCAGGAGCGTCTGCTGGGCGTGGTGATGCTGGCGCGCGCGCGGGCGTTCGAAGCGAGTGAGCAGCGGGCGATTGGGACTTTTTCGGCGCTCGCGGCGGCGGCGCTGGAGCGCACGGAGCTCTTCGAGGAGACGCGCTCGCAGCGTGACCAGCGCGACGCGATGTTCATCTCGGCCTCGGATGGCTTCGCGCTGATCGGCCACGACCTGTGTTTCATCGAAGTCAACCACGCTTTCGCCAGCTATTTGGGGCAGGAGCCAGACGCGCTGCGCGGCCAGCTCAGCTGCGCGGCGCTCAATGGGACGCCCGAAGCGCCGCCAAGCATGGAGAGTTGCCTGCTCTGCCACGGGCCGTGCCGCGCGATGGCATGCCTGAAGAGCGGAACGCCTAGCGGCCCGTTCGAGTGCGCGCTTTCCGCGCCGCAAGCCTCCACAGACGCGGGGTCGCGGGCGTCCGCGGGGCCGCCAGTCAGCGAGCGCGTTATCTCGTTCACGATAACGCCAATCTCCGGCCCGACAGGTGATCAGGCGCTGCTGGTAGGGCGCGACATCTCCTACGAGCGCGCGATGGAGCGCAGCCGCCTGGAGTTCCTGAACATGGTGGCGCACGATCTCCGCCAGCCGTTGCAGGGCATCCGCACGAACCTGGAGATCCTGCTCGACCGCGCGCTGGCTGATATCCCGATCGAGGCCCGGCGGCGGCACGAGGCGGCGGCGCTGGTGGGAACGCTGAGCGTCTCGGCGCAGGTGGATGATCTGGTAGTCCTCGCGCAGCGCGACCACAGCCATTTCACGGTTAAGCCCGCGCCGAACCAGTTGCCGCCAGTGGCGCGGATGGTGGCCGATGAACTGGCCGCGCTGGCCAGCGGATACCGCGTGCGGCTGGAAGTAGACGCGCCCGACGGGCTGCCACTGGCGCTGATTGATCCGGGCCGGGTGGCGCAGGTCGCGCGCAACCTGCTGATCAACGCCCTGAAATTCACGCCCGCTGGCGGCTGGGCGCGCATCTCGACGCGCGTGGAAAACGAGGACGGCAAACGATGGGCGGCCCTGGAGGTCGCTGATAGCGGCGTGGGCATCCCGCGGGAGAGCCTGCCCCATGTCTTTGAGCGGCGCTACCAGGCGCCACAATCGGCCCCGGCGGGGCGCCCCAAAGGAACGGGATTAGGGCTGGCGATCGCGCGCTACATCATGGAGGGCCACAGCGGCCGCATCTCAGTCGAGAGTGAGCCGGGCCGGGGCAGCCGCTTCGTCGCGCGCTTCCCGCTGGCGCCCGGACAAGAAGCGCTTCCGCTCAATGACCACGAGGCGGCGGAGAGCTAATGGCGGAGAGCACGAAACGGGCGCGTCACTCGCCGGCATACTGCAACGCGCTCTGATAGACCGCCTCCGCGAGGCGGAAACCCGCGCGGGCGCGCAGGTCATCGAGGATCGGCTTGACCAGCGCCACCAGGCCGCGCGCTTTCGCCGCCAGCAGGATGCCCACCACCCCGACGTACGCCAGCTGGAACGCGCTTGCCGCGCGCCGCGCGGCCTGGTCGTCCAGGAGGACGAGATCAGCGGAGCGCTCGCCCTGGCGGTCGAGCGCGGCCACCTCGCCAACGTCCAGCTTGGGGTACGTACGCGCAAGCTGACTCCGCGCCTGCGTATCAACACGCGCGACGACAAACCAGGATTCGGACTGCGCTTCGCGGGCTCCGGGGTTACTGCCAGCTCCGCCAAGGACAAGTTCGTCGCGGACTTCCTCAGGAATCGTGATCTGCGCATACAGCGCCCGGAGCAGGTCGAGGTGGCCGACGACGGCCAGATTGGTAATGGGGCTTGTGTCACTGACAACCAGCATGCCGGATACCTCGCTGTCCAAACACGCGTGCGGTCACCCATGGCCACCCATGGGTCTGACGCCGCTAACGCCAGCGCCGAACACGCGGCGACCGCGTAGGCATGCTCACCGTGTTCACAGTTGCCCCAACCGCTTGAGGGTCGCGATATCGTCCTCAAGGTCCTCCGCATCGTAGGCGAGCGGGATTCCCCGCTCCGCGAGGATGCGCTGGAAATCAATTCGGCTACGTCCGGCCATCCGCGCCGCCCGCGCGAGGCTCACCGCCCGCGAGGAGTAGAGTCCGACGGCGAAATCGAGGCGCGCTTGCTCCTCGGTGAGTCCAAGATCGCCTGGAATCTCAAGGTACATCAGTGTTCTCCTTCGCCTTCCCTGCGCGTGTCCCGCTGGCCTGCGCGGCATGACGCCGCTCTCGCTACCGAACCTTCCGCGTCTGTGCGTTCATTGTAGCACGACCGCATGCGAGAGCGAGCAGCCGCTTCGTCGCGCGCTTTCCGCTGGCGTGAGGCGCGGCGCGCATGCGCATATGGCAAGGAGGGAATGGGCATTCGGGACCCATTCCCTCCCCACCGTGTATATCAACGCGAAGGCGTTCCAGGCGTATAGCGGCGGCGCGCGCGCTTACGCCTGCTGGAGGACCTCCGCGATCGTGACCATGCGGCCCTCATGGGCGCTGCGCAGCGCGGCGATGACGACGGCCAGGTTGCGCACGGCGAGGGCGGCGTCAATCTCGACCGGCTCGCCGGTGCGAACCGCGTTGGCGAAGTCCTCCATCTCGTCGCGCAGGTGGTCGGTCGGCGCGAACTGGACGAGCGACTTCCGCAGGACGCGGTTGTCCGGGTCGTCACTGAAGCTGGCGAACTGCGTCCGCATCAGGGTAGAGTGCTCGTACGTGGTCTTCGAGTTGCTCCACCAGCTGAAGTCGAGGTCGTAGAACAGATTGCTCCTGGTCGCGTAGACGTTGAGCATGAAGTGGCCGGGGCAGGCCCAATTGGTCCCCAGATACGCCATTTGCCCGCTCTCGAACTCCATCACCGTCTGGAGGACGGTTTCGTTCGGGACGCTGGTATACATCGGCTTGCCGAAGCAGAAGACCTGCTTGACCGGCCCCAGCAGGTATTGCAGGTTGTCAATCTGGTGGACGCCAAGCTGCGTCAGCGGGCCGCCGGGGGCCTTGCTGGGGTCGCCGCGCCAGTCGGTGGCCTTGAGCTCCAGGCCGCGCTCGTTGCCGAAGGTCGCCTCGATCATCGAGACATCACCGATCTCGCCCGACGCGATGAAGCCCTTGATCGCGCGCAGGCCGCCCAGGTGGCGCGCGCTGTGGCCGCAGAGGAAGGCGACTCCGGCGGACTCGATGGCGCGCTGGATGCGCAGCCCGTCGGCCAGGTCAATCGCGATGGGCTTCTCCACATAGACATGCTTGCCAGCGGCGGCGGCCTGCTCGATCACGCCGGCGTGCTGGTCGTTGGGGACCGTGACGATTACCGCCTCGACATCATCGCGCCTGAGCAGCGCCTCCAGGCTCTCATCCTGCCCGCAGCCATAGCGGGCGCTGAACGCGTCGCGCTTGGCTGGGTTCCGGCTGAAGCAGGTCACCAGCTTGACGTTGTCGCTCCGGGTATAGGCGTCCGCGAGGACGTTCGCCCACCGGCCCAGGCCGACCGCCGCTACTCGCACTGGCTCCATGATGACTCCCTCTTTCTCCCGCCGCGCGCCCGCCTGCCGGGACGCCGCCCGGTCAGGTCAATTCGACGATATAGAGATTGCCTACCCGCCTGTCGGTCAGGTAGATCAGCCCGTTCGCGTCCACGAACAGGTCATTGATGGGCGCGTAGCCCTCCGCCGCCGGGTCGGGGACGAAGCTGGCCACTTCCACGGGCTTTGTGGGATCGCTGATGTCGTAGACTCGCAGGCCCGCGCCGAAATAGGTAGTGAAGACCAGCCGCTCGCTCTGGAATGAGCCGGGCCGGTTCTCGTGCAGGTTGTGCGGGCCGAAGCGCACCCCGTCACGACCATAGTCGCCTTCGGGCGGCGGGCAGATGGCGAGCAGCCTCGGCGCGGCGACATCCTGGATGTCAAAGACGCGGACGAGCTTGCGCGTCTCCTCGCCCGCGACATCACCGGCCTCATCGGTGACGACCATCAGGTTGCGCCCAGTGAGCGGCAGCGCGGTATGGGTGTGGCCGCCGCCCTGCGCGGCCCAGCCGCTGACGGCGCCAAGCTGGCGCGGCTGGCGCGGGTCCGAGACATCGGCGATGATGACGCCGTAGTCCCACCAGCCCATGTAGGCGATGGCGCCCGCGATGATGGGGTGGTGCAGGCCGTAGTTCATGCCTTCCGGCTCGTCGAGTTCCGCGCGCCAGCGGCAGACTTCCACGGGAGAAGCCGGATCGTCCAGGTCAATGATGGTGAGAATCCGGCGCGTGAAGCCGTCGGGGATGACCGAGGCGTAGGCGTAGCGCCCACCCGTGTACCACATGCGGTGGATGCCCTTGCCGCCGGTCGCCATCTGGCCGATGCGGGCGGGCTGGTCCGGCTTCGAGATGTCCCAGACGCCGAGGCCGGCGAAGGCGGCGTCGCCCTGGCGCGCCTCATAGTTGACCAGCAGGCGGTCGCCGCTCACCTGCGTCTTGGGGGAGAAGGCGCCGGGATAGCCTTCGAGGTAGCCCGCGCGCCGGGGACGTTTGGGGTCGCGCGCGTCCACGATCTGCGTGCCGCCGCCACGGGCCAGCTCACCGATATAGAGGTAGCCGCCCGCTTCCATGATCTGCATCGTGCCGGCGCCCGTTCCGGGGAGAAACGCGACCAGCCGCGTATTGCCGGGCTCCGCCATAGTTCCCTCCTGACAGACGCGGACCTCACCCTGTAGCCCCTTCCCCTCATGAGGGGGACGAGGCGGCAAAACTGGTGAAGCCCGCCAAGCGCCACTGGGCGAAACGGACTGGATTCTACATCACGCGATTGTTCGGCGGCAGCCCGTCTCGCAGCACGCGGGCGATGTTGGCCCAGGCGGCCTCGTAGAGGCGCACGGCGGCCTGCCGCGTGACGCCCGCGATATGCGGCGTAAGCAGGATGCGGTCGGAGAGCGCCGCGCGCTGGAGCAGGATCGGGTCATCGGCGGGCAGCGGCTCGCGCGTGAAGACATCCAGCGCGGCGCCCGCGATGCGCCCGCTCGCGACCAGCCGCAGCAGCGCCGCCTCATCCACGACGCCGCCACGCGACGCCTGCACGACAATGGCCTCCGGCTTGAGCCGCGCCAGCTCCGCCTCGCCAAGCATGCCGACGGTCGCGGGCAGCAGTGGCACATGCACGGTGACGACATCCGCCGCATCGAGCAGATCGGGCAGCGTAGCCGCGGCCATGCCGGCGGCGCTCGCGGCCTCCGCGTCGAGCGGCTTGGGATCGTAGTAGAGCACCCGCGCGTCGAAGGCGCGGAACGCCTTGCCGACCGTCAGGCCGATGTGGCCAAGGCCGACGACGCCGATGGTCATATCGGTGAAGCCGCGCGTGCGCTCAGCCGCCAGCTCGGCGCGCGCCTGGCCGAACGCGCCGTCCCACATCAGCCGGTCGCCCAGCTTGAAGCGGCGCAGCAGCATACCAGCGGCGATCACGACATATTCAGCGACATCTCTGGCGTTGACGCCCGGCACATTGGCGACGGGGCAGCCCAGCTCGCGCACGATGGACTCCGCGATGCGGTCCCATCCGGCGCCAGTGTACTGGATGAGCTGAAGGCCGCGCGCATCGCGGAAAAGCTCCGCGGGCAGGTGTGGCCCCGCCGACGGCAGGACGACCGCGCGGGCGCCACCGATGAGATCCGAAACGTCAGCGTCTGACGGCTTGCGAAAGGCGATATCCCACTCGGTGGGAATGGACGCGCCAACGCGGGTGAAATCTTCCGCCGGCCTCAGACAGACAATATCGGCCACTGCTGCATCCCTTCTGTAGGTTCCGGTTCCGGGCTACGCCGGCTCCTGGGTATGCCGCCCGATCTCGGCCTCCGGAAAAAAGCAGAGCAGGCGCAGCGTGTCCTGGCCGGTGTTGCGGGTGCGGTGAGGCTCGTCCGCGGGCACATAGATGACCTGGCCCTCCGAGACGGGAGTTTCACCATCGCGCCCCTCGACAGCGCCGGAGCCAGAGAGCACCCACATCACTTCTTCACGGTCAATGTGCCTGTGCTTGGTCCGGCTCTGGCCTGGCGTCCCCTCCGGCGGTATCTCAACGTAGCGCATCGTCACCGCGCGGCTGCCCGTCCGGCTGGAGACGATGTCCCAGGAGCGCCGTCCGGGGAGCGTCAGCTCGGCCCAGCCGGACGGCGTGAAGACGCTAACCACGGTCCGCCGTCCCCGTGTCTCCGCTGTTCCCGGCTGGCGCGTTGATGCGCTCCAGCTCGGTGAACATCGCCGAGATCCGCGCCGCGATGGCGTCCGCCACTTCCGTCATGAACTCGCGCGACTGCTCGCTAGTGGCACCGCGCGGGTCACCATACCATCCCGTGGGCGCGATCGTGCGGATATCCCGCAACACCGGCTGGTACGCGCGGGTGCGGCGGAGATCATCCACACGCGCGCCCTGGATGCGATCAGATGAGTTCTCGACACGCTCGAGGTGAACGAGGTCCGGGTGGACGCTGAGCACCGCGAGCGTCTCGAGGTGGCCGGCATGCGTGAGGCCTCCGTAGCGCTCGCCAAAGAGCTCCTCAGCGACATAGCAGGCCTGGACAACAACGACCGAGCAGCCATGCTGCCGGTGCAGGGTCTCCGCGGCGAGCGCGATCGCTGGTATGTTGCCCTCATGCCAGTTGATCAGCGCGACATTGCGCGCGCCGTGCGCCGCCGCCGAGCCAACGACCTCGACCAGCAGGCGCTGGTAGAGGTCAGCCGAAACGCTCAGGGTGCCAGCGTAGGGCATGTGCATGGGGGTGACGCCGATGGGAGAGAAGGGAAGCACGAGTCCATCGAGACGTTCAGCGACCGCCTCAGCAATGCCCTGGCTGGCGTAAAAGTCCGTGCCCGTCGGAAGGTGGGGGCCATGCTGCTCGACACTGCCCAGCGGAACCAGCACCAGCGGGTTGCGCTGGAGCGCGGCCCTGATCTCTGGTTGTGAGAGCCTGATGAATCGCCTGGTGGCCATGCGCAATCGCTCCATATTCCAGCGGGACGGGCGAAGGGATCTCGCGAGGTCTCGCGAGGAATGTCCGCATGGGCGCGGCCCTGCTCAGGGATACGCCCATGCGGGTAACACTGGTATTTAATGAACAGTCCGCGCGCTTACTTCTTGCCCAGCGCCGCCACAGCCGCGTCAGCGTAGCTGCTGTCCACGATCTGCGCGTAGGTAGGCTGGTTGGGGATCTCCTTGAGGGTATAGAGCTGGTTCGCGGTATAGTCCACCTGGGTCTGGTCGAGGCCCTGGTTGTTCGGCCAGATGCCGTTCTTGACCATGACATCCACCGCATAGGCGACGGCGGCAGGGTCTTCGCCGGTGGCCTGCGCGCCAATCTGGACGAGCGCGTCATGGTTGGCCGGGTCATTCATCCAGCGGTCCGCCAGCATCATGGCCATCAGGAAGCGCTTGACAACGTCCGGGTTGTCCTTGGCGTACTTGTCCAGCACACTCACGGCGCCATACCACCAGTTCGGATAGGACTCACTCTCGTTGTTCAGGACGTGAATCCCGGGGACCTGGTGCGTCACGACGTAGGCGTCGTCAGCATGGAAGACGGCGGCGTAGATGCGCCCGCTCGCGAGCGCTGGCACGAACGCGGAGCGCTGCATGTTGACCGGCTTCACCTGGCTAACATCCACGCCAGCGGGCGCGAGGCAGGCGTTGAGCAGCGTATACGAGAAGCCGCCGGTGCCGGTGCTGCCGACAGCCTTGCCCACGAGGTCAGCGGGAGTGTTGATGCTGGGCGCCGCGAGGCAAACCGTGTCGAGCTTGGTGCCGTAGCTCCAGATCGCGTGGATCGGCGAGCCAGCGGCGGCGGACTCGATGGGGTCAGTCGCCGAGCTAAAGCCGAAGTCAATGGCGCCGGATGTCGTGCCAAGCTCGGTCTCAAGGCCGTTGGGCATATTGAGCAGCTTGACGTTGAGGCGCTCCTGGGCGAAGAACCCTTCCTGCTGGGCGACATACGGCGCGAGGAACACGACCTTTGGCGGCGCCAGCGCGAGGCCAATGGTCACATTGTCGAAACCGGGCGTAGACGTAGCGCCACTTCCACCGCACCCCGCCAGAAACATCAGGGATAAGCTCGCCGCGAGTCCCGAGGCGACCAGTCGCCTCAAGCCAACCCTGGTCTTCATAGACCAACGTCTCCTTTGCCGCGAAAACAGCGACGGAACAACGCCCCATCGCACGGGCTGGCTAGGCCTCCGAGAACCAGGGCGCCAGGCGCTTCTGGAGGACGGAGACCAAATACCGAAACGCGACTCCGAGCACCATGATGACCAGAATGGTCGCCAGAGTGGGAGCCGTATGGTAGGCGTTCGCCTGTGTCTCGAGCACGGCGCCAATTCCAGTGAGCGCGGTGAAGATCTCGGAAATGAACATCCCGACCAATCCCATCGCGACCGCTTGCGTCATCCCGGTCATGATGAACGGCACCACCGCGGGCAAAACGATGTGCCGCCACATCTGGAGCTGGGACGCCCCGAATACGCGCCCGACATCGAGCAGGCTCGGGTCTACGTGGGTCACGCCGTTGTAGACCGTCACCACCACAGGGAAGAACACGAAGAGCACAATGATGATGAGCTGCGAGGTGAGTTCGAAGCCAAACCACAGCGTAATCAGCGGCACGAGGGAGACCATCGGCGTCGCATAGAGCGCGTAGATGTAGATTCCAATCGCCGCCTCGGCCTTCCTGGACCAGCCAATAAGCATGCCAACCGCGATGCCCAGCGTCCCACCGATCACCATTCCCGTCAGGAAGGTCTCGATGCTATAGAGCACAGCCTCGCCAAAGTTCTGGTTGACGAACAGGTCAACCCCAGCCTGGATGACTGATGTGAACGGCACAAAGATGATTTTGAGCGTATGTGAGCCGTAAATCTGCCACGCCGTCAGCACCAGGAGCAGCGAAGCGACACGGATCGTCCACAGTGTGATCAGGCTCCTGCGGGCTTTCTTGCGGCGGCGCTCCTGGACGCCCTGGGCGATCTCTTCAATCCGCTCAATGAGCGGGGCCTGGGCCGTCGTCTCCACCATAGGAGACCCCTCTTTCCATCACTGGCGCACATGACACGCGGGGCGCGCATGGCCTCGAAAGAGCGTTAAAGGGCGGCGCTGGTCAGCATGGACCAGATCGAGTCCCGCAGCGGCGCGTAGGAGGGATGCCGCCGTACGGATGACACAGTTCTGGGGCGCTCGATCTCGACATCAACCGTGCTGACGACCCGGCCCGGCCTCTGGCCCATGACGACGATGCGGTCCGCCAGGGTGATCGCTTCGTCAATGCTGTGCGTGATAAACACCACCGTTTGCTTGACATCGCTCCAGATGCGGAGCAGCTCCTCCTGAAGCATCTCGCGGACTTGCGCGTCTACGGAGGCGAATGGCTCGTCCATCAGCATGACTTCCGGCTTGGCGGCCAGCGCCCGGGCGAGGCCAACGCGCTGGCGCATGCCGCCGGAAAGCTGCTTGGGATACTTGGACTCTGAGCCCGCCAGCCCCACAAGCTGGATCGCGCTCCGCACGCGGCTGTCCACCTCGGCCCTGGGCGTGTGGCGCAGCGTGAGCGGGAAGGCCACGTTGTTGTAGACCGTTTTCCAGGGGAACAGGCCGAAGTCCTGGAAGACCATTGAGATGCTGGGCTTTGGGGATGTCACGGGGACATCATCGAGCGTGACCGTGCCGTAGTCAGGCGCCAGGAGGCCATCCATCATCCGCAGCAGGGTCGTTTTGCCACAGCCGCTGGGTCCGACAATACAGAGAAACTCTCCGGCTCGCACATCCACATTTACATCGAGCAAGACGGCCGCTGATCCGAACCACTTGCAGACGTTCTGGCATCGCAGCGCGATGGAATCCGCCATTGATTACGCCTCATCAAACCGTGGGCGCCATGATCGGGAACGGCCATTGCGAGGCGTCTCCCGGCAGGCGCGGGCGAAGCTACAGTGAAGCGACAGTCACGAGTGCTAGGAGGTCGTACCAGTTATGGCAACGACTGTACCAGTGGGCCTCTAACGTTGTCAAGCCCTCTTCGCCTGTAATCGGGAGAAATACGTAGGCTGCACACGCGCCCCGCCGCTTCCAGCGCAACCCGCGGAAACGGACGCCAGGAGGAGCGCGCGGCCTGGGCCGGTCAGCGCGTCACAACGATCGGCCGGCAGGGCGCAAGCGCCAGGAATAGTGGCCAAATCAGTATTTATACGTATCCGCCCCTACTGGCGCGTCATGCGCCAGCACCCCAACTACGCTTCATCGCACGCGCTTCTCACACCCGGCTGGCGGCGCCGTCACGCGCCAGGGGTCGCCGGAACTTCAGCGAAGCGCGCCACCGGCGTCTTGACAATCGCGCGCGAGGTCTGGTACGCTTGGCGTACCTCAAAAGTGGTAGTACCTCATACCTGTTACACGGGCCTTGCCGCCTGCGTAACGACGCCACCGGCGGTGGCCGGCTGGCGCCTGGTTCGGGTAGCGACAACCATGCTGACGAACAGGAGATTGTTGACGATGGGGCAGACTCTGACTGAGGTAGACACACGCACGGCGGCGCCACCCACCGCCCCGGCGTTCCTCGCGCATAACGAGGGTGACATGGTGGCGGTGGCGGTCCAGGATGTGGAGCCCGGCGCGCGCCGGGTGGTCTTTATGGACAGCGACCGCGAAACGCAGATTGAGGTGTTGGAGCCGATTCCGCTCGGCCACAAGGTCGCGCTCGTGGACCTCCCCGAGGGCGCCGAGGTCATCAAGTACGGGATCCGGGTGGCGCTGACACGGCAGCCGGTCAAAGCGGGACAACTGATCCATGTCCACAATGTGAGGAGCGCCCGATGGCAGAACAGCATCTAACCGGATACCGCCGCCCTGATGGCCGGGTGGGGATACGCAATCATGTCCTCATGCTGCCCGTTGACGATCTCTCGAACGCGGTCTGTGAGCATGTCGCCAGCGCGGTTCCCGGCGTCCTCGCCTTGCCACACGCCTACGGGCGCCTCCAGTATGGCGAAGACCTCGACCTGACATTCCGCACGCTGATCGGCACAGGCGCCAACCCGAACGTCGCGGCGGTTGTCGTCGTCGGCATCGAGCCCAACTGGACTCATCAGGTGGTCGAGGGCATCGCCAGGACGGGCAAGCCCGTCGAGGGCTTCTCCATCGAGCGGCACGGCGATCTCCAGACGCAGGCCGCCGCCGCGCGCGTCGCGCAGCGCTTCCTGCAGGAGGCGAGCGAGCTGCGTCGCGAGCCAATCGAGCGCGGAGAGCTGACGCTCAGCCTCAAGTGCGGCGAGTCGGATACAACCACCGGGCTCGGCTCCTGCCCGACTGTCTCGCAGGCCGTGGACCGCCATATCGAGGCGGGCGCCACCGTGCTCTTTGGCGAAACCTCCGAGCTGACCGGCGGCGAGAGCATCATCGCCGGACGCTGCGCGACCGACGAGGTGCGCGCGCGCTTCCAGGCGATGTTCGACAGCTATCTCGCCGAGATCGAGTCAAGCAACGCCAATCTGCTGGGCTCGCAGCCGACACAGGGCAACATCCGCGGCGGCCTGAGCACAATCGAGGAGAAGGCGCTGGGCAATATCGCCAAGACTGGCACAGCCCCCGTGGTGGACGCGCTGGAGCCAGCGGTCGCGCCGACGAAGCGCGGCCTGAACTTCGTGGATTCCTCGTCGGCGGCGGCGGAGTTCGTCACGCTGATGGGCGCGGCGGGCGCGGTCGTGCACCTGTTCCCCACCGGCCAGGGAAATGTTGTCGGCAACCCGATCGTGCCCGTCATCAAGGTCACGGCGAATCCCCTGACGGCGCGCACGATGTCCGAGCATATTGACCTGGACGTGTCCGGAATGCTCTGGCGCGAGTACGGGCTGCGCGAGGCGGGTGACCGCATGATGGCGCTGACTGATCGCGTCGTCAATGGCCGGCTCACCTGCGCGGAGGCCCTCGGCCACCGCGAGTTCGTCTTCACCAAGCTGTACCGCAGCGCGTAAGCGCCGCCATGAAGCGCGATCCAGCGAGGGCGGGCGCGGGCGATGGCATATGCCGCCGCCCCGCTTGCTTTCGCTGGACTCGCGCGGCATAGTTAACGTGAGTCTCCGTATGTTGTCGTCGAGAACCGTTCGCCAGATCACCAATGTAAACGGCTCTACTACCTGTTGAACGCGAGCGCTGGAAGCGCGCGTCCAGTCCGCCAGCGGGTCAGGTAGGCCTCGCTGGCCGGCGCCGGAGAACTGGATGGTTTGTCCCGCGCTAGGGTAGGAATGAAGAGCATGAGACAGAAAGCCCCATCAGGTGATGAAAGCCGGATAAAGGACAACGGCGCGCTCACTGACGGCGCGACTCCCGCGGACGGCTCTCCCCATGCGCACACCGACGCCGCGTCAATGCCGGCGTTCCACCCCCTCGACATCCCTCAGCAAAGCCTGGACAAGCGGATTGTCGCCTATATCCAGCAGCTGATCGAGTCGGGTGAGCTGCGTGCGGGCGACCGGCTCCCCGCTGAGCGCGAGCTGGCGGCGCAGATGGGCGTCAGCCGGACGGTGCTGCGCGAGGCGCTGCACACGCTGGCCGCGTATGGCCTGGTGGAGCTGCAGCACGGGCGCGGCGTGTTCATCGCGGCGGGAAGCGCGCAGGCCGCCATGCAGCGTCTCACGCTTGCGATGACCACAAACGTGACAGAGCCACAGATGCGGGATCTGTTCGAGATCCGGCGCACGTTGGAAGGCGCGGCGGCGGAGTGGGCCGCCGAGCGCGCGACACCGGAGCAGATCGCCAGCCTGCGGGCGAATCTGGCCGAAGGCCTGGCTCTCTACCAGTCCGGGCAGATTGACGGCGGGGTGGCTGGCGCGCTGGACGCGCGGTTCCACGCCGCGCTGGCGGCGGCTACCAATAACCGGGCGATGATGTCGCTGATGGCCGCGCTGGTGGATGAGCTGGCGTTCGCGCGCGAACAAAGCCTGGCGATCCCCGGCCGCGGCCTGCGCTCCCTGCACCAGCACGAGGCTGTGGTGATGGCGATTGAGGAGCGCGACGGGCCAGCCGCGCGCCGCGCGATGCTCGAGCATCTGAACGATGTCGAGCGCTCCATCCTGAAAACACTCGCGGGCGAGGACGGCTTGGACGAGTCTTGACGCGCCTGGATCGTGAGAAAAGTCGCGGCTGCGCGGGGCGCCACGTTGTTAAGCTATAGGCGCATAGGCGCGATCAGCGCGTCGCGCCTATGCGCCCTGATCCAGTAGCTCAACGCGGACTCATCGCGAAGACAAGGAGCGCGGCTGGCGCCTGGCGCCACAGCCCCCTAATGAGCCCGCGCATCGTCGAGTGGGCGTATCACGATCTGGAGCGCCAGCGCCGCGATAGAAATAGAAAAGGAGCATGGTGAGCGATGCACGGTGAGCGAGCGGGCCAGTGTGAAGAATGCGGGACCCGGCTCTATCAGGCGGGCGAGTGGGCGCCCGCTGGAACATATCTCCGGGTGGACAACGGCTCATTCCAGCGCCTGAGCCTGCCCGCTGGCGGCGCGCTACCCGCGTCATTTGACGGGCGCGTCGCCCTCTACCGCCTGGCGGCGGCGCCCTGCGTCTGCGAGCGCCGCCAGCGCGAGCGCGCGGACGCCGCTGGCGCGTTGGGTGACCTGTCCCGCGCCAGGTAACCATGCTCCTGGTTTTAAGCTGGCCTGCCCGCGCGAGCAGAGATCGCATCCAGCATGTGGTACATGTAGCATGTCATAGACCGCACGGGCTAAAAGCCCGGCGGCTTGCAGCTACCCCGCGAGGGGCGCCGCGTTTGGCGGTATGACTGCCGCCCGGCGGCCAATGTTGACCGCCGCGTTCACATCCGCGTGGGCGACGACCCCGCAGGAAGTGCAGACAAATCGCGATTGCGTCTTGCGACTGGCCTGGTCGCAGTGGCCGCAGGCGGAGCAGGTGCGGCTCGTGTCGCGCGGGTCCACCGCCACGAGCCGCACGCCCGCCAGCGCCGCCTTGTAGGAAAGGAACGACCGCAGTTGAGCAAACGCCCAGGAGTGCAGCGCGCGTCGCTGGCGCTTTCCTCTAACCGTTGCCCGCTCACGAATGCCATTGAGGTCTTCAATGGCGATCCCGCGCGCGGTGTCTTTCGCCCGTGCTACCAGGCGTTTGCTCACACAATGGTTCGTGTCACGCACGAAGCGTTTTTTCCGCCCGCTGCGCTTCTTCAAGAGGCGCCTGGCGCTCTTGGTTCCCTGCTTCTGAAGCTTTGCCCGGAAGCGGGAATAGCGAGCGCGCACGTTCTTGATGTGGCCGCCGCTCACCAGCTCGCCATCACTCGTGGTGGCGATGTTCACGATGCCCAGGTCAACGCCCAGGAACTCGCTCACGTCATCGAGCGCTGACTCTGGCGCGTCAACGGTAATCGCGAGAAAGAAGGTGTTCCTGCTCGCCCGATAGAGCAGGTCGCACTGCCCGCGCGCCCGTTGCAGCATGCCCTCAGCGTAGCGCCCGAAGCGGAACGGCATCACTTCGCGCCCGTCCAGTGTCAAGAGCGACACGCGGTCGGGAGCGGGAAAGGAGCAGATGCGCGGGTCATAGACCATGGCGCTATGGGGACGGAAGCGGGGCTGGATGGCCTTGTCGCGCTTGTAGGCTTCACTGACCTTGCTAATGGCGCGAATCGCCATCTGAGACGACAAGCCGAACTGCTCACGGATGTCGTAGTAGACGAGCTTTTGCAAGTCAAACTTGCTCGCGCGCTGTTCCGCGAAGGCCACAGCGGCAATCGCGTTGCAGGCGGCGTTGAAGGTTTCCAGCGTCCGCAGAAGCTTGGCGTGTTGTTCTGGCGTCGGCGCCAATTTGACGAGCAGCGTTTGTTTCATACGAGCAGTGTAGCATCATTGCTGATACGTGTCAGTGTCGCGTTGATGATCGCCTACGGGCGGTGGGCGCATGCCTCCGCTTGGGCTGAAGCCCAGCGGCTTCCTGCGCCCGTTTCTGTGATATGCGGGCCAGATGGTTCGGCGCGAGGGGAGCGTGACATGAGCCAGGAGCGTGGGCCGCTGGCCGGGCTGCGGGTCGTGTTTTTCGGCATGGGCGGCGTGTTCTCACGCGCGCCGCTGGAGGCGCTCTTGCGGGCGGGCGCGGACCTGCGGGCAGCGGTCGAGCCAGCGCCGGCTGAGACGATGGCGCGCGTGGCGGAGGATGAGCCGTTCACAAAGCTGGAACCTTCGCGCTGGGCGGCGAGCGGCGCTGGGCGGCGCGGTCTGCCGCTGGCGGGGGCCGCTGGCGGAACGGGGCAGAGCATGCGCGACATCGCCGCGTCAGCGGGCGCGCCGCTGTATAGCGTGCGGCGGCTGGCGGACGCGCGAACGGTAGCGGCGCTGGCGGCATACGCGCCTGACGCGATCTGCGTCGCGTGCTTCACCCGGCGGCTGCCGCCCGCGGTTCTGGCGCTGCCTCGTCTGGGCGCGCTCAACGCCCATCCCTCGCTCCTGCCAGAGAATCGCGGTCCTGACCCGCTCTTCTGGACATTCCACGCGGGCGCGCGCAAGACGGGCGTGACCATCCACCTGATGGATGAGGGGCTGGATACGGGGCCAATCCTGGCGCAGCGGTGGATGGCGCTGGTGGAGGGCATGCCGGAGACGTCACTGGAGATGGTGTTGGGGCGGCTGGCGGGCGACTTGCTGGTGGAGGCGCTGGCGGGCCTGGCGGCGGGAACGCTGACGCCGCGGCCACAGGACGAGGCGCGAGCGAGCTACCATTCGTGGCCGGAAGCGGAGGACTACGTGATCCCCGCTAGCTGGGAGGCGCGGCGAGCGTATACCTTCGCGCACGGGGTCATGGGCCGCGGTATCCCCATCACGCTCATGGCGCGCGACGGAGCGCGGTTCCGGCTGATCGAGCCGCTGCTGTATACACTGCAAAGCCAAATGGATGAAGCGTGGCGAGTGCAGCACGGGCTACTTGTGATGACCTGCGCTGATGGCGACTTCATCTGCCGGGCGGAGGCGCTGGGCTAGCCCGCCTGACGCCAGGCCAGCAGCGCGTCGCGCAGCGGCGCGAGGACATCCTGCCCGCGCAAGGCGTCGCGCCAGCGGGCGGGAATGCCGGCCACGCCGTAGCGCAAGCCAGCGACGCCACCAGCGACACAGGCCGTGGTATCAGTATCGTGGCCGAGCGCGATGGCGGCGCGCACGGCGTCCTCATAACCGCCAGTAGTCTCGATGGCCCAGCGGGCGGAGCGGAGCGTATCCACCACGTAGCCGCGGCCCTGGCCTTCGGGCGCGTCATCAGGACGGATAGAGAATTCAAGCTCGGCGCGCTCCGGGCTGGAGTCGGGCCACAGTTCACGAAGCGTGGCGGTGGCGCTCCCCCAGGGATCAGGATGCTCTTCGAGCGCGCGCCGCGCCCAGAGGCTGTAAAGAGCGCAGCAGACCTGGGCGCGCGGGTGGCCATGCGTCAGGCGGGACTGCATCATGGCGTCCGCGATGAGCGTCGCGTCGCTATCTTTGCTCCAGAGCGTGAGCGGCAGAACGCGCATCAGCGAGCCGTTGCCGAGAGCGCGCTCTTCGGTCGGCCCGGCTTCGAGCGGCGGGACGCCACGCTTGATGGCGCTCAGGGCGGCACCAGTCTGAACGCCGATATCGAAGACGCGGCCATCCACAGCGTATGCGCCCTCATCGCGCCAGGCGAGGAAGCGGCGGGCCAGATCATCGGGATCGAGCTTGCCGCGCTCCAGCAGGGACACCAGCAGCGCCAGCGCCATCGCGCCATCATCAGACCAGGTTCCCGGCGGGGTTCCAGAGTGCGCGCGGTCGTAGCCCGGAGGTGGAGCGTATTCTATCTGTGCGCGCGGGGGGATGTCGCGCGGCGAGTGGAACTCGTAGGGAACGCCCAGCGCGTCGCCGGCGAGCAGGCCGAGCAAACCGCCCTCGACGCGGGCGGGGAAATCAGGGGTGGGGGCGAACATACCGCGCGACCTCCGTGGGCTAGAGCGCAATCCAGTAGCGGCAGACGCGGGCGCCGCGCAAGGGCGAATGCCCCTCGCTGGTAAGGACGCCCCCATTGGCGATAATCACGCGGGCCGAGCGAATGTTATCGGCGTCGCAGGTGAGCAGGACGCGCTCGAGGCCCAGCGCGCGGGCGTATGGGAGGGTAAGCGCGAGAATCAGCGTCCCATAGCCCTTGCCGCGCTCGTCGGGGCGGATGCGATAGCCGATGTGGCCGCCAATATCCTCCAGTTTAGGCGTAAGGGCATGGCGGAGCTTGCTGACGCCGAGCGCGACGCGGCTCCCATCCGGCGCGACGCGAGTCAGGATGAAGACGGTCTGCGGGACGCGGTCCGGTGTGAGGGGGCGTCCAGCGGCCTCCTCGTCACATTGGTGGACAAAGTCAGGCCAGCTATCCGCTTTTGGGCCCAGGAACACCTCCCCGGCGGCGGCGAAAGCGGCCTCGCAGGCGCGGCATGCCTCCTGAAGGTCGAGTGCCGGTGTGACCAGCTCGATGCGCTCAGACTGGCTCTGGCGAGCGGCGTTGTGTGGCTCAGTCATCCCTTCCGCCTCCTCAATCTCATACGATTCGCCTGGCCACGCTGGCGCTATCTTGCTCGCTTAGTGTGCGGGTTTGAAGCGTTTCTGTCAAGTGTTTGCGTCCCCCAAATGGCGTAAAGCGCCCTCGCGCCCTCCCAACGCCGGAAGAAAGCGGCCTCACGCTGAAAAACGGCGCGCGGTTGAAGCGCCATTTTCAGGAGGGTAGAGCCTTGCCAGCGAGCCTGGGTTTGTGCGCTTGTACAGGAAGAGCGATGTCACGCCCGTCAAGCGACAAAAGGGAGGCCCATCTATGCCTAGCGAGGGAAACGCGCCCAGCCACTATTCCGTGGAGGATGTCTACCGGGGACCATACGCGGCGCGCGTGGGGGCGTTCATCGAGGCGGGCCTGACGGCGCGGCTGACCCCAGCGCGGGAGGACGCCAGTCGGGTAGCGCTCGTGCTGGTGGATGAACAGCACGATTTCGTTGACCCGACGGGAACACTGGCCGTGCCGGGCGCCCAGAACGACCTGGCGCGGCTGCTGGACTGGTTCTACGCCAACGCGGGCGGCGTCACGCACATCTACGCCTCGCTGGATACCCACCTGCCGTACCAGATCTTCTTCCGGGACTGGTGGGTTGACCCGCGCACAGGCGCGCATCCAGAGCCGTTTACGGCCATCGGCGTTGAGGATGTGGAGCGGGAGATGTGGGCGCCGTTCACGCATCCGGAGTGGTCGCGCGCGTATGTGGGGGCGCTCAGGGAACAGGCGAAGAAAGACCTGATGATCTGGCCGCACCATACGATGGAGGGGGCGCTCGGCCACATGCTGGTCGCGCCGCTGAGCGAGGCCATCGCGTGGCATAGCGCCGCCCGCGCCACGCGGCCCACCTACCTGGGCAAGGGGCGCACGCCGCGCACAGAATTCTACGGCGTCTTTGGCGCGGAGGTCCCCGACCCCGACGATCCAGCGAGCGCCCTGAACACGGCGCTGCTGGACGAGGTGATGAGCTACGACCGCGTCTACCTCGCGGGTGAGGCCAAGTCGCACTGCGTGCTGGAAACTGTGCGGCAGGTGGTCGGGCGCTACGGCGACCAGCCCGACGCGCTACGGCGGCTCCACGTGCTGGGTGACTGCATGAGCTCGGTCGCGCATCCGGTGATTGATTTCGACACGCTCGCCGAAGAAGCGTTCGACGAGATGCGCCAGCGGGGCGTGCGGTTCGTGACGAGCGAAGATCCCGTTCGCTGAGGAGCGCGCTGGCGCAATCACGCGCGCCTCCAGCCGCCAGCGGCGCCCGCCCAGGTCATCCAGAATGCGGTTGACAGGAGCTGGCGGGCTGGTGGTATAGTAGGTGCGTTACGCGGCGCGTATGGTGGTCGCCGCGATTACCCATGCTCCAAAGAAAGGCGATGTCATGTCAGTCTTCTTTTCCTCCATTGACGTGGCTCGCTCGCGCCTGGCGCCGCTCGCTCAGGCCCGCTAATCCAACTTTCCGCGCCACCTATCCTCTCGAAATCAGCGTGCGCCCGCCCTTGTGCCGCCGCGCGAAGCCACGTCCTCTTCACCACATCGCTGTGTCACAACCGCTGTAGCGGCGCGCCGCCGTGCGTTTTCAGGCGCGCCCGCGTGCGGTGTGAAATGAGTTTGAGGACGGTCTATGCGTTCGAGAGCGATGCGTCGGCCTCTGGCGGTGTATCTGACGCTGGAGGGCGCGCTGGCGCTGTTCATGGGCATACATGGGACGGTGACGGCGATCTACCGCGTGCAGGTGGCGGGGCTGAACCCCCTCCAGCTGACGCTGGTAGGCACGGCGCTGGAAGGGTCTATCTTCCTGCTACAGTTGCCGACGGGGGCGCTGGCGGATACGTTCAGCCGCCGCGCGTCGGTGATCGTTGGGGTGCTGCTGACAGGCGCGGGGTTCCTGCTGGAGGGGCTGTTCCCCATCTTCTGGACGATCCTGCTGGCGCAGGTCCTCTGGGGGGCTGGCTATACCTTCATCAGCGGCGCGGAGGAGGCCTGGATCGCGGATGAGATTGGCGTAGAGCGGGCGAACCAGGCGTTTCTGCGCGCCAACCAGGTAGGGATGGTGACGCAGATCGTGGGCGTGGGGATCAGCGTGGCGCTGGCCAGCGTGCGGCTGAGCCTGCCGCTGGTGACGGCGGGCGCCCTGACGCTGGCCCTGGGCGTGGCGCTGGTCCCGCTGATGCCGGAGTCACGGCGGGCTCCCCGCGAGGGGGATGGCGCGGCGGCGTCGCTGCGCGAGCGGCTGGCGGAAGTGGGACGAACGGCGCGCGCGGGACTGGCGCTGACGCGGGCGCGGCCTGTGCTGCCGCTGATTCTGGGCATCACGCTGTTCCAGGGGATGTCGAGCGAGGGCTTCGACCGGCTGGGCGAGGCGCATTTTCTGCTCGACACAGGGCTGCCCCCACTGGGGCCGTTGCAGCCAGTGGCCTGGTTCGGCGCGTTCTCAATCGCCATCGCGCTGGTGGGACTGGCGGCGACGGAGGTGGCGCGGCGACGGGTGGACACCGCGAGCCACCGGTCGGTGTCGCGGGCGCTGCTAGGGCTGGTCGCGGCGCTGCTGGTCTGTCTGGTGGCGTTCGCGCTGGCCCCAGGGTTCGGCCTGGCGGCGGTAGCGTATGTAGCGGCGAACGTGATCCGGCGCGTGACCGGCCCGCTCTCGACGGCCTGGATGAACCAGAGCGCGGACACCCGGTCACGGGCGACGGTCCTCTCGCTGGAGGGGCAGGCCGACGCGCTGGGCCAGATCGCGGGCGGCCCGGTGATAGGCGCTATCGGGCTGGCGGCGTCGCTGCCCGCGGCGCTGCTGGCCTCGGCGGTGGCGCTGCTGCCCGCGCTGGGCCTCTACCTGCCGGCGGTCGCCATGCGCGGTCACGCGGCTGAGGTGGACGTAGTGGAGGAGGCGGCGATACTGGACGAGTGAGAGGAAGCGGCGCGCGGTGGCCTCCTCAACGCCACCGCGCGCCGCCCGTCTCATCCCATCACCGCGAGATGAATCGTGCGCTGGCGCGGGCCATCCAGCTCCACGAGCACGACACGCTGCCACGTGCCCAGCGTCAGGCGGCGGTTGGCGTAGGGCAGCGCGACCGACGGCCCGATCAGCGACGAGAGGATGT
>JAKAIY010000040.1 GCA_021814145.1 Chloroflexota bacterium
CCAATCGCCCAGATGGTTCCCGCGGGCGACTCTTCCACCACCTTGATGATGTATTCGGTGGAACCGCTCATATCGGCGGCGGCGACCACTTCATGGCGGCACTCTGGATGCACGACGACGCGCACGCCAGGGAACCGCTTGCGGGCGTCCTCGATCTGCTCCACAGTAAACCGCAGATGCACAGAGCACCACCCCTTCCAGAGAATAACCCTGGCATTCACCAGCGCCTGCAGGTCTTCGAGGCCACCGGTCTCCTCCCGCTGGTTCCACACGACGAGCCGCTCCTCCGGGATGCCCAGCCTAAGCGCCGTGTTGCGGCCCAAATGCTCATCGGGAAAGAATAGCACACGCTTGCCGCGCGCGAACGCCCACTGCGTCACCTGCGCAGCATTGGAGGAGGTGCAGACGGCGCCGCCATTCCGGCCACAAAAGGCCTTAAGGTTAGCCGCCGAGTTGATGTAGGTGACAGGAATCACTGGTTGCAGGTCGCCTGCGGCGGTTTCATCACGATAGAGCTCGCCGAGGACGTCCCAGAGCTTCTCGACCTCCGCGATGTTGGCCATATCCGCCAGTGAGCAACCAGCCGTTGGATTCGGCAGGATGACGCGCTGATGCGGCGCGCTGAGGATATCGGCGCTCTCGGCCATGAAATGCACGCCACAGAACACGATGTAGTCGGCCTGTCGCCGGGTGGCGGCGAACTGGGCCAGCTTGAATGAGTCGCCGCGCGCGTCAGCGTACTGGATGATGGCGTCCCGCTGGTAGTGATGCCCCAGGATGACCAGGCGGTCACCCAGCGTCGCTTTGGCGGCGCGGATCCGCTGGTCGAGCTCCTCCTGGCTCATCAACGCATACTCGCGTGGAATCCAGTCCGCGCGCTCGGCGCTGGGAGGTGGAGGACGACGCGGCATTCCCACCGCCGCTTGCCGCCACTCCGTGAAGGTCGGTAGCGTGACCTCCTCCTTGCTCTCCTCGCACTGTACGACGAGCGGCGAAGGCTGCCTGGGTGTGGTCATATCTGTCGCCATCTGCGCGCTCCTTCGTCTCCTCTGCGCCAACGAACGTCGCCAGGTCCGTGTCAGTCAAGCGCATCCGGCAATCGCCCCTCTAGATTGAGCCGGGACATACTCATCCACGCCTCAGCGCGACCACTCTCCAGGAAGGTCGCCACTGACGAGACGCTTCCCTCCGGTCCTACCCCGCCTTGGCGCGCGTGGATGCGCCCGAGTCATGATATCCGCGCAAGACGCGACACCGCATCCCGCGCGCCGTCTTTACACGCCATATCGTTGAAATTTCAAAGCCCAAGTGACAGCGGCGTGGGGCGTTCGCGCAGGCGCCAGCGACGCGCCGTTACCCGTCCGATCGGTCTAAATACTCGAAGCAATGAACACGTCGAAGGCGCAAGGGACAGTTGACAGGAACACACGCATCAGTTATTGTATCAGCTATATTTGAGACAATATTTCTTGTAACAATTATCGGGGGAGACATATGGCGCTACGTGAGCCAACATCAGCGCTTTCGCGCGATGTCCTCCAGTTCTTCCGCGCCCTGGCCGATGAGCTGCGGCTGGCGATCGTGCGGCTGCTGGTGGCAGGCGATCTCCGCTCGGGCGAAATCGGTGAACGGCTCCGCTTACCCGCGAATGCGCTCGCCTACCACCTCAAACGCCTGCGTGCGCTCGGGTTGCTATCCACCCGGCGTAGCGACGCTGACGCGCGCGATGTCTATCAACACCTCAACCTTGACCGTCTTGCCATGCTGTACACGGAAGCGGGGGAGTCGCTCCATCCAGGTGTCATCTCGCTCGCCAGCGCTGGCGCTCCTTTGCGCTGGCAGAGCCAGGCCAGCGAGAAATCCGAGGAGAACACCGCGACATCGCGCCCACTGCGCGTGCTCTTCCTCTGCACGCACAACAGCGTGCGTTCACAACTCGCCGAAGGCATCATGCGCCATCTGGGAGGCGACCGTGTAGAGGCCTATAGCGCGGGAAGCGAGCCTACCGAGGTCCACCCGGAAACCATCACCATTTTGCGTGAGCTGGGCGCTGATCCAGCGCGGCACACCGCGAAATCGCTGGAACGCTATCGTAGGGAGTCCTTTGACTATGTGATCACCGTATGCGACCGCGTGCGCGAAATCTGCCCCACCTTCGCGGGTGATCCCGCGCAGGCGCATTGGAGTTTCCCGGACCCACTGGAGCTGGACGATCCAGATCAACTCCGCAGGCTGATGCGCACAATCGCGGCGGAGCTCCAGACGCGCATCCGCTACCTCCTGCTGCTGCCGCACCCGGCGACAGGAGAGCGGCTACCCATGCGCTCGTGATCTCTGACTGTCCTCATGTCTGGGGATGCGCGCCGCGCCACCCGTCCACACCTATGCGCATCAGGTTCACTGGGCTTTTGCGGACGCGCGAGATGGCGAGTAAGTAGAGCGGTTGTGGCTATTGAAGCGGTTACGTTGATCGTGTCGCGCGTAGAAGCGACTGTTTCCTATCAAAGGCGAGAGCAGATGAGACATGACGTGGCGCCGCAGTGGATGGAGCCAACACGATCCGAGACACCACGCGGGGACGCCCCGGCATGCGTCCTGCGGAAGGTTTCGGCCTCCTTCTCAAGGCGCTCGTGGCTTCCCGCCTATATCGCCGAGGGCATTGGCGCCTTCGGGCTGGTCTTCGCCGGCTGCGGCGCCATCATGACCGACGCGCTCTCGCGGGGGCAAATCACCCATGTAGGCGTTAGTCTCGTCTTCGGACTCATCATCGCTGCGATGATCTATGCGACTGGGCATATCAGCGGCGCGCATCTCAATCCCGCTGTCACCCTTGCCTTCGTTCTCGCCCGCCACTTTCCCATCCGTCGGCTGGTGGGTTACTGGCTCGCGCAACTGAGCGGCGCGGTCACAGCCGCGCTCTGTCTCCGCTTACTCTTTGGCAATGTGGCTCACCTCGGCGCGACGCTGCCAGTGGGAAGCGGTGGAGTCTGGCAGGCGTTCTGGCTGGAAACGTTGCTCACCTTCTTGCTGATGTTCGTCATCATGGCGGTGGCGACCGACACACGCGCGGTTGGGCAGGCGGCGGCGCTGGCCATCGGCGCGACCGTCGCGCTCGAAGCGCTCTTCGCGGGACCCGTCAGCGGCGCCTCGATGAACCCGGCGCGCTCGTTTGGCCCAGCGCTAGTCAGTGGGACCTGGACAGCGCTCTGGGTATACCTGTCGGCGCCATTTCTGGGAGCGGCCCTGGCAGCGTTGCTCTATCGCTGGCTGCGCGAGACCTCCATGCTCACGCATAAGCCGGGCGCGTACGACAAGCGACCGGAGTAAGAGGGGAAATCGTTTGGGACAAATCGAGCGCAGCGCCCGAAACACCAAGATCATGACGCGCGCATCAGCGCGAGCTTGTATCAGAGAAAGACGAGGAAAGGCATGAGCCATCTGCTTGTCATTGGGGGCAGTGACGCGGGGATCAGCGCGGCGCTGCGCGCGCGCGAAATCAATCCAGACTGGGAGGTGACGGCGCTCGTCGCCGACGCGTACCCCAATTTCAGTATCTGCGGACTACCGTTTTTCCTGAGCGGAGAGACGCCCGACTGGCATGAACTGGCGCATCGCAGTGTCGCCGAGATTGAGGCGCAGGGCATCCGGCTGGCGCTCAATCATACCGCCCGCGCGATTGATCCTGCCGAGCGCAGCGTCACCGTCGAAACGCCGGATGGCGCGCTGGCGCGTTTCTCCTATGACCGGCTGGTGATTGGCGCTGGCGCGGAGCCAGCGACTCCAGAGATCGAAGGACACGATCTGCCAGGCGTCTTTCCGCTGCGTACGATGGACGACAGTTTTCGCGTGGAGACGCGGCTGCGCACGCTACTCGAACGGGCGCAAGCGCAAGGCGTCCGGCCGCATGCGCTCATCGTGGGCGCGGGCTACATTGGGCTGGAGATGGCTGATGCGCTGACGCGGCGCGGCTTCACCGTCACGCTCGCGCAGCGCGGGACAACGGTTTTGAGCACGGTAGACGCTCCCCTGGGCCGCATCGTGTCGCAGGAGTTGGAGCGCCACGGCGTGGAGGTCGTCACCGGCGCGGCGATCGAGCGCATCGCGCCGGATGAAGAGACGCCTGGCCGTCTCAGTATTCAGGGGCGCTCGGGATTCCATCACGTGGCGGACCTCATCATCATGGCGACGGGGGTGCGCCCGGTGACGCGGCTTGCCCAGACAGCAGGCGTCACATTGGGAGAGCACGGAGCCATTCGCGTGAACCGCGCGATGGAGACGACTGTTCCGGGTATTTTTGCGGCAGGGGACTGTGTCGAGACGTGGCATCGTGTGCTCCAGACCTCAACCTATCTACCGCTTGGCACGACCGCGCATAAGCAAGGGTGCATCGCGGGCGAGAACGCTGTGCGCGCGGATGGAAGCAAACGCGAGTTCGCTGGCACGATGGGCACGCAAGTGGTCAAGGTCTTCGAGCTGGCGATCGCCCGGACAGGCTTGCTTGACGCCGAGGCGCTCGCCGCCGGATTCGCGCCGCTGACCGTCGAGACAACCACCTGGGACCATAAGCGCTACTACCCCGGCGCACATGAACTGCATCTGCGCGTGACGGGTGATCGCGCGACGGGCCGCCTGTTGGGGGCGCAGATTGTCGGCGACTGGCGCGGCGAGGTCGCCAAACGCATTGATATCTTCGCGACGGCGCTCCACCATGACACGCGCGTCGCGGATCTGAGCGATCTTGATCTGAGCTACACACCACCGCTGAGCAGTCCGTGGGATCCTGTGCAGATGGCCGCCCAGGCCTGGGAAGCAGAACACCGGCGCCTGATCCGCAAGCGCTAGCCGTCGGGAATCTCCTCGTGCAACCGCTGGCCGTCGCCGCCCAGCTTCCCTTGAACGCTGGGACCTCATAGGCCGCAACACCGTCAACGCGCACAGGCCGCAGCGGCGGCTGTCCCGCCAGCTCCAGCGCGATTGTGACAACCGCTTCGATATTCTCAGGTGTAATCTACAGATCACGGTGACGAGTGACGCGCTCACCTGCCAGCAGGCGCTGTGCGCGCAGATCCGCGCGGCGCAAGGGCACTATCTCTTTGTCATCAAAGCCAACCAGCCCAACTTGCTGAGTGAGGTGGCGCTGCTCTTTGACCAGCCGCCACTCGGAGCGGTGTTCGCCTGCGCCTCCACGCATGGCCAGCACGGCATCCGCTTGGAAGAGCGGCGCTTGTGGGCCTCCCCCGTCCTCAACGCCTATCTGGCCGACCTCCTTGACTGGCCCGACATCCAGCAGGTGATCCGGCTGGAACGCCGCTGCGTCGAGCGCGGCGTGACGACCCGCCAGGTCCGCCATCTCATCACCAGTTTGCCCGCCAGCGTCCTACCGCAGCGCCTCCCGGCATTGGCGCGCGGGCACGGAGCGATGGAGAACCGTTTGCACGATGTGCGCGATGTGACCTGCGGCGAGGACGCCAGCGCGATTCGCAGCGGGTCAGAGCCGGAAGTGATGGCCGCCTAGCGCAGCGCCCATCTGGCGCTCTTGCGCCTGGCGGGCTGGCGCAACATCGCCGAGCGCATCGCTACGACACCTAGTCTTCCGGGCAAGCCTTGGGCTTACTGGGTCTCAGTGTGACGTGACTATCGAAAGACCTTGTCGCTTCCCCCTCTTCCTCCGCCCGCTCACTGAAGGCCCAGGCGCTGAACTCCCGGACGCGCGCGATAAGCTTGCCGATCGGTGTCGACTCCATTGTGTCTCTATGGCCTCCCCGGCCCTGTAGGCGAACGGCGCCCGTGAGCGGGCCACCAGCCACCACATCCTCACCATGCCGCTGTCCCCTCCTGTGCCGCTCCTGGTCACCGTTCTCGGTTCTCGTCCGGCGTGTTGAAGGGCAGCCCCAGTTGCCGCTCTCCCCGCCCTTCCGGCTGTTCCATGTGTTCGCGTGCGATGTGGGCGCTGAAGGTCTGCGCGATGTCGCGCCGCTCCTCGATGGTGGCGAGCAGGGTGTCCAGCGCCTGCCGCGGGAAGCCGGTCGCCAGCATGACGGCGCGCGTCTGCTCGAGCATGTCATGCCAGTCGCGGCGGATCTCCTCTTCGCTGGGCTGGCGGCTCCGCGGCCCGGCCTCCCCGGCCAGTTCGCGCATCGTCTCGGGTGGCGCGAGGACGGGCGTCGGGACGCCGCGCCGCTGGTAGGCCTCGACCATCACCGAGATGGGGATATTGAGCTTCGCCAGCACTTCGAGCATGACCTCGATAGGCGGGGTGATGTCGTGATAGATCCAGTTCGCCACCGTCTGCCGGCGGATGCCGAGCTTCGCGCCCAGCTTGCCGGTGGTCCAGATCGGGCGCTGGCGGCTCATGTAATCGGTCAGCACTTCCCCGAAAGGCGTCACCGTCTCGCGGTCGCGGCGCATCTTGGGCCGCAAGGGCATTCTTTGCTTGTCCTGCTCCCCCGGGTTCTCCGGGTTCTCCGGGTCATCCCAGTCATCCTGGCCATTCCCCTGCTTGTAGGAATCCAGGCCGCGCGGGGTCTGAGGCTGTCGCTGCATGTGTGTCTCGCTCCTTTTGTGGGCTGGCGCCCCACGTTCGCTACACTCCCGCTACACGCCCGCCCGCATTCGCCCGCGCGCCGTGCCGTCGCCGTCTGGGCGCCCGGCTGGCGGTCCGCCCGTCTCGCACGAGCGGGCCAGGCCAGCCATGCGCCACCGCCGCGCTATCGTAACAAGGCAAATGGCGTAAGCCATTTGGCAATAATGCGTAACTGGCATGTGTAATTACGGGATCTGGCGCATGGATGCGCCGGACTCGCGCCATCTCTTATGCGCTCTGGCGAATAATATGTCTGGCTGGGGCCGCTGGCGTCACTGGTGTCCGGCGTGGAGAGCGCGGAGAGCGCGGGTCGCATGTTCACGTATGGGCGCCCTACAGCCCTGCGGGTGTTCCCTCCCTTGCCCGGGATGACGCCGCTGTTGTCTACGCCACCTGTGGCGCGCCGTACCGCCACAACCTGGTCGCCTGAGGCGCTGATTCCCGCTTCGCGCGCTGCTCCAGGCCGGAGCGCGGCGCACCGACGGGTCCGTCTGGCGTTCAAGGCGTTCAGACCGCACGCGAAGTCCGGACGGAGCGCGCCTTTTCGCTCACCATCCCGTTTGACGCAAATGGACCGCAGCATGGCGGATTTGGCCGCTTCAACCCGATTTACCTTATGATGTGCGATGGCGGCGATGCCCTCAGCGGCGCCTTCCGCGATTTCTATGAGGGGCAAGACAAACATATCCGTGGCGCAGGCGACATGATTCATCATGCCGCTTCAGTGTGGAACACAGTAGAACTCGCTGGCGTACATCATCCACAAGGACCGGCTGTTATAATGAGTTCAGCGCGGCGGAGGTGTCGGACAGCGGCGCGAAACGCAACGGCATTGATAACGCACGCGACAAGGTCGTCAGTCGCGGTGTGCTGCTCGATATCCCACAGGCAAAAGGCCGCAAATGGTTCGCTCCGGGCGAAGGCATCCTGCCCGAAGGCCTGAACGAAGACGCCGCGCGCGAAGGGGCGCAAGTTGGCGAGGGTGGTATCGCGCTGATGCGCGCTGGCCAGCTGGCAATGGTGCGCGAGCAAGGCAATTGGGGTGATTATGCCGGAGGTCCAGCGCCTGGCCTGGCGCTCGAAAGCCTGGAGTGGATCTGGTCGTATCGCATCGCCGCCCTCGCGACGGATATCTGGGGCGCGGAGATACCCCCAAACGCGACTCCAGATATCTTCCAGCCCGTCCATTGTTGTGTGTATTGTGTATATGGGGCCGCTGGTGGGCGAGATCTTCGATCTTGAAGGCTGAGCGCAGGTTGCGCGGCGGACGGGCAATACACGTTCTTCTTCTCCGCACCGCTCTTGCCGGTTACCGGGGCAGTCGGCTCCCCGGTCAACCCGCTGGCTCCAAAGTAACCGCGGCGAATGCAGCCCGTCAGGAGGTGGCAACTGTGATCGGCAATCTCATCGCGGGCGCCTGGGTCCAACCCGAACGCGATACCCTGCCCATCTATAACCCCGCTACCGGCGAGATCATCGAACAAGTACCGCTTTCCACCGCGGATGATGTGGATCGGGCGGTCCAAGCGGCCAGCCACGCCTACGCCCAGTGGTCCCGCACGCCTGTCATGGAGCGCGCCCAACTGCTCTTCCGCTTCAAGGCCTTGCTGGAGGAGCATCTGGAGGAACTGAGCGCCATCATCACCCGCCATCATGGCAAGACGCTTGAGGAAGCACGCGGTGAGGTGCGCCGGGGCATTGAGGTAGTGGACTTTGCCTGTGGGGCGCCAACCCTCTTGCAGGGGCGCACGCTGCGCCTGGTCACGTCCGAAGCCGACCAGGACTATTACCGCTATCCGGTAGGGGTCGTGGCCGGTATCCCGCCTTTCAATTTCCCCGTCATGATCCCGCTGTGGATGTTCCCGCTGGCGGTGGTGGCGGGCAATACCTTCGTCCTCAAGCCTTCCGAACGCACGCCGCTAGGCGCGGTCCGGCTGGCGGAACTCTTTCACGAAGCCGGCTTTCCCGACGGCGTGCTCAACATTGTCCACGGGGCGAAGGAAGCCGTCGATGCGCTGCTCACGCATCCACAGGTACAGGCTGTCTCGTTTGTCGGCTCCGCTCCGGTGGCCCAACACGTCTATCGTGAAGCCGCCCGCCATGGCAAGCGGGTGCAGGCGGCAGGCGGCGCCAAGAACTACCTGGTCATCCTGCCGGACGCCGATATTGAGCGGGCGATTCCGGCCATCCTCAACTCAGCCTTCGGCAACGCGGGCGAGCGCTGCCTGGCGGGGAGCGTCGCGGTAACAGTCGGTGCGGCCAGCCATTCTGTGACCGAGGCGCTGAAGGTAGCTACCGAGCGTTTGACGGTCGGGCCGGGTGACCGGCCGGGCGTCCAAGTTGGGCCATTGATCCGCGATGAGCACCGCCAGAAGGTGCTCGGCTATATCCAGCAGGGGCTGCGCGAGAGGGCGACGCTGCTCGTAGACGGGCGAGGATACACGCATCGCAGCGGCTTCTTCCTGGGACCGACGATTCTGGACGAGGTGGCGCCGGGAACGACAGTGGGCCTGGAGGAGATTTTTGGCCCGGTGCTCTCCCTGGCTCATGTGGATAGCCTGGATGAAGCCATCGAACGGGCCAACCAGGCGACGTTCGGCAATATGGCGACGATCTTCACCGAGAGCGGGCGCGCGGCGCGGGCGTTCCGGGAGTGGGTCGAGGCGGGGATGGTGGGCGTGAACGTCGGTGTCGCGCAGCCCTTTGGCTTCTACCCTTTCTCTGGATGGAAAGGCTCGTTTTATGGCGATCTGCACCTGCACGGGACGGACGGCATCGAGTTTTACACCCGCAAGAAGGTCGTCATCACCCGCTGGTAGCGGGGCCTCCTGTCGAAAGGCATGGCAGCGCGCTCTCGTGTCCCGATATCTGACAACGTCTGACGCGAGGCGCGCCGGTTCACGGCTGTGCGGACGAGGGCGTCAGGTCAACCGAAGGTAGGTAGCGCCAGTTTGGCGCATTGTTTGGTCGTAAGTCGTGCGGTGTCATATCGCGCCTGGGCGCTCTCGGCGTTGAGGCGTTGCTGCCAGGACATACGCTGGGTGGTGTCCACTTCAATAGCAGCCGCGCCAGGGAATGGGGGCATCCATGCCCAAACACGTGTTGCGTGGGGCAGGATTTCCTGGCTGGATTAGCGGGCGTGCAACGCCGCTTCCGCCAGGCTGCGCAGCAGCTGGATTCCCCCATTTCCCCAAAAGTTCTGGTGACAAATTCGTGTGAATACCCATCTTTGCCGCTACGGCGTTGGCGCCGTGAAGATGGGGCATTGGCGGGCGGCGCGCGCATTGCATCGCGCGCCGCCCGCTGAGCGGTGGAAGCTATAGCCGCCGCTAGTCGTCCTGCGGTGGTCGCATGGCAGGAAACAGAATGACCTCGCGGATGTTGTCCTGGTCGGTGAGTAGCATGACGAGCCGGTCTATACCACCACCAAAGCCGCCAGTGGGTGGCATGCCAGTTTCGAGCGCTTCGATGAAGTCCTCATCGAGTTGCTGCGCCTCCTCGTCACCTCCCGCGCGCTGGCGAGCCTGGTCCTCGAAGCGCGCACGCTGATCAAGCGGGTCATTCAGCTCGGTAAAGGCGTTTCCCAGCTCCAGACCGCCCGCATATGCCTGGAACCGCTCCACTGTATTCGTCGTTCCGGGCTTCAGCTTCGCCAGCGGCGAGAGATCGAGCGGGTAATCGTATAGGAACACAGGCCCCGTAAGCTTTGCTCCCGGCCCCTTGATGATCACGTCCTTCAGGTCGTCAATCAGGCGGCCCCGAGCCAGGCGCGGATCAACATGGAAGCCCTTGCGCTCCATTTCCGCCGCAAGCGCGGCGCGATCAGGAAACTCCTCGTAATCAATTCCTGTATGCTCCGCGATAGCTTCGCGCAGTGTCACGCGACCCCACGGCGGCGACATATCAATCCGCCGCCCCTGATAGGTTATAGTCGTTGAGCCCGTGACCGTCTTCACAATGCTGGAATACATCTCCTCTACGAGGCGCATCATGTCCTCGTAGTCAGCGTAGGCCTGGTAGCACTCCATCATGGTGAATTCGTTGTTGTGCGTATGATCTATGCCTTCGTTGCGGAAGTTGCGCGCGATCTCGTAGACCTGCTCAAACCCGCCGACGATCAGTCGCTTGAGATATAGCTCCGGCGCTATGCGCAGATAGAAATCGCGGTTGAGGGCGTTGTGATGAGTAATAAACGGGCGTGCGGTCGCGCCACCGTAGAGCGGCTGCAAGATCGGCGTCTCGACCTCGATAAACCCGCGACTATCCAGAAAGGCTCGCATCGCCGTGAGCGCACGCGAGCGCGCCAGGAACACAGGCATTCGCTCGTCGCGATTGGCGATCAGGTCCAGATAACGCTTGCGATGGCGCACCTCCGGGTCGCGGAGCTTTAGATCGCCGCCTACGCCCTTGGCGGGCAATGGCAGCAGCGCCTTCGCCAGCACGTGGAATCGCTCGACGTGGAGTGTCTTTTCGCCTGTGCGTGTCCGGAACAGCGTACCCGTCGCCTCGATGAAGTCGCCGATGTCGAGCTTTTTAATGTGCCCAAACGCCTCAGGCCCTAGCGTATCACGCTTGAAATAGAGCTGAATGCGGGCTGAGCCATCTTCGATGCGGACAAAAGCCGCCTTGCCCATCTCATTCAACTGCATGATCCGCCCCGCCAGCGTCAGCGACCGGCCTTGCAGCTCATCAAAGCGCTCGACGACCTCTCCCGCCGTGTGGTCGCGGTGACTTCGGGCGGGGTAAGGCTCCATGCCGGCTTCGCGCAAAGCGTTGGCCTTGGCGATCCGGTCTTCTCGCTCGTCCATACTGAGGCGTCATCCTCCTGTAGAATGGGTGTGACAGGCGCATATAGGTAAGATTGTATCATGTACGAGCCTACGCCTTACGCTCTGTGATGCCCAGCAAGCTGGTGGATGGCGGTGTATACTGAAGTCAGCAGGATACAGCATGCGCTGTTCTCCCGCTTATGGAGGTGTACGGGTCCCGGTGGGCCTCGCCGTCTTCAAAACGGTTGCGCGGTCGCTCGCGCGGTCGCGGGTGGGTTCGACTCCCATACGCCTCTGCCCAGTTTCCGTTGGCTTTGTGCTAACTGGTTTCTGAACTACAGGCAAAAGTTGGTAATTCCTGCCAACTTTTGCCTGTAGTTCAGAAACCTGACCGCTTCGAAATGGCGGCGCAGCGCAGGCGTGCGTCGCTGGTAGCGGAGCCAGGACGGCAGGCGCTCGCGGAAGGCCTGACGCGGACAGTCCGGCTTCAGGCAGCGAAACCGCCGCGCATGCAGACGCACACGGACTGGCAGTTTGCCCAAGGGGAGACCCGCCAGGACGCGTATGAAGCGATTATGCGCCCGATGCAAGCGGCGCTAGCAATCTGGACAGCGCGCGATCCGAGCGGTGGAGGAGAGAGCGACGACGATCTGATCGGCGGTGATGGTCAGCGTGTCCAGGCAAAGCCTGGCCCACTGCGGCGCGACGGCGGCGAGTAATGCGGCAAGACGCACAGGTGGATACTCCAAAAGCGTGGGGTATAAAGAGACGAGCAAACGCCGCTGGTGTTCTATCTTGTCATGCCGCCTGGCTGTGGCGCCGGGTTTGGCCAAGAGCCGATTTCTTGACATCGCTTACACACACAAGAGACGACCTTGCGCTTTTGATGCCACTTTGGTCAGCTACTTAGACTACGCAGAGCCTGGCGAAGTTGCCGATATCGCTCATATCTTCCCGTGCCTTGTGGCAGGAGTCGCTGCCGCCACAAGCGAATGCGACCACGCACTGGGTCGTGTTGGGTAGCATGCCATGCAGCGTCTATAGCATCCTGCGGAGCCAATCGCGCGATGATCTCAGCGGCTATATGAGCGGCATTCTCGTACTCTGACTTGTTTTTTTCGGTTGATGTTTCGCGCGCCCTTGTGAGCGCAACCTGAAATGCGGCGCTCATCCTTTCCGAGAGATGACGCATGTCAAAGTCTCCGGTAACCCGACAACGTACTCGCGCTGCGAGCGCTTTACGTCGCTCGGGGTGATCGAGCAAGCCTGCGACGATGTTAACATATGCGTCGAGCTCTTCCGAATTCGGGGGCACAAGATAGCCAACGTCCTCGTCCACCAGTTCACGCTGGCCACCTATGTCAGCCGCGACAGGAACCATGCCCATCGCCATCGCTTCCATCAATACGATTGCCAGCCCCTCACGCTCGCTTGGTAAAAGCAGGATATCGGAACCCGCCATCACCCGCCGGATGTCTTCCGGCTTCATAGGGCCTGTCAGGCGCAGGCGCCCAGCCAGGTTGTGATGTCGCACAAATTCCCGAAGCGAGTCGAGTTCCGGCCCGCTGCCAATGGCAAGCGCCTGAAATATGTGACCTGATGAGTGTAGTCGCTGCACAATGCGTCCAAACATAAGTGGGCGCTTCTCTGGTGACATTCGCCCGACATAGAGCAGCACAGGCGTATCTCGCCCGACGCCCATCTCTCGCCGGATAGCGTCACGGTCATAAAGCTCGGGGTTCCATATCTCGGTATCAACAGCGCACCGGCAAACTTCAATGGTGTCACTGTCCGCCCCCCGCGCAATCATCCAGTTTCGCAGATACTCTGTATTCGTCACTCGGGTGTCGAGGCTTGCGCCGCAATTCACCGAGAGGCCTGGATAGCCTTCAAATGGCGCCGCGGGTTCCTCGGAATGTGTGTAGTCAAGCAAGGCCACGTCCGGATGCCTGGCGCGCAGGTAGGGCAGCAGCGCGTAGCCAAACTCGCTGTTCGACACCAGCGCCGCGTCGATCTGGCGTGACTCGATGAGATAGCTGATGAAGCGCGGGTGGTCAGCCAGATTGAGGAAGGTGTGCAGGCAGAAGACATCGGGGGTGATGCGCGTGAACTCGCTCAGCCAGGGATGCTCGTCGCGCAGTGTCGTCACCACGGTGAATTCATAGCCCTGGCTCGTCAACTGCTTGATCATGTCCAGGTTGAAGCGGTCCGCGCCCCCCACTTGCAGCCAGGGCGCGATCAGCAACACGCGCCGGACGCCATCAGGCTTGGCCAGCGGATTTGCGATGGGAATGGCCGCATGGCGCTCGGGCGGAGGAGTGTAGCCAGCGGGCAGAGGTTTCAAGCGTGGGAAATGACGTTCCAGCCCGCGATGCTTATCGCGCAGAAATCGGTGAAACGCGGCGCTTTTCTTCCAGTCATCTGTTGTCTCGTTGATGCGAGTCCCCTCGCCACGACGATACCAGGTAAGAAATTCAGGAATGGTATAGCCCCACAGGCCATGATCCGCTAGCGTCAGCCAGAAATCCCAATCTTCATGGCCATGTCGAATTGCCTCATCAAATCCCCCAACGGCGAGGAAATCAGCGGTCCGGATGACGCTCTGGATGGTGCAGAAGTTCTCGCGCAGATTCTCCGCGCCATGATCGAAGCCATGCGGCCACAGCAGGTTCTTGGCGCCAAAGGTGACGTTGTAGGCGTTGACGGCGGCGAAGCTGGATGGCTGCGTCTCCAGGAACCAGACTGCCTTCTCCACGAAGGTCGGCTCGACCAGGTCATCGCCATCCAGCAGCAGCAGGTAGCGCCCGCGCGCCTCACGCGCCGCCCGGTTGCGCGCCACCGCCGGACCGCCGTTGGCCTGGCGCAGCACACGGATGCGCGGCTCCTGCGCCCGCGCCTGCTCGAGCTGCGCCAGGCTGGCGGGGTCGTCGCCGCCGTCGTCAACAATCAGCCACTCCCAGGCGGGCAGCGACATCCGCTGGACGGCGCGCACCGTCTCCCAGAACACCGGCCCGGTGTTGTAGTAAGGCGTGATGATGGACACCAGCGGCTCGCCGCCGTCCCGCGCGGGCGCGTACACGCGCGCGGGGCGGCGCGCGCTCGCCGGGGTGTTGGTGTAATCGGGAGTGGCCGGGTCAATCATGCGCGCTCCTGAGGCTCCTGAATGTCTGAATGATCTGAATGCCTGACAGGCCCGCGCGCGGGCGTGCCTGCATGCCAGAAACGGGCGCGGGGAAGCGCCCTGCCGCCACGCCACCCACGCGCCGCTTACCCCTCCACCCCCAGCAGGTCCGCCAGCCCCGCGCGCAGGCTGACCCGCGGCTGGTAGCCCAGCGTCTCCTGGATGCGCGCGATGTCGGCGACGCTGCGCCGGATGTCTCCCGGGCGCGGGTCCTGGTAGGTGGGGCGCCGCTCGACGCCCAGGAGGTCGCTCATCACGCGCGCGAGGTCGTTGATCGTGATCGGCCGCCCGGAGCCGACGTTGAAGACGCCGCCCACCGCGCGCTCCGCGGTCGCCGCCAGCAGGTTCGCGCGTGCGACATCGGTGACGTGGATGAAGTCGCGCGTCTGCTCGCCATCGCCATAGATGGTGGGCGTCCCGCCCGCCTGGAGCGTGGCGGCGAAGCGCGAGATCACGCCCGAATACTCCGAGCGCGGGTCCTGGCGCGGGCCGTAGACGTTGAAGTAGCGCAGCGCGACGGTCTCCAGGCCGTAGAGGTGGCGGTAGACCGCGCAGAGCCGCTCCGCCATCAGCTTGTGCGCGCCGTAGTGCGAGATGGGCTCGGCCGCCAGGGTCTCAGCGAGCGGCGTGGTCGCGTTCGCCCCGTACACCGCCGCCGAGGAGGCGATCACGACCCGCCGCGCGCCCGCGCGCCGGGCGGCCTCCAGGACGTTCTGCGTCCCCCTGACGTTGATGTCCAGCGTCCCGTCCGGGTCGTCCAGCGAGCGCTGCACGGAGGCGATGGCCGCCTCGTGGAAGAGCGTGTCCACGCCCTCGGCCGCCGCGCGCAGCGCGTCGAGATCGCGGATGTCCCCCTGGATGAGGCGCGCCTCCGCCGCGACCGCGCGCAGGTTCTCCTCCCGCCCCGACGAGAGGTCGTCGAAGACGCGCACCGTGTACCCGCTCGCCACCAGCGCCGTGACGAGGTGCGAGCCAATGAAGCCCGCTCCACCCGTGACAAGCGCGCTGAACTGTTTCACCGGATGCTCTCTCCTTCTGATGGTCGCTGATGGTCGCTGATGGTCGCCGCCGTCGCGTCTCGCGGTCCATTAGCAAGCGAGCAATAGCGCGCTAGCGGGACATGCGGACGACCTGCCGCTTTTGGGTCACGGCGATCGAGGTGTCGAACTCCATGCTCTCGCGGAACATCGTGACGACCTCCCGCGCTGGGCCGCGGAACAGCGCCCGGCCCTCCTCGATCCACACCGCCTCGTCGCAGAGCTCATGCACATGGTCCAGGCTGTGTGAGACGTAGAGTAGCGTCGTTCCCCGGCGCCGGAACCCCCGCATCCGGTCAGTGCACTTCTTCTGGAACGCCTCGTCGCCCACCGCGAGCACCTCATCCACGATCAGCAGCTCGGGGTCCACCTCCGCCACCACCGCGAAGCCCAGCCGCGCCTGCATGCCCGAGGAATACGTGCGCAGCGGCGAGTCAATGAAGGCCTCCAGCTCGGAAAAATCCACGATGCTGTCGAACTTGCGCCGCATCTGCTGCTCGGAGTAGCCCAGCATCGCGCCGTTCAGGAAGATATTCTCGCGCCCGGTCAGCTCCGGATGAAAGCCCGCTCCCAGCTCGATCATCGCCGCCATGCTGCCGCGCACCACCACCCGGCCAGCGGTCGGACGCACCACCCGCGCGACCACCTTGAGCAGGGTGCTCTTGCCCGCGCCATTGCGCCCGACCAGCGCCACGGACTGGCCCGGCTCAATGCGCAGGGTGATGTTGCGCAGCGCCCAGAACTCCCGGTAGCCCGTGGCGCGGCGGGTGATGGTGCGAATGACCTGCTCTTTGAGCGTGTTGATGCGCTCGGTCGGCATGCGATAGCGGACCGAGACGCCGGAGAGGGTGATCGCGGCCGGCCGCTCGTCCTGGGGTCCGCCGGCTCCAGAGCGCCCCTGGCTAGAAGTGGTAAGCAAAGCGCCCCTCCAATCGGGTGAAGAGCAGCCATCCGATCAGCAACGCGAGGAGCGCCATGCCCCAGGCGATCACCTGCACGTGGAGGGCGGGAATAGACGGCGCCAGCGTCACGAGCTTGCCCCCCACCCGGATCGTCGAGCCGACCACCGCCTTCTGCGCCGTCGAGATGAAGAGGTACATGGGATTGTAATTTTCCCAGGACTGCATGAATGGCGGTAAAATCGCGATAGGATAGAAGACCGGCGTCAGGTAGTTATACGCCGTGAGCAGCACCAGATAGATCTCGTAGGTGTCATTGAAAAACACCATCATGCTGGAGACGATGAGCCCGAAGCCCAGCGTAAAGAGCGTCGCCTGCACGCAGGGCACCGGCACATAGAGCCAGGTCAGGCTCAACGGCGCATGCAGGGCGAACGCCACCAGATAGAACGGGGCGATCGTGAACAGCAGGTTGACCAGCGCGCTGCCTACCGCTGAGACGACAAAGACGCTGGGCGGAATATACAGACGCCGCAGCGTGCCGCTGTTGCCGACCAGGTTGCTCATCGCGGCCACGGTGCCCTGGGCGAACACGTTCCAGACGAGCAGACCGCCGAGCACAAACGCGGGATAGTCGGGCTGCGCCGCGCCGAACAGGAAGGAGAACACGACCGAGAGCACGATCGTCGTCAGCAAGGGATTGAGCATCACCCAGACGAATCCCAGCACTGATCGCTTGTAGCGCACTTTGAGATCGCGCGCCACCAGATTCCGGATCAAGTATCGGTACCGCCACAACTCGCCCATCTCGACGACCGCTTGCAAGCGGCCGCGATCGGAATCATAGACCATCGTGCTACTCGCGGGCGATCGCATTGTTCCTCCACCATCTGCGGATACCACTATCGCTGGCGTTTGGCGCTCGCGTCAGGGCGCATCGCGCCGTGGGTGTGACCGTTTGTCCGTCGCCGGATCCTGCCAGACGGGCTGGCGCACGCGCGCCCATGCGCGCACGTCTCCGGCTTCCCCCCGATGAAACAACGGGAGCCGCAGGGCTACTGTAACATAGCCGTACAGTTGGCGCCACACACCATACCTACGGTACTAGCGCGATTCCGGCGTCATTTGGGGCGTACGCCCGCCATACGTAGGTCGGCTTGTCCCACGTGGTGGGTTCACACGGTGTCAGAGGCCCTGAACAGCAGCACGACGCCGATGGTCTTGAGCACGATGATCAGGTCCAGCAGGGGTGACTGGTGACGGATGTAGTAGAGGTCGTACTGAAGCTTGCGCAATGCGTCCTCGCGAGTATTGCCATAGCGATAACGCACCTGCGCCCAGCCGGTCAGGCCAGGTCTGACCGCCAGCCGCGCGCGATAAAACGGGATGTCTACCGCCAGCTTCTTGACGAACTCCGGCCGCTCCGGGCGCGGGCCGATGACGCTCATTTCGCCACGCAGCACGTTGAGGAGTTGCGGCGCCTCATCGAGACGTGTACGCCGCAGGAAGCGCCCCACACGCGTGACACGGCTGTCGTTCGCCTTGGCCCACTGGGGACCAGAATCTTTCTCAGCGTTGGCCACCATCGTGCGCAGCTTGAAGACGCGGAATGGCGCGCCCGCCTTGCCCAGGCGTGTTTGCGTGTAGAAGACCGGTCCGCGCGACTCCAGGGTGATGGCGAGCGCGAGGATGGGCAGCAGTGGCGTGAACAGCGCCAGCCCAATCAGCGCCAGCGCCAGATCCGTCATCCGCTTCCAGATGGCGTAGAGATTCGCGGGCAGCGAGTGCGGCTGGTCAGGCAAAACAAGCGTCCAGAGCTGCTCACTAACGTGCTCAATGGGAATGCGTCCGGTCACCTGCTCGTATAGGCGCGCCATGGGGGTCACCTGCGCTCCAAGCTCATAGCAGGCCAGCAGCCCTTTAAAAACGTCTGGTGGCATATCACTGGAATACGCCATCACAAGTTCGGTAACCCCGTATTCGGCGACCAGTCGAGGCAGGTCAGCTCCTGATCCCAGGAATGGCTGCGCGGTCAGGTCAGGCGGCGCCTCCCGCTCACTGGCGACAATGCCCACCACCGCATAGTCACCTGCCGCTTCATCTTTCAGCGCCTGCCATATGACCTGCGCCTCTTGTCCCGCGCCAACGATCAGCACGCGACGATAGAGGCCGGTCCACCCGATCAGAAAGATGCGCGCGGCGCGCCACAGGCCGATCAGCGCGAGCGAGAGAGCGGCGTAGTAGACGATGAAGCGTCTCGGCAGCGAACCTGGTGTGGAGAGGAAGAAGGTGGCGAAGTAGACGACCATCACCTCACTCACAATGAGCGCAAGCCGGCGCAAGCTCGCGCCTCTGCGCGCCGCTACCCGCAGATCGTAGTAATCATTGACGCTTGCCAGCAGCAGCCAGAGCGCTGGCAGGATGAGGAACCAATGCGCCTGAGGCGTTATGAAGGCCAGATTGAACCGGTAATGCGCATGCGCCGCCCATAGCGCCAGCGCGATGAAGACGGCGATCTCGCTGGCGAGCAGGTCCCCGACCATCAGCATCAGACGGCGCTCGGAGATGGGAAGCTGAAGCGAATAGGCTATACGGCTTCGCACGCCGCTCGGCGAGCCTGTTCTCGCCGGATCAATAGGGCGTGTAAAGTTCTCGGCCGGGTCGCTTACTTCGCTCATTGTAGCCGCTCCCCTCTTGGCTGCGACAAGGACTCCTGCGCCCTGTCACGCGGAAGAGCCGCGCCTGCCCACCTCCGTGGCGCGAATCCCGCGACACCTGCCCAGAACCCCAGTCCCCAGGCGATATGCATAATGACGAAGACCGCGGGAGTAATTACCAACGAATCCCAGCCCGCGCGCCACGCGGCCAGCGTCGAGGCGACGCCATTCGCCAGCGCGTAGATTCCTAGCAAGACTAGCCAGGCTAGGCGTGGCGCTACGCCGAGCGGAGCCAGCGCCATGCCCACCACCAGCGCTCCAACAAAGATGGGCGCTACAAGCTGGCGCGGCTTGAGCGAACCAGGATGCAGTCGTAGCGTGCTGGCGCGGCCCCAGCCATAGGCGTAGTACTGGCGCGCCAACTCGCCGAGCGTTTGCCGCCCGTAGTAGGTGGAGTGAATGGTTGGCGAGAGATAGACGCGTCCACCCGCCTGGCGCAAGCGATAGTTCAGCTCATAGTCCTCATTGATCGGCAGCCGCTCATCAAATCCGCCAGCCGCGATCAGCGTCTCACGTGGCCAGGCGCCCAGATAGACCGTATCGGTAAATTGCGGCTTGTCGCTGACGTGGAACGCCGTTGGAACACCAAAACGCGATGAGCCTGCCGCCGCGATCGCGCGCCCTACACGTGTCTCGCCGCGCGGCTCCATGCGTCCGCCAACGTTGACCGCCTCCGTCTCGCGCAGCGCCCGCACACACTGGCGTACATAGTCTGGCGCGATCATCGTGTGACCATCCACGCGCACGATGATCTCTCCCCGCGCGCGCCGCAGCGCCAGATTGAGTCCGCAGGACTGCCACCTGCGCGGGTTGTCAATAACCTTGACCCGCTCCGATCCTGGCAGCTCGCGTATAATCGCGCGCGTCCGGTCGTCGCTCTGGCCGTCTGCGACGATAACCTCGATGCGGTCGGCGGGATAGTCCTGCGCGAGCGCCGCGCCCAGACTACGCGCGATGAATGACTCTTCATTACGCACCGGCATAATGACCGACACGTATGGCTCACTCATTGATAGGCGCCTTTCCTTGATGCGCCGCGCACGCTCCCCAGGCATAGTCCCCAACAGAATGAAAGATGCTCCAGTGTGATCAGTGGCCAGAAACTGATCGCGCGAGCCAGCCCTACGCGGCGACGAAGGCGCAACGCCAGCAACAGCGCTAACGCGGCGGCCCCGCCGTGCCGGGCGAATTCTTTCAAGGGGGCGCGTCCACGCCAATTGCGCGACAACATCGCCGCGCCGAACCCATAGCGATACAATTCTCGTGTCAGCTCCCGCACAGATCGAGGGGAGCCAAAGTGTGTAACGGCGCCTTCTGGAGCAAGTAACAGGTCATACCCTTGTCGCTTGAGCCGGAACGAGAGGTCCGCGTCTTCCGCCCAGATACCAGGCTCCTCGACGAAACCGCCTACCCGCAGCAGCGCCTCGCGACGAAATACCGCGTTCGCTGTGAGTAGATAGTCTACGATGCCGTGACGCGACCGCTGGCGATAGAACTGGCAAGCGTCAAGATAGCCTGATACCCAGCCAGGCGGCGAGACGCTCCGCAACGGCCCTCCTACGCCCGCCGCGCCAGGCGTGAGCCTCGCGACGACAGCCTCCAGCCAGTCAGCATCCGCGACGCAGTCGGCATCTATGAAGGCGATGACATCAGTACAAGCCGCGCGTAATCCGACGTTGCGCGCGCTCGCGGGACCTCCGTTCGCTTTGCGCAGCACGCGGCTAGCGCCATCCCATCGCGCCAAAGCGCATCGTGCGATCTCGGCAGTGTCATCAGTTGAGCCATCATCCACGAAGATGATTTCGTAATACTTACGTGGATAAGTCTGCGCGAAGAGCGATTCCAGCAGCCGCTCCACGCTCGACGAGCAGTTGAAGGCGGGAACGACAACGCTGACGCTCAACGACGTCGCATCACGTGATGTCGCTCCAGACACACTACAGGACTCCTACGGTAGAGATGCGTTTATGCGCCCCTGCTCGTCCGCCGCGGTCAATCACCGTGAGCCAATTGTGTCGAAAACGCGCCACCCTCATTCCTAAAACAGGAAGCTGGCGCGTCGCTAATTCTCTAATCATCTGCGCACCCATGCTTTTATTTTAAGCATATCAGGAATGCTTATCCGCACGCTACGGGCGCCCCACAAAAGTCCCTGCGCAGAGGGATCTGGCGCGTATCCGCGCGTTCCTGTGTCAGAATAGGTGCGCTGTTGTCGCGACGCCAATGGCGTGCGGATACTGATGGCCACGAAAAAGGGGCGAGGATGACGCGCATTCTCTATGTGACGGATTCACTGATCGCGGGGGGTATCGAGTCGCAGCTCGTCGAGCTGATTCGCCAGCTCGACCGCAGCCGCTTTGAGCCGCATGTGCTGGTCTTTTATAAGATGCCAACACATAGCCCTCATTTCCTGCCGCAACTGCGCGCGGCTGGCGTCCCAGTCACCACACTTGATCTCGGTTGGAGCGCCGCGGATAAAGTGAAGGCGATGCGCCAGGTCATCGCCCAGGTGTGGCGATTGCGTCCTCAGATCGTACAAGCGGAAAACTATCACGCCAACCTGTTGACACATGCGGCGCGTATCTTCATGCCGCCCGCGACGAAACTCATCGGAACGCATCGTGGCGTCTACACGCGGAGCCAACTGCGTTACGCATGGATGGAGCGGGATCTGTGTGACGTCGTTGTCGCCAGCGCCGACCACCTGCGCTGTCAACTCATCGAGGGAGCGGGAATACCCGCTGAGCGTGTGGTGGTGATTCCTAATAGCGTTGATGTGACGCGTTTTGGGGGGGCCGCGGCGCGCGGTGTGGAGTTGCGCGGCCGGCTGGCGCCTGGGGCGCGGCGTCTCTTTGTCAGTGTGGGCCGTATCTCGCGCCAGAAGCGGATGGATCTACTCGCCGAGGCGCTGGGGCTGCTCAGGCGCGGCGGGAGCCTGCTGGACGACGTGCGGCTGGTGATCGTTGGACATGCGCAAGAGGAAGCGTATCAGCGCATGCTGGACGCCATAATCGCTCGTGAAGGCCTGGAAAACATCGTAACGCGGCAGCCAAAGACCGATGAGCCTGAGGTGTATTTCGCCGCATGTGACGCCAGCGCGCTCGCCTCTTCCACCGAGGGTCTGCCCGTAGTCGCGCTGGAGTCCCTGGCGGCGGGCAAGCCGGTTATTCTCTCGGCAGGCGCGAACTCGGCAGGTGTCATCGAAGACGGCGAGACGGGCTGGGTGGCGCCAACCAACGCCCCCGCTGACCTTGCCATCGCCATTCAGCGGATGCTCGTCACACCCGAGAGCGAGCTCGCGCGGATGGCGGAGCGCTGCCGTGCGCGGGCGGCGGAATATTCGATAGAAACCCTCGCGCGGCGATACATGGCCCTTTACGAGGCGCTCGCGGACTTTCCCCGGCGCTCCCATGCGGCGGATCGCTGGGCGGCGCTGGCTGAGGCGACACGCTGACCCTCGGACATCTTCCCAGCCAGACTGGCGGCGTTCGCCGAGGTGGTAGGAGCAGCGCTGCGCAAGCGACGCGTCCGTCCAAGCACGCGCGCCGCTTGTTTCTGCCCGCGTGTACGCCTGAGCTCCAGCCCTGCGAGCATCTGTGGTGGCGCTCGGGCGCGCCGCTGGTCACTCGCCATGCCCGTGATGTCGAGGAGTTGGAGCAAGCATGTCTGGGATCGCGCTTGATTACTGTCGCTGCGCTACGACATTCACTTCGTGGGCGCAGAGATCTTCTTTTGAGAACTGTGCGAAGTAAGGATTTAGCGGTATCTGGTCGAGACGCTCCATTGCTGTGAAATCGACCGGAGCGCGAAACGCGAGCACGGAGAAGTTGTGCTGGATAATCATCTGGCGGTACTGTGACGCACGGAGCCGGTTCTGATAGCAGAACGAAGTGTTGTAACGGGCAAAGTCCTTTTCTGAGTATTGAAGAAAATTGATGCTCGCAATCGAAGGATCGCCATGCGAAAAGTGATCGGACGGATTTATGATATGGACCATGATGCCGTTCGGACGCAGTATTCGGCGACACTCGGAGAAAATGCGGTGTATTTCGTTCGTGGGGACATGCTCAAGTACGCTGACAGAAAATACGATATCCACAGATTCATCCGGCAATGCCAGCGCGCCTGTATCCACGGGGGCATGGTAGTTAATGCCGCAGCGCTTCAAGATAGTCGAAGCGCTGGCCCCATCACGGACGAGCGTCTGCAACTCATTCCGGCGTCTGTTCCATATTTCGCGGACGGATGGGTGAGATTCGAGGAAGGGCGACTCAAAATGATCCGCGTCAGGCAGCCGCTCGATGATCCGGGGGATAAACTCGTCCTTCAATAGCGGCGAGACATCGTAACTCGCGCACGACATCATCCCATGCATCCAGAGGGCGATCGGCACGACAGGCATCCATCCGGCGCCAATCTCCACCGCGCGAGATCCGGCGAGCGGTGTGTCTGTCATGGCGAACATCGCCGTCAACGTCTTTACGTCGTTCAAATGCCTGGAGATCGAAAATCGTCGAAATCCCCCCGCGTACCGCTGACCCGCGAAATAAATCTTCTGCCCCAAGGGAACGGCGTCAAGTATGCGCTGTATAGTAGCTTTTGTTGTCCACTTCATAGATGACCTCATCGCGTGTTTAACACTAGCGCCGCCTTGGTTAGGCGCAGTACCGAATAAATCAGAATCAACCCTCATATCCACATAAAGCGCAAGAGCCTTCACTTGCGCTTTATGTCCAGAAGCGTGTAGCCCACTTACTGGCGCGCCAGCGAGGTGGATTGTTCCGCTGAACGGCAGGGTGGTTACTATTCTGCTGGGAAGGCGCCAACGCGAGAGCTAGAAGCCAGGAGCGGCCCGCCATAGGGTCGGCTGAGACGGCGCTTGAAGGCCGCTGCGCTGTCGTCAGTGTAATCCAGCGGTCGGAAAAGTAGCCGTCCCAGCGCGCATCCCGACCGCGAATGAGTCGGTGTAGCGCGATTTCCGCTCGCGAGACTGATACGTGTCAGCAGGTATAGTCAAGCTGGATCCGCTCATCTTCCGTCAAAGGCCCGGTCAGCGTGAATGTCTGGCCTTTGACGGAGTAGGCGTCCGCGGACGTCAGGCCGCTCACCTGCGGCGCGTCAGTCAACCTGGCGCAAGCGGGCAGTGTGATGGTGATTGTCAATGGCCAGACGATGCCCGCCTCCCGCTGGAAGAGCAGATGGTAGTGATACCCTGCGCTATCATGGGTCACCACTCCGGGAACTTTCCATGACACGCCATAGGAGTATGAGTGGCCGAGATAGGCGTAGGCGTAGGCGGCGCCATGGAATACCTTGCGGTTGAAGGTGCTCGCCGTAGCGCTGTCCTGGCCGAACCCCTGCAAGTTGCTTTGCGAGATGAGCGTCGCGTCCGGCGGCATGAAGATCCGTGAGTAGGAATGGTAATTGTAGCTGCCTGCGGGGAACGATTCCGCAAAAGTCGCGGGATCGTTGGGCCAGGTGTATTTCCAGGTCAGATGATGTGTCGCCGCGCCTGACTGGTCAATCGTGATATTGTCGGCCATCTGGTACTGGAGGAACGAATTGTCCTTGTTCGCGCCAATGTTCGCCTCGACTTCGAATACACTATCCCCCGTCGCTGGCGCCTGGACGGTCGCGGCGAGGCGCAAATCGGAGAGCAGTTGCTCAGCCTTAGCGTCCGTCAGGTATATTTCGACGTCTTTCGTCTGCAGTGAGTCGTAGAATACCTTCGCCAGTCCACCCATGTACTGCGAGAGGTTCGACTTTACCTTCGCCATGAACGCCTTGACGACGTCGCTGGTGAAGACCTTCGCGCATGAGGTAACGCCGCAGGCCACGTCAGCGGGGCCACTTCCAGCCGCGCTTGAGAGCGCATAGTAATGAATCTTCTGGACAAAGTTCTGCTCGGTAACCGTCTCGTTGATGGGGCCGTCCTTTACCTGGATTGGGCCGGTTACCCCAAGGGCCTGCTGGAAGAAGCCCAGACTCAGGGTAACAACCCCCACGAACGGACCGCTCGTCTGGGGATTGTAGAGCTTGAGCGAGCTACCCTGGGCTTGCAGGTTCTTCTGCGCATCCGGCAGAAGCTTCGAATAATTCTGGATAGCGTACTGCGCCGCCGTTGGATAATCCGGATCAAGGTTTGAGTCACGCAGCGACCAGCTGTCCGTTGCGCCAGGGGCGAATATTGACTTGAGCCAGGCGTATTTTGAGGGAATGGGAAGAACCTGCTGATAAGCCGCGCTGCCGAACACAGTACTGCTGTCAAGCAGCGTGATGTCGCTGATATGAAAGTCCGGATTCATCCGCCCGCTTGTTATGGTCAGCGCGCCGAAGTTACCGATGAAGCCACCAGTCGGTCGCAACTCGCTGGAGTCAAGAATCAGCACGAGATACGTGGACGGTTTGCCCACTCCGAGCAATTGCGGCAGCGCTTGGGCAAAGCCATCCAGGTCGTTCACCAGCTGGATAATCTGGGGCAGCTTCTGCTGGAGCTGCGCCATCAGTGGCCCCAGACGCGGATCAAGCGTCAGGTCAGCGGGCTGAAGTTGCTGGATTTGCCCCGTCATCTGTCCGAAGATCGAATGAATCTGGTCAACATCGCCGATAACCTGGCTCATGTCAGCGTTGGTTAGGCCGCCAGTGGTTCCAAGTGGGTTCTTCATCCCCGCGACCAGCGTTTTCAAGGCGTCGCACGCCAGAATGCCCGCCTGCGTACCCTCGACGGCCAGCGGGGTGAGGCGCGCCGCCGCCTCAACCTTTGAGCCCACAGCCGGGAGGAGCTCCGCGGGCGTCAGTAAAGTGACCCGCATCTGAATCTGCGCGAAGTCATCGTGCGCCTGCTGAAGCTGGTTCTGGGCGTCGTTGATGACGGCGAGGTTGGTGGGGCTCGTGGCCAGCGTCTTGAAATCCGCTTCCGCCAGCTTGAGATGCGCAAGCCCATCCTTGGCCAGTGATGTGGTGGAGGAATAGGCGAAGACGCTTGTCGGCACCCCGCCAAAGGCGCACAGAAGAATCGCCGCCAGCACAATGAGGGTGATAGCGCGCGCACGACGCTCTGGAGAGAACAGGTCACGCAGCCGCTCTGGCAAGGTCTCTGGGCGCTTGGCCACCGCGATGACGCCCGCTGTCATATCACGCCATGCGCTCACACCACGCGCGGCCAGGCCACCGCCTGATTCCCACGTCTCTCGCCGCGTGGCCGCTCGTGGCGCGTTGTATTCCCAGTCGTCCCATCCATCCTGCGCGCCACGAGAGCGCTCTTCCCAGTCCTGGGGCTCCAGTTCATCCGCCTGCCAGGCGTCATCATTCCAGTCGCGCGGCCCATCGGCGCGCGCTCGCCTCGCTCCCCCATCCCGGTGGATGGGCTGGCCTGGGCGCTGGCGCGAGCGTGGGGAATTGTCATCCCAACCGTCATCCCAGTCCCCATCCCAGTCATCATCCCAGCTATTATCGAGCCGCTCATCATGGCGCGGAGCTCGGCGCTGGCGCGCGTCATACTGGTCCGCATAGCCAGCGCGATCCGCGTCACTGGCGCGACGATTGTTATAGGAGGGTGGCACATTGGCGCGAGAGCCATCGGGAAGGCTCTTCCGCGCTTCGTGTGGGTCATTGCGTCCAGCTGGGTGGGAAGACGCGCCGCCTGGTGAGCGTGGAACGCCACTGTCGGAGGCAGGCCGTGTAGCGCCCTGCGATTCGACGCGGGCGGGCAGGGAAAGCGGACGTGGGCCACGCGGGTTCACAGGGCGCCCGCCGCCCGTATGGCGGCGCGGTTTTCCCGACTGTGATGAGCGTGACCGATCTGACTTACTCATGCTATTCTGGTTCCTGTCTCAGTCCAAAACATCCTGACCATTGTATGCTTTGTTGTATGTTTTGTCGCTGGCATGACTGGAAGTCTTGGTATGTGTCCAGGGGAGTGTGGGCTTTGGTGATTCCCCTCGGTTACTCAGTGGCCGTGGCGTTGACCGCTAGCTAGCGGTCAACGCCACGGCGCGCG
>JAKAIY010000041.1 GCA_021814145.1 Chloroflexota bacterium
GGCCGTGACAGTTGGTGTCGATGTACCGGAAAAAATGATGCGTGTGCCGCCGACATAGACGACGCCCGGCTCCACGTAGAGCTGCATGGTCTGTGCGGCATAGCTGCCGCCGGTAACGGTGGTAGACCTGCGGGCGGAATTACGCGAGGGCAACGCGAGCATCCTGAGCGCGACGCTGCGCGCGGCGCTGAACGAGACGCTCCAGCGCGGCGAGCAGGCGATCATGTTCCTGAACCGGCGTGGCACGGCGACGGCGGTGATCTGCCGCGAATGTGGCTTTACAGCGCGCTGCCCGGAGTGCGATGTGTCGCTGACTTACCACGCGGACTATGGGATAGAGGGCGCGCTGGTCTGCCATTATTGCGGGCGGCGGGAGGCCGCGCCACGGCAATGCCCGGTGTGCTGGAGCGCGAGCATCCGCTACTTCGGGTTAGGCGCGCAGCGGGTAGAGACGACGCTGAAGCGGCTGTATCCCGAGGCGCGCGTGCTGCGCTGGGACCGTGACACGGCGCGGACGCGGCAGGAGCACGAAGACCTGCTGCGGCTCTTCGCCGAGCGGCGGGCGGATGTGCTGGTGGGGACGCAGATGATCGCCAAGGGGCTGGACCTGCCGGCGGTGACGCTGGTCGGGGTGATCTCCGCCGATGTAGCGCTGACGCTGCCCGACTTCCGCGCCTCGGAGCGCGCCTTCCAGCTGCTGACGCAAGTGGCGGGGCGCGCGGGGCGCGCCGCTGCGCCGGGGCGTGTGATCGTGCAGACGTTCAACCCGGATCATTTCTGCATTCAGACGGCGGCGGCGCACGACTATGCGACATTCTCCGAGGCGGAGCTAGCGGCGCGTGAGCGCTACGGCTATCCACCCTACCGGCGGCTGGTCAAGCTGCTCTACACAAGCCACGACCGCTACACCGCGCAGGTTGAGGCGACGGCGATGACGGCGGCGCTGGAGCGTGTGGTCCGTGAGCGTGGCCTGCCCGAGACGGATGTGGTCGGCCCGACGCCAGCGTTCATCGAGCGGCTGCGCGGGCGTTACCGCTGGCAGGTGATCCTGCGCGGGCCAGACCCGGTGGCGGCGCTGCGCGGGCTGCCCGCCGACACGCCCTGGTGGGGCTGGTCGGTAGATGTGGACTCGGCGTCGAGCCTGTAGGCAGGCGCGCATGACGCGCAGTTGACACGCGCTCCCTTGTTACACTGGCGAAGTTACGCAAAATGGCGTACTATAGGCGTATCGTGTCGCGACATGACGTGTGCGCCGATCGCTGGTAACAGCGGTCACGAGCGCTGACCCCTGGAGGCTTCGCGGTTCCAGTGCGCCTGGGCGCACGGAAAAAGGGATCGCTAGCGCGCTCTTTGGTCACGCATGATGAGACGCTTGACTTTCTGCAATACTGGCCCTTCCGCCCGCGCCTCCTGGCGAAGCCGCCAGCGCGCGCGTGGCCCACCCATGCTGTCCGCGCAAGGCGAATTCGACGCCTGAATGTCGCAATTTCTCCATCCCTTTTACCCGACACGTCGTCATTGGACCGGGAGCGCCCGCTCCCACCTCTCATGTTTGAAACCTTTACTGCGTAGCTCGTAGTTGGCGTCACTGCTGACGTCAGGAGAGGTTCGGTCACTATGTTCGCGCAGTCTGCGTTTGTGCCCATCGCGATTGGATTCTTTGGTCTGGGCACTGGGTACTTTGTCTGGGGTGGACAGACATTCTTTGGCTGGCCCAAGCCATCCCCTGAAGTAGGCCGCACGCTGGGGATGTGGGGATTCTGGATGCCCGGTTTCATGCAGTTCATAACGGGCATCATTCTCATCATCGGCCTGACCTGGTTCCAGGTATTCAACAATCCATCGAAGGACACGACTAACGCGCTCTACATGGCCGCGGTCGCGTTCACCGCGTACGGCATTCACTGGTTCGCGCTGGCGCACCGACGCTATATTGGATCTAGCGCGGAGCCTGACGCCTGGATGGCGATCGCTTTCCTGGCGCTCTCGGTTCTGGGCCTAGTGGTATTCGCGCAGGTTTCTGACATCCCTGTGGCGATCCTGTTCGGCGCCCTGAGCCTGATCTACCTCACCGAGATCTTCGCCCGTTTCCTTTCCTCGAACATCGCTGGAAGGCTCGTAGGGCTGTGGCAGCTCCTGACGGGCGTCTGGCTGATGTATCTCACCTGGGCTGTTGTTCTCAATTTCGCTGTTGGCGCGAAGTGGTGGCTATAGCGCCGCAAGCGTCAGCGCAAGGCGAAAGTATGACACTGGCGCTTTGGATGGCGCCGTTTCTCATGACGTTAGGTGTTTGTGTAGCGCGAACGTAACCAGGGCGGCCGCTGGCCCTCATTCATAGAGGCCAGCGGCCGCGGCTATAAGGTGGCGCATGCCGGCGGAGCGCCTGCGATCGCCTGATTTCCCTGTCGCATGGCTGGCGTCGCCGTCGAACGCGCCATCCCAAAGACATCGCAGGGCGCGCCAAGACGCCCCCACGCTGATGAAGGCGTGGGGGCGTCGTTGATGAGCGGGACGAGGGCGGCGTTAGTAGCCCGTTGTTGAGGCGAAGGCATTGGCGATGACGCCATAGCCGGTGGTAGTAGCATGGATGTTTTGGTAGGAACTGCACATCCAGGTGTCGGCGCAGATGTTCGGGTTGGGCGTGGCCGAGCCACCGAAGGCAGTGTACACATCTGAGATCGGGACGTTGAATTCCGCGGCGTCGCTGGCGAGATGCTGGTTGAGGGTTTGCACGTAGGTCAGCGAGTTCGGGCAGATGTTCTGGTATGGGTCATAGTAGTTCATCATCACCAGATCGCCTGTGCGGGTCCCGTTCACCGTCAGCGCGGCGGTCAGATCAGGCAGGATCGTGCCTGTCAGGCGAGTATCGAGGTTGGCGAGGTCAGTGGACCAGCTATCGCTGATCGCGCAGGTGGAAGGATTGATGTCGGGTAGCAGATCATTGGCTCCGATGTCGAGCGAGACCGGACTGACATTGCGCGCGTGCGCATGGATGAAGCTGAGGGCGGCGTTGAGTTGCGAGCCGAAATAGTAGTTGTGCAGCAGATAGTCGTAGGGGCAGCCGCCGTTGATGAAGGTGTAACTGGTTTCGCCGTTGCAGCCGTAGTTGGTATAGCTCTTGACGTGATGCTTGGATAGGTCGTTGCTGTACCACTGCTGCGGATAGCCGTGCGAGAAGTCGAGGTTGGGCTGGTAGCCGAACGCCAGCGAATCGCCCAGCGCCAGATAGTACGCCTTGGGACCCACCAGTGACGATGACTTCGGCCGCGCTGCCTGGACGGAAACCGTGAAGAACAGGCTGGCCGCCAGCGCCAGCGACAACGAGAGCGCCACCAGCGCGAACAGGCGCTTGCTGGGGCGATGGGCGGCGCGCGAGGACTTCGCGAGGAACATGGGAGCGTCCTTTCTTCATCGAGCGACGCTGGGTGTCCCGCATCCATGACTGTTGGGCCTGGAGAAACAACGCGGCGGGACACCTTCCACCATCGGGAATTGGCGCTAGAGTCAGCAAAAAGCCCAGATATGGATGAAAACGGCTAACCCGCTCATGTATTATGGCTAGGTCGCTTGATTCGCGGAGGCGCCTGTTCGCCTCTTTGATTTGACAAGGGTGGCGCGGGCGGATGTTGAGGAACATTGCGGCGTGGTAGAGCAATGAGACGTTACTCGAGCGGTGCGGTATAAGTATGGTGGCGAGCTTATCGCTGTGTCGTTGTGTTGTGTGAAGGCTGGCGCTTCGTGTTGACGCTCATCTCCGCGTGGTATGTGTTTCCCGTTTCCTCGCGGCCAATCGTGGATGGCGCGGTCATGGTAGATCGCGAGCGGATCATCGCGGTGGGAACGGCGACAGAGTTGGGCGAACGCTATCCAGCGGCGCGGAGGGTGGAGTTGCGCGAGGCGCTGCTGCTGCCTGCCGCCATCAACGCGCATACGCACCTGGAGTTGACCGCGCTGGAAGGCGTCATCCCGGAGGGGTTGGATATGGCCTCGTGGATTCTGGCGCTGCTGCGGGCGCGAGGCGCGCTGGATGACGCGGCGCTGCGGGCCTCTGCTGAGGAAGGTGTGCGGCGGTCGCTCGCCAGTGGTGTGGCGGCGGTCGGCGAGATATGTTCCGCCGGGCAGAGCGTCGGACCAGTGGTCGAGAGCGGGCTGCGCGGCGTGGTGTATTACGAACTGCTGAACGGCGACCCGGCCCAGGCGGATGAGACACTGGCGCGCGGGCAGGCGCGTATCACCCGCTGGCGAGCGGAGTACCCCGGCGCGCGTGTGCGCTTTGGCCTCTCGCTCCACGCGCCATACACCGTCTCGCGTCCCCTGATCGAGCGGACGGTTGCGTGGTGTCGTGGTGAGGACGTTCCTCTTTGCGTTCATGCCGCTGAATCGCCCGCTGAGACGCGCTGGCTGCTGGACCGCTCCGGCCCGATCCGTGACACGCTCTACGCGGGCATTGGGCGGCCCGCCGACCTGGAGGCCGCGCCTGGCGTCTCGCCAATGCGTTACCTGCGCGAGACGGGCGCGCTGGACGCCAGAACGCTGCTGGCGCATGGCGTATGGGTGGACGCGGACGATCTGGCGCTGGTGGTAGAGTCAGGCGCGGCGGTGGCGCACTGCCCGCGCAGCAACACGCGGTTGCTGAACGGACGGATGCCCTGGGCGGACTACCGCGCGGCGGGTGTGCGGCTGGCGCTGGGCACGGATAGCCTGGCAAGCTCGCCCTCGCTCTCTGTCTGGGAGGAAGCGGCCTACGCCTATATCCTGCATGCCGAGGCGGGTGAGCGGCCCGCGCCCGCGGAGCTGCTGCGGCTCGCCACACTGGGCGGGGCGGATGCGCTGGGACTCGCGGATGAGCTGGGGTCGCTGGAGGTGGGAAAGCTCGCCGCGCTGGCGTGGGCGCCGCTGACTGGCGCCTCGCTTGCTGAGACAGCGACGCCAGAGCGGGCGCTCGCCGCCCTGCTCGCGGGGCGCTTCCAGCCGCGCGCGCTGACGCCAGACGCCTAAAGCTGGCGGGATGACGAATGGGTGGTACATGGGGCGGGAGCGCGGGCCAGCGGGCGAACCTGTGATAGCATAGCTTCTGGTATGGCATTCTCCCCAACGCGCCACCGCATGAGGACAAGGGAGGCGTGGACCCGTGAACTCGCCCGATCTGCTGGCGCGCTACCGCGCCCTGCGCATCCTGGTTACGCTGGCGGCGGTCGTACTGGCCATCTACGCCTTCCAGCTCATCTGGGCGAGCCTGGTCACCTTCGGCGATGTCATCGTCGTGTTTTTCCTCGCCTGGCTGATCGCCTTCATCCTCGATCCAATCGTAGCCTATCTCCACCGTCGGGGCGTCCCGCACGCGCTGGCTGTCTCGCTGGTCTATATCGCGCTGGCCATCACCCTGACCGGATTGATTGCGCTGACCGTGCCAGTGGTAGGAGAAGAGACACGACGGCTGGCGGCTGAGCTGGCCGCCACCGTGACGCCGGATAACCTGAACCAGCTTTCCTTGGATGCGACGGTCACGCTCGAACGGCTGGGGATCAGGTCACGCGACGCGCAGCGCATCGTACCGCAACTGTCGCAGCAGATACCCAGCTACACGAGCGATCTGACCAGAAACGCCCTCAGCGCGGGGGCCAACGCGATCACTTCGGTCCTGTCGCTGCTCTTCAACGCCTTCCTGGTTATCATCATCTCGTTCTACATCATGCTGGATGGTGGACGCATTACCGCGGGCGTCATGCGCCGTCTGCCGCCATCCTGGAAGCCGGACGCCGAGCTGTTCCAGAACTACGTGTCCCGGATGTTCGGCGGTTTCCTGCGGGCGCAACTCACGCTCTCGCTGATCTATGGCGCGCTGACCTGGATCATGCTCGCGTTGCTTGGACAGGCGAACAGCCTGCTGGTCGCGCTGGTCTGCGGGCTGCTGGTGATCCTGCCTTTCATCGGCCCGTTTATCGCCCTGGCTCCTCCGGTCGCGCTGGTGCTGCTGCAGACGCCCCCGGCTGACTTGCCGGTCAAGCTGGCGCTGCTGCTGGTCGGGCTGTTCGCCGCGCAACAGATCACCTTCCAGATCATCGCGCCGCGTGTCTTCAGTTCGCACATGGGCATCTCACCTGTCCTGTTAATCGCGGCGCTGCTGATCGGCGCCAAGGAGGGTGGCGTCTGGGGCGCGTTCTTCGCCGGGCCTATCGTCGCGGTCGCGTACGCGATGTTCGAGGTATTCTATCAGCGCTTCCGCCGTTCTTCAGCCCTTTTCCCGGATTCCCCCGAGGCGCGTGAGCCATCCGAAACTGGTGGTGACGAGATCGCGAAGGGGGCGTGAACGGGCGCCAGCGCGCTTGGGCTATACTATGACGGGCCAGCGTGGGTATTGATGGGCTGGCGAGCGCGCGCAAGGAGTCAGTCATGTCCAGCGAGCACGATGCGTACTCCGAGCAGCCGGAAAGCCCGCCTGAAGGCGCGGCGCAGCGGGCGCTCGCTCCCCGCCTGATCCTGATCGGCGGCGTCGTGAGCGCGCTGCTGGCAAGCGCGCTGCTGCTGGCTGTCGCGGCCGCTGGCCGTATCGCGGCGCAACGGGGAGCGCGCGCTTCGACGACACCATCGCCAGCTGTCGCCACAGCGACGCCTTCACCCAGCCCGACGCCGCGGACTGGTTTTCTCGTGTATACCGACAGCGCCGACGGATTCCTCGTGCAGTATCCGCAAAACTGGGCGGTTGATTCTTCGGCTACGCCGGTGATCCAGTTCTCCGATGACAGCAACGAGACGGGCTATGTCATGCAGGTGGCGCTGCCCGCGCCATCAGCTCTGCCAGGCGGGGGTGGCGATCCGGCCAAAGCGGATACCTGGGTCAATTATGAACTCAACATTTTCGCCCAGAAGTATCCACAGAACTTCATCCTGCTCAATAGCGGGATAACGACGCGCGAGATCGGCGGCGTCACCTGGCAAAGCGGGGCGGGGCTGATTACGAACAATAGCTCTGGCATCCGCCTTCAGGTGTACGCCACGGTCTATCAAGGCAAACCTTACCTGATCAACCTGCTCGCCGCGCAAGACCGTTTCAGCGCGGGAACGCAGGAGTATTTCGAGCCGATGCTCAACAGTTTCGCGTTTCTGAAAGCCGCGCCCTAGCGCGCTCATGAGGAGCTTGACAGCCTATGCGCCTGCCATTTGGGCTATCCAAACCAGCGGAGGCCAGCGAGACCGCGCCAGACGCCATAGCCGCATTCCGCGCCGGTCGCGGACGCCTGGCGTTGATGATTCTGGTGTTCATCGGTGGCATGGCCTCGCTGGCGCTGGAGATGCTTGGCCCGCGCATGATGGCGCCATTCTTCGGCCAGTCGCTCTTCATCTGGGCCAACCAGATCGGCTTTACGCTGATCTATCTCTCGCTCGGCTACTATATCGGCGGGCGCGTGGCGGACCGCTGGCCCAGCGCGCGTGTGCTATCCAGCATCACAGCGGTGGCGGCGCTCTTCACCGGGCTGATCCCGTTTATCAGCAAGCCTGTGCTCTATCTGGCGGCGGTGGCGCTGAATAGCGAGATCCCCAACATTTTCGTTGGCTCGCTCTTCGCGGTCGTGCTGCTCTTCTCCGTCCCGACAATCCTGTTAGGGATGGTCTCACCGTTCGCTATCCGCCTGACGCTCGACGCTGTGGGCTCGGCGGGGCGCTCCGCCGGCAACCTGTACGCGCTCTCGACGGTGGGCAGCATCATTGGGGCGTTTCTGCCGGTGTTCGTGTTCATTCCCTATCTGGGGGTGCAGCGCTCGTTCTTTGTCATCAGCCTGTCACTGCTGGCCGTATCGCTGTGGGGGCTGAGGCCGCGCGGGCGCATCGCGGTTGCGGCGCCGGGCGCGCTGCTGCTGCTGCCGCTGCTCGCGCCGCAATTCGTCATGCTGGGGCCGCTCAAGACCGTGTCCGGCATCGGATACGGCCAGATAGTCTTTCAGGAGGAGTCACCCTACAACTACATCCAGGTCGTGCGTGACTCTGCGGGCACGATGAATCTAGTGCTGAACGAAGGACACGCCATCCACTCGATGTACAATCCCAACAGGGTGCTCAATGGCCCGTACTGGTACACTGACTATGCGCTGGCCGCGCCGCTTTTCTCGTCAGACCCAGCGGTCACTATGCGTCCGCGGCTGGCGATTGTCGGGCTGGCGGCGGGAACGGTGGCGAAACAGTACACGGACGTGTACGGCCCGACACCGATTGACGGGGTGGAGATTGACCCGGATATTGTCGCGGTAGGGCGCAAGTACTTCGCGATGACGGAGCCCAATCTGCATGTCACCATCGCCGATGGGCGCACCTTTATGCGCTTCTCGAAGAGCACGTATGATGTCGTTGCGCTCGACGCCTACAAGCCGCCATACATTCCGTTCCAGCTCACGACCAAAGAGTTTTTCCAGGAGACGCGGGCGCGGATGGCGTCAGATGGCGTGCTCTTTGTGAACGCCGCCCACGTCGGCCATGACTACCGGCTCGTGCAGGCGTTCGTCAATACGATCAGCCAGGTGTTCCCGTCAGTGTATACGCTGGATGTGCCATCAGCTTCGGCGATATCGAACACGCTGATTTACGCCACCGTGCGCCCGACGACGCTGGCGGGAATCGAGGCGCGGCTGGCGCAGGCGCCAGTAGACACGCCGCTTGGCACGGTGGCCGCCGAGACCGCGCCACTGCTCAAGGTGGCGCATGCCCAGCCAGGTGGTATCGTATTCACGGACGATGAAGCGCCGGTCGAGCAGATTACCGATCAGCTCATCATAGATTACATTCGCGGCTAGCCGTGGCGGAGCGTGGCGTTCGTCCCGCACGCGATGGCTCTTTTTCAGAAGGGGCAGGGTTACCAGAGCATGACAGTGCTGGCGATAGTAGGAGCGCAGTGGGGAGATGAAGGTAAAGGCAAGCTGGTTGACGAAGTAGCGGCCCATGCGGATTTCGTGGTGCGCTACCAGGGAGGCGCGAACGCTGGTCACCGGGTGGTGCGCGATGGCGAGGAGTTCGCGTTTCATCTGACGCCCGCTGGCATGCTCAATCCTGGCGTCACCTGTATCATCGGCAACGGGGTGGTGGTGGATCCCCGCGCGCTGCTCAACGAGATGGAGGAGCTGCGCGGGCGCGGCTTGGATGTGGGCCGTCTCTACGTCAGCGATCGCGCGCATGTGGTCATGCCATATCACATCCTGCTCGACCGCCTGGAAGAGGACAGCCGCGGCCAGGAAGCGATCGGCGCGACCTTGCGTGGCATTGGCCCCGCCTACGTGGACAAGTTCTCACGCAGCGGCATCCGCATGGCGGACCTGCTGGATGTGGACACGCTGCGCGCCAAGCTGGCGGTCACCCTCGCGCAGAAGAATCGCATGATTACCCAGATTTACGGCGAGTCGCCGCTTTCGCTCGAAGAGATTCACTCCGAATACGCTGGCTACGGCCAGCGACTGCGCGCGCACATCACCGACACGCAGGCGATGCTCCAGACCGCGTACGGCGAGGGCAAGCGCATCCTGCTGGAAGGCGCGCAGGCGGCGCTGCTGGACGTAGACTTCGGCACCTACCCATACGTGACATCATCTTCCACTGTGGCGGGCGGCGCGGCGACTGGATCAGGCCTGCCTCCGCGCGCCATCGAGCATGTGATGGGCGTCTACAAGGCGTATATCACGCGGGTAGGCTCTGGCCCAATGCCGACCGAGCTGCGTGATGAGACAGGCGAGCGGATACGCAAGGCCGGAAACGAATATGGCACGACGACCGGCAGGTCGCGCCGCTGCGGCTGGTTCGACGCCGTCGCGGGCCGCTATGTGGCGCGCATCAACGGGCTGGACAGCTTTGCGGTGATGAAGCTGGATGTGCTGGATGAGTTCGAGACGGTGAAGATTTGCACGAGTTATCGCGCCGAAGGCAGGGTCTTCGACTCGATGCCCGCGAATCTGGATGATATGAAGCTTTGTGAGCCCGTTTATGAGGAGTGGCCGGGCTGGATGACGCCGACCAGCCAGGCGACGAGCTGGGATGAGCTGCCCGAGAACGCGCGCCACTACCTCCGCCGGATCGAAGAGCTGCTGGAGACGCGGCTGGCGATGGTCTCAGTGGGCGCCAGCCACGGAGACACGATTGTGGTCAGCCCGCTACCGCTCTAATCCACCCGCCGCTCAACCAGCTCCTCGAAGCGGGCGATGTCGCGCCGGATGACATCCAGGCTGGCGCGCCAGAAAGCTGGCTCGCGCGTGTCAATGCCGAAGCGCGCGGCCAGCGTAGCGGCGTCACCTTCGCCCGTGGAGGCCAGCAGGTTGTCATACCCGGCGCGGAACCCGTCGGGATCGCTCTGGTAGCGGGCATAGAGGCCCACGCCGAAGAGCAGTCCGAACATGTACGGGAAGTTGTAGTACGAGCGCGCCGGGCTGTAGTAGTGCGACTTCACGGCCCACATGTAGGGATGGAGCGCCGTCTCATCCAGTCCATCGCCATAGGTCTCACGCTGCGCCTGGGTCATGAGATCGCTCAGCTCCGCGATGGAGAGCTCGCGCTCACGCCGTCGCTCAAAGACGCCACGCTCGAAGATGAAGCGGCTGGTGATGTCTACGATCACCTGGCACTGGCCCTGTAGCGCCGCTTCGAGAATCTCGATCTGTTCCTCTGGCTGGGCGTCAGCCAGCGCGGCGCGCTGAATGATCGTCTCGCAGAAGATGCTGGCGGTCTCGGCCAGCGTCATGGGTGTCTCGCGCCGCAGCATGGGGCGGGCCGAGAGCTGGAGATTGTGATAGGCGTGGCCAAGCTCATGGGCGATCGTGCTGACGCCATCGAACGACGGCTTGAAATTGGCCATCACACGTGACTCGTCCTTCCAGAGCCACATGCAGAAAGCGCCATCCTCTTTGCCGGCGCGTGGCTCGGCGTCAATCCAGCGCTCGCGGAAGACGCGGCTGGCGAAGGCGCTAAGCGTGTCGGAGTAGGCGCCAAAGCGGCTGACGATGAAGTCCGCGCCTTCGGTGAAGGTCCACGGGCGGCCAGCGCCACCGACTGGCGCGAAGAGATCGTACCAGGCGAGGCGCTCCAGACCGAGCGCGCGGGCCTTGGCGCGCAGGTAGCGCCGCCAGTCGGGGAACGACTCGCGCGCGGCGGTCATCATGGCGTCCAGGGTAGCGCGGTCTATGCGAGCGTCCATCAGCGCCGCGTCGAGCGCCGTCTCCCAGCCGCGCCGCTGGTTCAGCGTGATTACCTGGCCCTTGATGCTATTGAGCGCGGCGGCCAGCGGCGCGGCGTTCCGCTCCCACGCCGCCAGCTCCGCTTCGTAGCCCGCGCGACGGGTGGCGCGGTCGTGGTGAAAGGCCAGGTTGCGCGCCATGCTCATCGCCATCTCCCGCGTCTCGCCATCGAGGGTGACGGGAACGGTGATCTGCGAGGTGAGCGTGGCGTGCAGGCGCGCCCACGCGACGCCACCGGTCGCGTTCAGCTCAGCGGCCAGCGCTTCTTCGCCCGGCTCCATGAGATGCGCGGCGAAGAGACGCGCCTCGCGCAGAGGAAAGGAATGCTCGCGCGCCAGGGTGGAGCGCGAGATGAGCGCCTCGATATCCATCGAGCCTGCCCAGGCGGTGAAGCGCGCGCGCAGCTGGGCCAGCCGCACGCTCTGGCGCTGCGCCTCGCTCTGGCGCGCCTGGGCGGTCGTGTCGCGCGAGTCGGTGACGACGAAGGAATAGATATATGAGCTGAGCGTGCGATACGCGGCGAGCGTCTCATTCATGGCGTCTATGACGCGCTCGACCGCCGCGACAAGGGCGTCATCCATCGCCGGGGCCTGCTCCAGGCGGCCTACGCCCAGCTCATCGAACAGCGCCGTTAGCGCGTCCACGCGGGCGACGACAGCGGCGAACCCGGCGGCGAATTCGGGGGAATCGAGGCTGGGGAAGACGGTCGAGACATCCCAGCGAGGTTGCGCGGAGGTGGTGGACATAGACTGGTAGCTCCTCGTGTGGTTGAGCGGCGCGCCGGTCGCGCCGGTCGCGCCAGTCGCCTGGTGGACACGCCGTATCATAGCGCATGGCGTGAGCGTATGGCGCTGACGCTATTGTTGATGAAGTTGATATAAATGATGTACTATCTCTGACGGCTGGCCGCGCCGAGCCGGCCAGCGACGATTCGCGGTAAATGACCCCTCATGCCAGAATGGCGTGTGGAAGGAGCGCAATGATGCCACGCTGGGCGACTGACGCGACCCAACTGATCGGCAATACCCCTCTTGTTCGCCTGAACCGGGTCGCGCCCGGCGGCGCGACTGTGCTGGCCAAGCTGGAATCGTTCCAGCCTGGCTACAGTGTGAAAGACCGCATCGCGGTCAGCATGATCAACGACGCTGAGCAGCGGGGCGTGCTGAAGCCCGGCGCGACGATCATTGAGCCAACCAGCGGCAACACGGGCATTGGTGTCGCCTGGGTGGCGGCGGCGCGTGGCTATCACTGTGTGCTGGTGATGCCGGAGTCGGTCAGCCTGGAGCGGCGGATGGTGCTGCGGCGGCTGGGCGCGGAGGTCGTGCTGACGCCTGCCTCGGGGCGCATGCCTGGCGCGATAGAGAAGGCGAACCAGCTGGTGTCCACAACGCCTGGCGCGTGGATGCCGCAGCAGTTCGAGAATCCCGCGAACCCGGCGATCCACCGCGCGACAACAGCGGAAGAGATCTGGCGTGACACTGATGGGCAGGTGGACGCGGTGCTGTCAGGTGTGGGCACAGGCGGCACGCTGACCGGTGTCGGTGAGGTATTGAAGCCGCGCAAGCCGGAACTGAAGATGATCGCCATCGAGCCGAGCTCTTCCCCTGTGCTTTCTGGTGGTCAGGCTGGCCCGACCAAGATACAGGGCATCGGCGCGGGCTTCGTGCCAGCGGTTCTCAAGACCGACCTGATTGATGAGATCATCACGGTAAGCGATGAGGACGCGATCCAGATGGCGCGGCGGCTGGCGCGTGAGGAGGGCCTGCTGACGGGCATCAGCAGCGGCGCGGCGGCCTGGGCGGCGGCGCAAGTGGCGGCGCGCCCGGAATATGATGGCAAGGTGATTGTCGCCATTTTCCCCTCCGCTGGTGAGCGCTATCTCAGCACCGTGTTGTACGATGACGTGCGTGAGTAGTGAATTACCGGGCCTTCACGTGAAGAGCGACACCCCCCTGGCGCGGGGCGAAGATCGCGAGGCCTTCGCCCTGCCACATGGGTGGGAAGAGAACTACGTTGAGACGAACGGGATACGGCTGCACTATGTCGCCGCCGGCTCTGGCCCGCTCGCCATCCTGCTGCATGGCTTCCCGGAGTTCTGGTATTCCTGGCGCGCCATGATCGGGCCACTTTCCCGGATCCGGCGGGTGGTGGCGCTGGACATGCGCGGCTATAACCTCTCCGACAAGCCGCGTGAAGGCTATGACCTGGCGACGCTCTGCGCCGATGCGCGAGGCGTGATCGAGGCGATGGGCGCGCGCGAGGCGGATGTCATCGGGCATGACTGGGGCGGCGTGATCGCCTGGTCGTTCGCGATGCGCGAGCCAGGTTACGTACGCCGGCTGGCCGTCCTCAACGCGCCGCACCTGGCGCTGCGCGAGCTGCGCAATCTCCGGCAGCTCAGGCGCAGCGCGTATATCGGCTTCTTCCAGTTCGCGGGGTGGGCCGAGCGCGCTATCGCCGCCGATAACTATGGCGTTGTCTGGCGTACCTTCCGTTCGGCTGACCGCAAGCGCGAGTGGCTGGGCGACGCCGATATCCAGCGCTACGTCACCGCCATCGCGCGGCCCGGCGCCCTGACCGCCGCGCTCTCATATTACCGCCAGCTTGTGCGTGATGTGCCGTCGGCGGTGGGGGTCGCGCGGGTCATCTCCGCGCCAACCATTGTGCTCTGGGGCGAACGGGACCCGTATCTCGGCGTTGAATTGCTGGATGGCCTGAGCGCCTGGGTGAGCGATCTGCGCATAGCGCGTTTCCCCGAGGCGGGCCACTGGCTGAACCAGCAGGCGCCTGACGCGGTGAACGAAGCGCTGCTCACGTTCCTCGCGGATGGAGATGGAGATGCGCATGGCTCCTGATGATACGCCGCCTGGAGCGGATGCGCCAGGCGCCTGGAGCCAGCCGGAGCTGCTGGAAGCTCCGGCGCGGAGACTCCGGCGACAGTGTGGGCTGGATGAAGTGGGGCGTGGGGCGCTGGCCGGGCCGCTCGTCGCGGCGGCGGTGATCCTGCCCGACGACTTCGCGGAGCTGATGGGACCGCTCGCGCCTTTCCTGCGCGATTCCAAGGCGACGCCCCGGCGCAGACGCGAGGAGGTCGCCGCGCTGGTGCGGACGCATGCCGTGGCGCTGGCGATTGCGGTCGCGCCTGTGGCGGTTATCAATCAGCGTGGGGTGGGCTGGGCGAACCGTGACATTTTTCGCGCGCTGATCGCCCGCATTGACGCGGACGAATATATCGTGGATGGCAGGATCAAGCCATCCGCGCCCGCTGACCGCGTCGCGCGTGTGCGCTGTCTGGTCAAGGCGGACGCCCGGGCGCCCGCGGTCTCCGCCGCTTCGATCATCGCCAAGGTCTATCGCGATCATGTCATGGCGGAACTGGCGGCGGGCTATCCCCAGTATGGGTGGGAGCATAACGCGGGGTACGGATCGCCCGACCACCTGGAAGCGTTGCGCGCGCACGGGCCGTGCCCGCATCACCGGTGGCTATTCGTAGAGACGGCGCTCAATGGTGGCCAGCGCGCGCGCCATACCACCCGGGAGCCGCGCGCTGCGACGCGCGGCGACACCGCTCCAGCCGCAGCGGATACAGGCCTGTTCGACGCGGATACGGTATGATGACCCTCTTGTGCGGAACAACCGTTGTGATACAATGACCCAGACTTCCCCTGGCGCGCTTCGCGTTCAATGTGCACGCCTTTTAACGAGGACGACGGGCGCGTACCAGGTGGGCGAAAGCATACAATTTCGCTGATTGTCGTTCAGGAATGCGCGGTCGCGTGGCGTGTATGCGGGGTGGAGTGAGCATGTTCGGGGAGCCTGACATGAATGATGATGGCCCAGGTGGCCCGCAGAGCCGCATTCTGGATGGGGACCTTGAGACACTGGGCCTCCAGTCCACACTGAAGATGCTGGCGCTCGGCGGGAAGACCGGTGTCCTCATCGTGCAGACAAGCTCAAGCCGGCTCAATATCTACTTGCAGGATGGCGCGATTACCCGCCTGGAAGAGCCCAGTACTCCCGATCCTGACCTGCTTGGTCTGTTTCGCGCGATGGGGCGCGTCAGTTCTGACCAGGCGATGCTCGTACCCCAGGACGCGCGCAAGGATTTGCCGGCGATAACGCAGTATATGGTCAATAATGGCCTGCTCAGCCCGGCGGAAGAGCTTCAACGGCGCGAGTTCGTCGTGACGCAGGCGTTGAGTCGCGCGATCCGGTGGGAAAAGGGACGTTTCGAATTCCGCCGGGATAACTCCGTGATGCGCCGCACGGGTGGCATGTATACTCCCAGCGCCGGGCAACCGATGAATGTTGACCATGTGCTGCTGGAAGCGCTGCGATTGGCCGACGAGCGTGACCACATGACGGTCCGGCCTCTCGCGCGAACCGCATGCGCGCGCAAACTCCCTGTCGCGAGCAACGACCGGCGCCTGGCCTCGCTGAGCCCTGACGCCGCCTGGATCTACACGCTCTGCAATGAGCGCCACCCCGCCTACGCGATCGCCTTCGCCCTGTTGATACCTGAGGCGGTGGTTGGGGCATGGATGACCACGCTCCTGGAACAGGGATTGTTGGAACTGGTTGATCGCAGGTTCGAGGACGAGTTGAGCCGGAGCCTCACGCAAGCGATCATGCGGAGCAAGGCGGCGCTGGAAAAACTGCCGCGCGGCGCCCCGGAACAGCTCATGATGGAACTCGCGCTCCTGATGGGGGGCTTCATCAATGACCTGCTGACGCACCATGCGCGTTTTTCCCGCGCCACCCGCGGTCGTGGCGATACAACGCCAACCGACGCGTCGCGAAGGATGGGCCAGCTGATCGCGCCGACGCTCGATCGCGCGTCGCGCGCGTATCCGCGAATGGAAGGCCTGATTGGTGTTGAACAGGGCCAGTTAGCCTATAACGACATCAAGACGCTGAACAAGGTAGTGCGGGGACAGGAGTTAATCACCTGTTACTGGGACGCCGCCCGGATGATGCGCGCGATGGTTCGCGAGATCTATGACGCGATATGCGCGGACGAGCTGGGCGGGTTGAGAAATGGCCGCACATTTGATGAGCCGTGGGCGGCGTTTCTGCGCGAGGTTGATTACGAGATGGGTCGCCTGCATCAATGGTATACCTGGCAGTCAGGCTCCCGGCAGGCGAAAGGCAATGGCTGACGCGAGAGCGAACAGCTCTGGCGATACGCCGTCCAAACGAGGAAACAAAATCTGAAGAAGACAACATAGCGCCTCTCGCGGGAGCGTGAGAGACGCGGCAGGCGTCGAGCGGCGGCTCAGGAGGGTACATGCAGGTGGCGCAGCCGGTTGTGCTGGTTGTGGACGATAGCCCCACCGTGCGAAAAATCGTGCAGATTACACTACAGCGTGAGAACATCCGTGTCGTGACGGCAGGTGACGGGTTGAGCGCGCTGGCGGCGGTTTCGGATACCCAGCCTGACCTGATTCTGCTCGACATCGTGCTTCCACGCATGGATGGGTATAACATCTGCCATCTCGTACGGAATAATCCCGAATATCGCGACTTGCCCATTATCATGTTAAGTGGCAAGGATGGGATATTCGATAAGATGCGTGGCAGATTGGCTGGCTCAACGGAATATATTACGAAGCCGTTTGATTCCTCCGAGCTGGTTCAATCCGTCCGCCGGTATCTGGATACGCCCGCCGCGCGTGAACGGGCGGCCCGTCGTGAGAGCCAGCAAGGCATGCGGCTGCGGCGCGGAATGCGCTGAGCAGCCGCCGTCCACTTCTGATGAAGCTGGACGGCATGTCCAGGGGGAAGCCTGGACGGCATTCGCCAGGTTATTCGACGCGTCACGGCGTCATGCGCGACACCCCGCTGGCGTTCCCAGGCGCAGCCGATCGTGACGCGGCTTGAAGCGGGAAAGCGCGGGAGATACGATTTATGCCCGGACCAAAAGTGCTTGTAGTAGACGATAGCTGGACTGATCTGACGCTTATCGCGACGCCATTGCGTGAAGGCGGTTTCGATGTTGTGACCGCGGTAGATGGCGATGAGGCGTTGGAAAAAGCCAAGAGTGAACGGCCGCGCTGCATCGTGCTGGATGTGGTGCTGCCCAAGATGAACGGCTTTCAGGTCTGCCGCAAGCTGAAGCAGGATAGTGTGAGCCGCGACATCCCCGTTATCCTGATTAGCGCCAAGAATACTCCAGTAGACAAGAAATGGGGCCTGCAACAGGGCGCCGATCTCTACATCACCAAGCCATTTGACAGTAATGAGTTGCTGATGGGGGTCCGCTCGCTGACGGGCGCGATGTAGCCGCGCGCGCTGGCGATTATGAACCGGGCGTCGCTGGGCTCCAGCCTGGCCGCGCTCGGCGCTCATCATTGCTTGCGGCGCCTGAGGCGCGGCGCGCACAGCGGGACAGGCGAACAGCAGACACGGAGGACATATGGACACCCCGCGCGGACAGGTTCCCGGCTTGGCTCCAATACCGGAATCCCAGCGCGCCCAGGTCTTTGAGCTGATGCGGCGGACACTGGCGGCGATCAATCGCGGGCAGGCGCCGGGCGGTGAGCTGACGCCAGAGACGGTCGAGCAGATCGCGCGCGCTGAAGGCGCTACTGATCCTGAGCAGATCGCTGCGCTGCTGCGCCTGATGGGTCTCGGCTCCGAAGCCGCTCAGGCGCAAGGTGAGCCCCAGCATATCATCTTCGATGTGGCGGGTGTTGCCTGCGCGCTGCCTTCCCAGGCAGTGCAGAATGTCGAGCGTGGGTTCGAGATTACGCCGCTGCCCAATGTCGCGCCCTGGGTGCTGGGGATAACCCAGTTGTGGGGGACGATTGTCTCTGTAGTGGACTTCGCCGCGTTCGCTGGCATAGGCTTTACGAATCTCACCCCTCGCAGTCGCCTGCTCGCGGTAACGGCGCGTGATATGCAGGCCGGCTTTCTGGTAGATGACGTCACAGAGATCCGCACGATGGACGCGGCTATCCGGCGGGATACGATTGACGGCGCGCCGGAATGGACCCGCCCGTTTCTGGACGGAATCGTTCAGGATGGCTCAAGATTAATCATCGCGCTTGACCCGGAAAAGCTGCTGTTTAGCGACCGTATGCAACGCTATCACGCGGATGATCGAACCTAGGGCGTCGCTTCAGGGGACTCCGCCATCGCGTCGCGGGGGTTTCCGTTAGTCATGCGCCATAGGCGTTCTTGGCCGCGATGACATACACTACGGCAGGCGCGTAAGCGAACGCACGGCGCTCCTCACGTTCGCGGAGGAGACCGCGCACGCGCCGGGGGGATCTCCCCATCCGTCGCTCGCGGACGCCACCTGGGGAGGCGTCCGCCAATACTACTGGCAAGAATCCTGTTGAGTCTACGATAGAGGGGCCAAGCGTCCGGCGGCTCGCCAGTCTAGACGCGCCAGCCTATTCGAGGAGGCCACCACAATTATGGACGCTTCCAACCGCACGGGGTGGAGGATGAGCGCCCAGCTCAATCTGTTCACCGTGATCGCCTGCGCCGTTCCCGCCATTGCGATTCTGTTCATTGGCTGGTATGCGGTGACGCAGCCATTTGGCGGGCTGAGCCCGCAGACCACGCTCTGGACCGTGACGCTCGCAACGATGGCGTTGACACTGCTGATCGTGATTGTGGCGTTGACGCGCATGCGCGGGGCTATTCGCGCATACATCACGTCGCTTACAGACATCACGCGCCAGGTGGCGTCGGGTGACGCCAGCGCGCGCGCGGTCGTGATGGGTGATGATGATTACGCGCAGCTCGCGATGATGATCAATGCGCTCGCCGTGCGCAGCGCGAACGCCGCGATGCAGCAGCCAGTCGCGGACGCGCCCGACGCCGTGCAGCTCCAGTCGCAGATTGAGCGGCTGCTAACGGAAGTCAGCGCGGTCGGTGAGGGCGATCTGCGGGTGCAGGCTGAAGTGACGCCGGATACCCTGGGCGTGCTGGCGGACTCGTTCAACTTCATGATCGAGGAACTGGCGAAGGTCGTCGGCAGTGTCCAGACGACAGCCAATCAGGTGACCGCGGCGACGCGCCGCCTGCTCGACCGTTCCACCGATGTAACGCAGGCTTCTGAAGCGCAGGCGCGCCAGATTTCACTCGCCTCCGAGCGGGTGGCCCAGATCGCCGATTTCGTCCAGCTTTCGGCGACGAACGCCCTCCAGGCCGCCGAAGCGGCGCGTGAGGCGCTGAATAGCTCGCGTGAGGGCCAGATGGCGGTGGTCAAGACGACCGAAGGCATGGCGCACATCCGCGAGAACGTGCAGGAAACCTCCAAGAAGATCAAGCGCCTCGGCGAACGCTCGCAGGAGGTCGGTGAGATCGTGCGCCTGATTGAGGATATCGCCGAGCAGACCAACCTGCTAGCGCTCAACGCGACGATTCAGGCTGCGGCGGCGGGCGACAACGGGCGCGGCTTCGCGGTGGTCGCCGATGAGATTCGCGTCCTGGCGACCCGCGTGGCCGATGCGACGAAGCGTGTAAGCGAGATCGTGCAGGCGATTCAGGGTGACACGCAGGACGCGGTCATCGCGATGGAGGAGAGCACGCAGGAGGTGGTGGCTGGCTCCCGGCTGGCGGATGACGCGGGCCGCTCACTGCAACGCATCTACGGCGCGGTGGAGCGCCAGGCGCATATGATCAACGACATCGCGCGCGGCGCGAACGAGCGGCGGCAGGTGGCTGAAACCGTCGCCGTAGCGATGAACCAGATCGCGGAAGTCACCCGGCAAACAAACGCGATCACGCAAGATACGATGTCGGCGGTCAGCTTTCTGGCCAATCTGGCTGAACAGTTGCGCGCATCGGTCGCGACATTCCGCTTGCCAGAGCGCATCGCCGAGGCGGCAGGCCTGCAACCGCGCCCGGAGTTGCCGCCGCAATCTTCCCCCGCGGCGCCGCAACTGGGCGCCCCCGGGTGGTCGCCATCCATTCAGGAATATCCAGCGCTCCCCGCTGGGCCGCTCTCAGCGTCATACGCGCCGGCTCCAAACGCCTTCGACATCGGCGCCTACGATGCGACCTGGACTGAAGGACAGCCAGACGGCGGGGCGCCATCGCAGCAGGGGTACGGGCCAAACGGCTACGGGCAGCAGCGCTTGGGTCAGCAGGAGTACGGCCAGAGTGGGTATGGAGAGCAGCCACCCTACCCGCCAGGCTATCCGGGCGGCTATCCGCCGCCGGAGCAGAGGTAGCGCGCCGATGAGCGGTTTTTCCGCCCGGCGCCAGCTGGGTGAACAAACGGCGGACAGATGAGTGAGATATATGTGATACTCTGGATTCGATACGGGCAGGGCGTTCAGAGTCCAGGCAGGACGGTGCGTGCGGCATGTCATCAGAGGGTTTCGACAAATCAACCATAGTCAACTCGTTTCTGGACGAGGTGAACGCCTATATCCCTGAGATCGAGGCGCACCTTGACCGGTTGCAGCTCGCCCCGGATGACAGTGAGGCGATTGAGGAATCCTATCGCCGGACACACACCATCACGGGCTCGGCGGCGATGATGGATTTCCACGGTCTCGCGCATATCGCTCAGGGCATGGAGCTCATTCTCGACGGCGCGCTCGAGCAACAGACCCCACTGGACGCCCCAACCGTCGCGCTGCTGCGACGCTCGTGCGCCCGTATGGAGCGCATCGCGCGCCTGATTCGCGCCGGTGAAAGCGACGCGGAGATTGTCGCGGAGGATGACCAGGACCACATGGCCTATCGCGGGCCAACATCTCTGTTGGGCGTCTCCGAGCCGCCATTCGCTTCCTCCGCCGCCGAGCCACCCACCGCGTCGTGGGAGGTGGCCCAGGAGGCCAGCGCCACCCAGGCGCCGCCGTCACCCGCTGAGATTCCCGACTGGCTTGCGGCGTTTGGCTCACCCACGTCCGCCCCGGTAGCTGGCCCGCCTACCCCACGGTTGCCCGTGTCTGGCGATCTGGTGGCGCCACCCGTTCCTCAGGGGGGGCTCAACCAGACCGCGCCGCGACCCGTCGAGCCGGTTCCTTCGGCTCCGCGCGCCGCTGACCCCTGGAGCCAGTCTTTCTCGGAGATGGCGACGGGCGTGGCTCCCGCCATTCCTACGCAGCCGCCCGCGTTCGCGACTCCTCCCGGCGCGGCTGCGCCTGAGGAAAACCACGACAACGAGGCGTTTATCCAGTCGCAGGCGACCGCGCGGATGCCTGTTCAGCCGCCTCCCTCATCGCCAGGCTGGGGCGCGCCGCAAGGTATGCCCGCGCAGCCTGTGACGCCTGCCGCGCCCGCTGTTCCCGCCACGCCCGCGGGAATGGGGCTGCCTTCAGGAGCCAGCGACGCGCTCGATGCGATGCGGGTCGAGGAGGAGGCTGTGCGCCGCCATGCGGCGAATCTGCGCGATACCGTCGAAATGCTGCGCGAGGCCGCGCAGGCGATGGAGAATGAGCGCGGCCAGCTCCAGAGCTTCCTCGACGGGTCACACGACGCGCTGGAGCGGCTGGAGGAGTGGGTCGGACAGCAGATGAACCTCGATCTGCGTCATAGCCCGGAGGCGGTGCGCGCCTATCTGCCGCTCTCGGTTATCTGGGTCACGACAACGCGCCTCAAGAAGCTCATCGCGCTGCTCACCGCCGCTGGCCGCAATTTGACGGTCACGCAGGAGCAGATGGACGAGGCGCTAGCTGAATTCCGCTCTTCCTTCGAAACCCTCGCGCAGTTCATGAGCGTCTTCGCATCGGGCGCCCCCACACCTGATGGCGGCTATACGGCGACCGTGGCGCGGTTCACCTGGGGGCCATCACCATCGAGTCAGGCTCCAACAGGGGAGGGCCTGAGCGCCGGGCAGCGCGCTGAGCTAGAACGGTCCGTGCGCGAGGAGCTGCGGCGCACGCTCGAAGATGAGGTGCGCCAGGACATCGCGGCGGAGATCCGCCGCGAGGAGGAGCAGCGCATCCGGCAAGAGCTGGAAGTGCAGCTCCGCCGCCAGATGATGTTTTCGTCGCTTGGCGTGGGAATGGGCGAAAGCTCGGTCACGGTGCGCGGCGGCGCCCTCGAAGTGCGGCCGCAGACGCGTGTGGGACCGCGGACGCAGGTGACGACCGAGCAATCACCTGAGGCGATGGAGGTGTTCCGCGAGGAAGCCGCAGAGCACCTGCGGACGATAACCGATGGTATCGCCGAGTTGGAGCGGTCTCCCGGCGAAATGCGGGTCATCCAGTCTGTGCGCCGGGCGACGCATACGCTCAAAGGCGCCGCCGGGATGATGGGATTCGTGGTGATTCAGCGGATCGCCCACGCCTCCGAAGATTTGCTCGATCAGCTCGCTGAGCAGAGCCGCGGCCTGTCGCCAGAGGAGCTGGCGCTGCTCTTTGAGACAGCGGAAACACTCGACCAGCTCATTTCTGGCGCGATTGTCGGGTCGCAGGCGCAGCGGGAAGCGGGACAGGCGCTCATTGATCGCTATGGCGCGATCACCGGGCGCCCGGTGGAGAGCCTGCAGATCGAGCCCACAGCCGAATCGGACGAGCCCCAGCCTGAAGCGGAGGAGCCAGCCGCTCGCGCGCCAGGGGAAGATCTCAGCGTCCGTATCCGCTTGAGCCGCCTGGATGAGCTGGTCAACCTGTTCGGCGAGCTGCTCGTCAACCGCTCCATTTATGAAGAGCGGGTTGGCAGGCTCAACCGCCTCGTTGAGGATTCAACGAACGCCAGCGAGCGTCTGCGGGACATCAACGGACAGCTTGACAGACGGTTCGCCACGTTCATGATTCCAAGCGGCCAGCAACCGGCGGGGCCGCTTGGCGGACTGCCCTCACTCAACATGTCCAACATGCCCAGTTCGCTGCCGCCCATGCCCTGGGGGCAGGGCATGGGCCCAGGAGCGCCGCTCCCCGGCGGGCAGGCGGGGATGCTGGAGCATCTACGTGGCTTCGACGCGCTGGAGATGGACCGCTACGATGAGTTCCACCGCCTCTCCGGTATTCTCAGCGAGATTGTCAACGATGAGGTTGCGCTGAGCCGGGAGATGAGCGCGCTGATTCGTGAGCTTCAGGTGGCGTTCGCGCGTGAGACGCGCCTCAGCTCTGAGGTACAGGACCGGCTGCTCAAGGCGCGGCTGGTGCCGATCAGCACGCTCGCGCCCCGCCTGTATCGTGCTGCGCGGAATTCGGCCCGGCGCGAAGGGAAAGAGATCGAGTTCTTCCTCGAAGGCGGAGACACCGAGGTGGACCGCAAGATTGTCGAAGAAGTCGAGGGTCCGCTGCTGCATCTGGTACGGAACGCGGTCAATCATGGCATCGAGCGGCCAGAAGAGCGGCTGGCGGCGGGCAAGCCACGCGCGGGCAAGATCGTTGTTTCGGCGACGTACGAAGGGAATCAGGTGCTCATCGAGGTGCAGGACGATGGGCGTGGCATTGATCCCGGACACTTGCGCGAGACGGCGGTAGCGCGCGGATGGGTGGACGCCTATGCGGCGCTCAGCGACCGCGAGGCGCTCAATCTCATCTTCCAGCCAGGCGTTTCCACGGCGGAGTCGGTGACGGAAGAGAGTGGCCGTGGAGTTGGGCTGGATGTTGTGCGGGACGCCGCGACGCGGCTGAAAGGCTCGGTCGAGGTTGAATCTGAGGTCGGAGCTGGCTCTATCTTCTCTCTGCGGTTCCCGATTAGCCTCCAGATCGCGCGCGCGGTGCTGGTGAAGGTCAACACGAACGTCTACGCCATTCCCATGGCGGTGGTAGAGCAGATTGGCCGTCTGGATTACTACGAGCGTGTCACATCGTCCGCGCCCGCGGTGGTGGTGCGTGGCGAACAGTATACGATCGTGCGCCTCTCGACGCTGCTCAAGCAGCCGCCAAGCCCGGTGGAGGAGCGCGCGTCATTGCTGATCGTCAACGCTGGACGGCGGCGGGTCGCGCTGCTCGTGGATGGCATTGTCGCGCAGCGCGAGATTGTGGCCAAGCCGCTTGGCTCGCATCTTCGCAATGTGCGCGGCGTAGCGGGCGCGACCGCGCTCGGCAACGGGCAACTGGTGGTGATCCTGGAGCTGCTGGAGCTGCTGGCGACCCCGGTACGGGATGAGATCACGCTGCCAGCGCCCGGATCGGGACGGCGCGACACGCTACCAGCCGCGAGCGTTCCTGCCGCTGGACAGCGACAGAGTATCCCGCGGCCATCTATTCCCGCCGCGGAACAGGCGCCGTACGCCCAGCCCGCGCCCGCTTCACGCCCCGCGCCAGCGGCCGCTCAGCCCTGGTCGGGCGCTCCAGGCGCGAACGGGATGACGCCAACCGCGCCGCAGCCGGCCCGGCCCGCGCCTTCATGGTCGGGCTTCCCGCAGACGGGTGGGCCCGCGACTCCGCTGCCGCCGTTCATGCAGCCGGGCGCTGCTCCAGGCGCCGCGCAACTCCCGCAGCGTGGCGGCCCCTCGATACCCCTGGCGCCATTCACGCAGCCAAACAAGGCCTCCAGCGGCGCGCTCGCGGAGGAGCGCCCCGGGCCGGGGTCACAGCCGATTTCCGCCGGTAGCGCCACGTCACAGCTGCCTCGCATCCCATACGGCGCGCAGCCGAATGGGGGGCAGCCAGCCGCCGCGCCGCGCGGAGTCACCGGCCCAGCGCCACAGCGCGCGGCGCCAACAGGCTCGTCCCGCGATTTCGTCGTGGGGGCTGAGGGACGCCCCACCGTCACATCGCTGCCGGTGAAGCCGTCGTATGTTCTGGTCGTGGACGACAGCCCCAGCGTGCGAACGGTCGTAACCGGCATGCTGAAGGCCAATGGCTGGGAAACGCAGAGCGCGCGCGACGGAATCGAGGCGCTGGACGCCATTGGGCGCAAGCGGCCCGCCGCTGTCCTGCTGGACATCGAGATGCCGCGCATGGATGGCTACGAGTTGATGGCGACCTTGCGCAACGATCCGCAGTACCGCAACTTGCCGCTGATCGTGCTCACCTCGCGCGCGGCTGACAAGCATCGCCTGCGGGCGCAGCAACTTGGGGCCAGCGCCTACGTTGTCAAACCCTACAAGGATCAGAGCCTGCTGGAAACCATCGCGACGCTCGTACGCCAGGGGCAGAGTGGCGCGCTCTAGTGACCGCGCAGACGCGACAATCCAGGAAAGAAGGCTTGGAGTGAGCTCTGGCCGTGAACGCGCCGTGATGGTGTGGGAGGGGCGTCGCGCCCTGGTGTCCCTGCGCCTCGACGAGATTGAGCGCACGCTGGCGGAGCTGCGGGCGATGGAAGAGCCGCTGAGCGGCAAGCGCCGTGAGCGCATGGCCAAACTGGAGGAGGAGCGGCGGCAGATCATGCTGGCTCTGGCGCGGCTGGGGCCAGCGCCGCACGCGAAGATGGGCTGATTGACGGGCGCGCGGCGTCTGGCTCATGCGCCAGTGACGGTATGCCCCGCCGCGCGCAGCGCCGCGACCGCCTGTTCGAGCGCCTCCTCACGCACGAGCAGGTAATCGGTCGTGTAGGTCGAAAGCGCAAACACGCTCACGCCCGCCTCAGCAAGCGCGCCGGTAAGCGCCGCCATGATCCCGATCAGGGAGAAGTCAAGCTCGCCCACGACGCGCAACGCGCGCCATCCCGCCGCGATCTCCGTTCCCACCGGGGCCATGTCTTCGGGACAGACAATCGAGATCTCGTCGCGTGTCACGGTCAGTGAGAGCAGTTCGCCGCCGAGCGGAAGCTGTGGTAAATCCGCGTCCGGCGGCAGCCTGACGATCGCCAGCCGCTCCGCGAGGAGCTCCAGCGCCAGGCTGGTCAATGGAGCCATGTCGCGCGCCTCCTCCCGGCGTTGACCGCTATTTCCCGGCTCGGGTAACTCATGCTTTCAGGTGGGCGATGACAGCATCCCCCATTTCGCGTGTCGTGACGATACGCTCGCCCGCCAGCGCGATGTCGGCGGTGCGATAGCCCGCGCTGATCGTCTGGCGCACGGCGCGCTCGACCGCCGCGGCCGCGCGTTTGAGGCCCAGCGAGTAGCGCAGGAGCATCGCCACGCTCAGGATAGCGGCGAGTGGGTTGGCCTTGCCCTGACCCGTGATATCGGGCGCTGTGCCATGGATAGGCTCATACAGTCCGAACTGGCCGTGCTCCGTCTGGCGCGCGCCCAGGCTGGCGGAAGGGAGCATGCCCATCGAGCCGGTGAGCATGGACGCTTCGTCAGTCAGGATGTCGCCAAACATGTTCTCGGTGACAATCACATCGAAATCGCGCGGTGAGCGGATGAGCGTCATCGCGCAGGAGTCCACCAGCAGATGGCGCAGCTCGACATCAGGATAGTCAGCGTGGACGCGATCCACGACCTGCCGCCACAGCCGTGAGCAGCTGAGCACGTTCGCCTTGTCCACTGATGTGACGAGCTTGCGCCGCCCGCGCGCCAGTTCGAAGGCGTAGCGCGTGATACGCTCGATCTCCGCTTCGGTATAGGTCATCGTGTCAACCGCTGAGCGCGCGGGCGCCACGCCGGTGATCTCGCTTGGCCGGCCGTAGTACAGCCCACCGGTCAGTTCGCGCACGACGATCAGGTCCACGCCGCGCAAAACCTCGCGCCGCAGGGTGGAGGATCGCGTCAGGGCGGGCAGGGGGCGCACTGGGCGCACATTGGCGTAGAGCTCCAGCTCTTTGCGTAGGCGGTAGAGCGCCTGCTCTGGCTGGAGCCTGGAGTTGGGCGCGCCGACGCCCACGCCGCCTACCGCGCCGAACAGCACCGCGTCCGCCCGCTGGCAGAGCGCCATCGTCTCGTCACTGATCGCGGCGCCCTCCGCCACAATCGCCGCTTGCCCAACCAGCGCCGCGCGCATGGTGAAGTGATGGCCAAAGCGCTCGCCAGCCGCTTCGAGTATGCGCGCAGCCTCGGTGGTCACCTCAGGCCCGATGCCATCACCGGCCAGTACCGCGATCTCATAGGCGCC
>JAKAIY010000042.1 GCA_021814145.1 Chloroflexota bacterium
CATGTGATGTCGTCTTCTGGAAGATTGGCGCGATGCTGAACGATAAGGACCCTAACCTGTTGCCGGATATGGCGAAAGCGTTCGGCTATGGCGCGCCGACAGGCATGGTGGGCCTGCCCGCTGGTGTCGAGAACCCTGGCATTGTTCCTGACCCGAGCTGGCTCAAGCAGAACGAGAACGCGACCTGGACGGCGGTGGACGCGGTGAATCTGGCGATTGGGCAGGGCTACTTCCAGGCGACCCCAGCCCAGATGGCGATGGCGACCGCCGCGATCGCGAATGGTGGCAAGCGGTTGCGGCCTCTCCTGGTCAGCACGGTGACGGACACGACAGGGGTGACGGTGTTTGCTTCGGGCGCTTCGGGGCAGAATCAGGTTGGGACCCTGCCGCTCTCCGCCACGAATTTGCAGGTGCTGCAGGTGGCGTTGCTTGGGCCGATCCATGACTCAGATGGCACAACAACCTCAGATTTCGTCAAGTATCCGATTAATGTGGCTGGCAAGACTGGCACGGCTGAGTCGGGGCAGCCCAAGCCACACGCCTGGTTCACCTGCTACGCGCCAGCCTCGCCGATAACAGGCGCGCCAGTGACGCCGACTGTCGCGATCAGCGCGCTTGTCGAGTATTCCTCGTATGGCGAGCGATATGCGGTGCCGATCTCCAAGGCGATTATGGACAGCCTGTTCGGGCTGCCTTCTGGAACGTGAAATCATGCGGAAATGGAAAAGGGAGACGCGCCATGGCGTCTGAGACGCGCATTGGCATTGGGTACGACGTTCACGCGTTTGCGCCGCCTGACGCTGGGCGGCGCCTGACGCTGGGCGGCGTCGTGGTTCCTCACGAGCGCGGCCTGTCAGGGCATTCGGACGCCGACACGCTGCTACACGCGCTGGTGGATGCGCTGCTGGGCGCGGCCTCGCTGGGCGACATTGGCGCGCACTTTCCCTCCAGTGACGAACGCTGGCGAGGGTCGTCGAGCGGCGCTTTTGTCACGTATACGATGGATTTGCTGGCGCGCGGCGGCTGGCGTGTGGTGAACGTGGACGCGACAGTGGTGGCCGAGCGGCCGCGCCTCTCACCGCATACTCACGCGATGAGAGCGTCAGTAGCGGGTCTGCTGGGGATTGAACTGGAACGTGTGAGCGTGAAGTCGAAGACAACCGATGGGCTGGGGTTCGCGGGACGCCAGGAAGGAATCGCGTGCTACGCGGTCGCGCTGATCGAGCGCGCGCTGTGAGCGGAGCAGCGGCGAGATCTTAAAGAAAGCCGTTACGCGCGAAACGGTGGGTAGCGGCTATTCGCACGGCTGATCCGGGCCGCAGTCGAGCCAGGACCTGCCATAGGCGCGCATCGCATCGATCACACCGACGAGCGCCTGACCCTTGGCGGTCAGCGAGTATTCAACCTTCGGCGGCACTTCAGCATAGGTGCGGCGGCTCACCACTCCCTGGCGCTCCAGTTCGCTCAGCCGCTCTGAGAGCGTCTTTGGGCTGATGCCTTCGAGCGAGCGCTCCAACTCGCTGAAGCGCTTTGTGCCTGTGGTCAGGTCACGAATGATAAGCAGCGTCCATTTACCGCTGATGATCTCCGCGGTACGCGCGACGGGGCAGACAACGCTTTCATGCGCCTTCGGCGCTACGGCTTCCTGAATCGCCGCGGATTGTTGTGTCATAATCTCCCGCTCCTCATCCGCTTCTTTTCAATGAATGGCGACTGGTAGCGATTTGAGGATGTCGAATGGGTGGTGAAAGGAATAACTATACAAACTATAGCATGGAATGGTGGGGAGCGTAAAGATGAAGAAAGACAGATATTTCTGGAGCTATACATGATGGATCATGAATAATTTGTGTCATGGTCTGAAAGAGTCAAGCATCCAACACTGATACTCTGATGATGGAACTGAAGAAAAGTATCGCAAATGAGCCATGATTACTGGGTTCTATAGTCGTTCGGGTGTGTTTTGGTACTTGCGAAGACTCGCGAATATAGTCCATTTTTCGGGCGCCTCCATTTCGCAAGACGCTTGAGCGCGCTTGCCAGCCATGCTAGAATTGCGCTGGCGTCGGCGCGGACGCGAAGGGCGATCGCGCGTGGCCACTCCGCTAACGCGACTCGTTAGCGGAGTCCATCGGGAGGAGCCACACCCGTGAGTGATGTGAGCGATCATCCAGCCATGAGCGCCGCTCCACTGGCTGCCCGCTCAGGCGTTGGCGTATACGCCTGGTATGTGTTCTGGCTGATGTGCGGTCTGAACTTCATCAATTACGCCGACCGCTATATCTTTACCGCCGTCTCGGATACAGTCCAGAAGCAGCTTAATTTCAACGATTTCCAGTTTGGTCTTTTCGGCAGCGCGTTTCTCATCGTCTATTCTCTCGTGGCTTTCCCTCTTGGCTACCTTTCCGAGCGTTTCAGCCGCAAGATCGTTGTAGGCACGGGTGTGGCGCTCTGGAGCCTGGCGACGCTGCTGACCGGCCGCGCCACAGATTTCACCACGATGTTTCTGGCGCGCTCGGCGGTTGGCGTGGGTGAGGGCAGCTATTATCCTTCAGGCACGCCACTGCTGGCGGCGTGGTTTACGGTCAAGCGCCGCTCCTCCATTTTGTCGTGGTGGGGCGCCAGCGCGCTGGTTGGCGCGGGCATCGGGTTTCTCTTCGGCGGTTTCTTCGATTATCCTGACACGTGGCGGTTCGCCTTTTATATTTGCGCGGTCCCGGGCCTGATTCTCGCCACAATGATGTTTTTCCTGCGCGACCGCGAGCGCTCTGAGGGCGATCCTGAGATTGCCGGAACAAGCAAAGTCAGCCTGCGCGAGACGATCAGCCGCTCCTGGAGCATTCCCACGTTCCGGGCGATCCTCCTCCAGCACGCGATGGGCTTTTTCGCGCTTGCCGCCACCTCATACTGGCTGGTCATCTATCTCAGCGATACCTACGGCGCGGGGTCGGGCTATGGAGCGGCGGCGCTCAAGCCGTCCTTCGCCTCGATTCTGGCTGGCGGGCTGCTGGTGTTGGGCGGTATCGCGGGCGGCATCTATGGTGGCGCATGGTCGAACCGCATGCGGCGCAAGCACATCGGGGCGCGCGTGCGCACAGGTGGCATGGGCTTTCTGATCGCCGCGCCATTCCTGATTATGGCGTTGGGCGCGCCATATGTCCTGCGCCTGATCCCGGCCTATCAGGCGCAGGCGGCGTCTACGCAGGTAACGATTGGCGTGGCGATTTTCGCGCTCCTGGCGCTAGGCGCGTCCTTCTTCCTGAACGTCTATAACGGGCCGACCAGCGCCGCCTTGCAGGATGTGTTACCACCGAACCTGCGGGCGGCGGGCGGCGGGCTGGAACTGACACTGGCGCATATCCTGGGCGACATTTACGCCCCAGCGGCGGTAGGCGCGCTGTCTGTCTGGCTGGGGACGCTGCTTCCCGGCCACCAGATCGGCCTGGCCCTGCTGCTCACTTGTCCGCTGGCGCTGATTGGCGCGGGCGTCGCCGGTATCTGGGGCAGCCGCTTCTATCGCGCTGACGTGGAGGCGCTGGGCGTTTCGGCGGAGACAATGGTTGGCGTCTGAGCGCGCCGCTCTACACGCTATACGTTCGCGCGTGACATGCGCCGGGTGGGCCAGCCCATCCGGCGCGCGTTTTGACACTGTCAGCGGCCCCATGCTACACTCGCCAGCGTCGCCACTGGCCTCACTCGCGCGCTGGGCGCCATCGCGGGCGGGACCGATCAGGAAACTTTCAGCCGCGCTCCCACGCCAAAGGATCCGCCTATGACTGCCATTTGCATCGCCAACAACAAGGGTGGTGTCGGGAAGACGACTACCGCTGTCAACCTCGCCGCGGGACTTGCCCGGTTGAATTACAAGGTCCTGGTGGTGGATATGGACGGCCAGGCCAACGCCACATACGCCCTTACGGGCCGTGTGCATCCCGCGCCATCGGTCTATGACGTGCTGGTGGGTACGCGCAAGATTGATTCAGTCATCTGGCAGACCAACGAAGAAAATGTCTGGCTGATTCCTGGCGATGGGCGCCTACAAAACGCGGATGTCGAGCTGGCGTCGAAGCCAGCGCGCGAGTGGCGTCTGGCGCGGGCGCTGACGGGGCAGGAATTTCACTACATCATTATTGATACGCCACCCTCGCTCGGCGTGCTGACACAAAACGCGCTGGCGGCGTCAACCAAGGTGCTGGTGCCGATCTCGCTGACGGAGTTTAGCCTGATCGGGATTGACAAGCTGGACGCCGTGATCGAGGACCTGCGTGAGCAACTCGATCTGCCTGATCTGGAGATCGCGGGGGTCATCGCGACGTTTTTCGAAGATACCACCACTTCGCGCGAGACTTGGGGCATTCTGGAAAAGAAATACGAGGAGCGCCTGCTCAGCACACGCATCCCGAAGAATCTGGATCTGGAGAAGGCGCACCGTGAGCATGAGAGCGTGCTGAGCTTCGCGCCCTCCAGTACCAGCGGGCTGGCGTATATGGAGCTTGCGCGGGAGGTAAAGCGCCGTGTCGCAGCGCACTCGCGCCCATACAACCGGCGCAGCGCCCAGGCTTACTAGGGCCATGACATCAGATAATCCGGTAAAGGCTGAGGCGCCCGCAAAGCGTGGTCGCCGGAAGAACGTCGCTGAGGTCCCGGATCCTGCCGAGACGGCGCGCGCGGAAAGCGTCGCCGAGCAAGGCATGGCGGCGATGAGCCCTGACGCGCTGGCGCGTGCGCTGCGGGCTGTCGCCGCTGAGTTGGAGCGCGATCCCGCGCTGGCGCGGCGTGTGGCGTCGGCGGTGAGTGGGGAGCCCAAGAGCGGGTATGATTCGCCCCCGCCGTCCCCGCGCACACGGATCGTCGCCGAAGCGGCTGAGGGCGCCGCTGTGGACGAGGAGCCCGTGGCGACTATCGGGCGCACGTTTCGCCCGACTATCGTGACGGGGATAACGTCTGATCTGGGTTCCGGGGTGCCTGATCCTTTCGCGCTGCGTGAGCGGCTGGGGCTGGACGGTCTGCGCGAAGCGCTGGAGTCGCTGCGGCTAGGCTCATTAAGGGCGATTGTCCGTGAGTACAAGCTGGATCCTGGTGGACGCCTCAGCAAGCTCAACGACGCGGAGAAGCTGCGGGAGCGCATCGTGCGAGCCGCAATGGAGCGGGAGTGACATTTCCCGGCTGGTGAACGCGCGCGCCTGAAAGGTCGCTGGCCGATAGGGCCCGCCTGCGCCGGGCGTGGATCCGCGACGGCGGGTCCGATGGTGGCGCGCGCCGCCACATTTCAATGCCGTTGACCTCGCCATGATGATGGTTCGGCGCGCTTTACAGCGTACGGAACCTACAGTATAATCGTGGGGTACGTCTTGCGGAAAGGGATTGAAACGATACCATGAAGCTAACACATCCGAAGCGCCTTCCTCGGAAGCGCGATCATGGCTTTAGGAAGCGGATGAGCACGCACGATGGGCGCAGGGTGCTCAAGTCGCGCCGCCTCAAGGGACGCTGGCGTCTGACTGTCGCTTAGCGGCGGCGGTTTTCCCACTTGGACGGAGCGCGTCTCGCCACGACTCGTAGCTGGGTGTTTCATCGCCCACCGGGCGGCGCGAGACGCGCTTTTGTTTGTCTGGCGGCCCCAGCGTGGGTCGAGCGGGGTACTGACGGTGGAACGCGAGGACAGGCCTGACCGTACTACTCCAGAAGAGCGTTTCAGCCGCGCCTCACGGCTACGCTCGCCGGGCGATTTCCAGCGGGTACGGCGGACGGGCAGGCGCCGCCAGGGGCGCTATCTGACTCTCGCCTTCGCACACGCGCCCGTCGTGAACGGCACGCCAGTTGCGCCCGCTCGTGTGGGATTCTCGGTCAGCAAGCGGGTTGGCGACTCGGTTCGTCGCAATCGGGTCAAACGCCGGTTGCGTGAGGCGATCCGGCGCCGGCTATGGAATGTCGCGCCGGGGTGGGATATGATAGTGATAGCGCGCCCTGAAGCGGCAACCGCTGACTACGAGGCGCTTCGCAACGAAGTTGACACGCTGCTGGAGCAGGCTCACGTGCTGCGCGAGCCTGGCGATCAGAGCCGGGCGCCGAATTCCAGGAAAACCAGCGCGACAGGCGAAACTATCAGCGATTCCAGGGGCGAAACCAAAAGCGAGACACAGACGCGATGAGATATGTGGGCATGGCTCTCATCCGAGCCTATCAACTGACTATTTCACGGATATTGCCACCGAGCTGCCGCTTCGAGCCATCCTGCTCACAGTATGGCTACGAGGCTGTCAGCAAGTACGGGCTGGGACGGGGTGGCTGGATGGCGATCAAGCGCATTAGCCGCTGTCATCCGTTCTACCATGGGAATCTCTACGATCCTGTTCCATAACAAACCGGGCGGCGATCTGGAAAGTGGCGGCAGGCGCTCCGTGACATGGTGTGGGCGTCTGTCCACTCCCATAAACGTGGTTATACAATCACGGGATACAACGAGCGAGGTCGTGAGCGCGCGCAGGGCGCGCGCATAGGCGGTCCCGGCGGGCGCCGAGTGGCGCGTCAACGGGGGTAGGGCGTTGCCACCAGGCCGCCAGGGAGGACATCAGGCGTGGGCAGTTTCTTCACGGGGATCGGCGATTTGTTGGGCACGCTCTTCTCGCCCATCCACACTGTTTTCCAATATGTGTTTTTCCTGCCGGTCTTTAATGTCCTGATGCTGATCTATCAGGGTGTGCACAGTTTCGGCCTCTCTATCATCCTGCTTACGCTGTTGATTCGCGGATCGCTTTATCCCCTCACGCGCAAGCAACTCGCGTCGAGCCGCAAGATGCAGGAGCTTGCCCCCAGGCTCAAGCAGCTTCAGGCGCAGTATCGCGGCGACCCACAGGGCATGATGGCGGCGCAGCAGGCGCTCTATAAGGAGAACGGCGTCAGCATGTATGGCGGCTGCCTCCCGCTGCTGATCCAGATGCCGTTTCTCTACGCGCTCTACTACTCGTTTTATCAGGTGCTCAATACCCAGGGAAATGTGCTCGCGGCGATCAATGAGCAGATTTACCCGTTCCTGCCGCATCTCACTGCTGCGCCTAGCGCCACGTTCCTGGGCCTCTCGCTGATCGAACCAAACATCGCCCTCGCGGTCGTGGCGGGCGCGCTGACCTTTGCGCAGATGCGCATGGCGCTGCCTGTGATGCCGCGTGGGACTGGCGGGACGCCGGATACGACGACTCAGACGGCGAAGACGATGCAGTACATCATGCCGCTCTTCACCATCTTCATCGGCTCGCGGTTCCCTGCTGGGCTGGCGCTCTACTGGAGCGTCTCGACGCTGTTCTCCGCTGTGCAGCAATACTTTATTTCGGGCTGGGGCTCGCTCTGGGTGGGCGTTCCTGGCATGGAGCGCTTCGTTCCCAAGCCGAGCGCGATGACCCCGACCCTTCCGCCCCCATCCGCAGGCGGCAGACGGGCAGGTGGAGCGCCTGAGAGCGAGACGGCGGCGCCAACCCCTCCTACTGGCGGATTCCTGAGCGGACTCCGTGAGAGCTTCCGGCAGATCCAGGAGCAGGCCGCCGCCCGCGCGGCGGCTGACCGCGCGGCGGCTGAGGCGCGGCGCGCGGAGAGCGAGCGCGTGGTCGAGGGTACGCTCGTGGAAGAAGACACTGGCGAGCGGGCCGCGCATGCGCAGCCCGAGGAGCCCGAGCGGCAGAAACCGGCGAGCGGCGCGCGTGATCGCCGGCCACGCGGCCCCAAGTCTGGTGTGACGCTCGTACGCCCGCCATTAGAAGCGCAAGCGCCCGATGAGGCGCCAGAGAAGCGGATTGCGCGGGAGAATAGCGGCGACGAACCATCAACTGGTGAGTTACCTGAAAAACGCATCGCGCGCGAGGCCGCGCTGGTAAGCTCCCCGGCCAATGGCGCCCAAGCTACTGGGACCACTGGCGGGAATGGCTCCACGCGTTCCGGAGCCAAGAAGGGGACCGGTAAGACCTCCGGGCAAAGTGGGCAGGGAGGTGCGCGCGGCAGCCATCAGTCAGGCGCGCGTAACCGAAGCCGTGGAAGCAGGTGAACAAGGTGGAGAGCGTTGAGGCCTCCGGCAAGTCCATCGAAGACGCGATTCTCCAGGCGCTGGCCCGGCTGGGCCGGACTCGCGACGAGGTTGAAGTGCTCGTGCTGCAGGAGCCGAGCCGGGGGTCTCGTGGCGTGGGCGCCCATGAAGCAAGAGTGCGGGTACGTGTGCTTGCCGAGCACGCGCGCGCTCGGGGCGCCGCGTTCGGGTCGGAGGCGATGGACACCTACAATTCGGGCGAAGACGAAGATACGCTTGGTGATGGCGAAGAGCCATATGAAGAGGAGTACGAGGAGGAGGCCGCTGGCGGGCCATTCCGCCTGGCGGAAGAACTGACGACCGACGCGCTGGCCGATGTCATGCCAGAAGACGCCACATCCGAAGAGATCGCCATCGAGGCGCTGCGCATGATCCTGGGCCATATGGGCGTCGCCGCTGAGGTGGAAGTGCGACCCGCGAGCGGGGAGACGCCGCTGACCCTCAACATTCGCGGGCTGGATGAGCGTCAGGTCGCCGCATTGATCGGACGGAAAGGCGAGACGCTCTCATCGCTCCAGTTTATCGTCAACATGATCGTCTCGCGGCAGTCCGGACATCGCGAGCGTGTGATTGTGGACGCGCAGAACTACCGGACACGTCGCGAAACGAATCTCCGCCAGATGGCGTACCGGGTCGCTGACCAGGTGCGCGCGACGGGCGCTCCAATCATCCTGGAGGCGATGCCGCCCAATGAGCGGCGCATCATCCATCTGGCGCTCGCCGACAGCGGCGACATCACGACCGAGAGCACTGGCGAGGGCGAGCAGCGGCGGGTTGTAATCTCGCTTCGCAAGGGTGGGCGCTCCTAGCTTCACCGCTCATGCGCGTTCTGGAGCGCCGTATGTCATATGTTCCAGGTTCGGCGCGACACGCGGCGCCGCTCTCTCAGCGCGCGACCCCTGACGCGCTCATCGTTGGTCATCTCACTCGCGATCTGACGCCCGGCGGCTGGCGTCTGGGCGGGCCAGCGCTCTACGCGGCGCGGACGGCGAGCCTACGCGGGCTGCGAGTCGCGGTGGTCACCAGCGCCGCCGCGGATGTGGCCGCCGCCGCGCGTGGTGTGCTGCCAGGCGTCGCGCTGCGTGTTGTCCCATCTCCCACCACCACCACGTTCGAGAATATCTACCGCGATGGCGAGCGGCTCCAGTTTCTGCGCGCCGTCGCAAAGCCGCTGCGCGTGTGTGACATCCCCAGGGCGTGGCGCGCCGCCCCCATTGTGTTGCTGGCTCCTGTGGCGCGGGAATTCAACCCCTCCATCGCCGCCGCGCTGCGCTGGGTGACGCTTGGCCTCGCGCCGCAGGGATGGCTGCGCCAGTGGGACGCGAACGGGCGGGTGTGTCCAGCTCCACTTGATGCGCGCGCTGGCGATCTGTTTGGCTCCTGCGCCGCGTTAATCCTGAGTCGCGAAGACCTGACAGGGCCAGGAGCGACTCCAGACGCGCTGGCGCGGGCGGAGGAGACGCTGCGCGCATGGTCCGCGCGGACCCCCTGCCTCGTGGTGACACGCGGGCGTGAGGGAGCTGAGCTATGGCGCGGTGGCCGGGTGGAGCTATTCCCGGCGTTCCCCGCACATGAGATGGATCCGACAGGCGCGGGCGATGTCTTCGCCATGACATTTCTGTGCGCGCTCGCGGCTGGCGCTCCGGCGGAACTTGCGGTGATCGAGGCCAATCAGGTCGCCGCGCTCTCAGTAGAAGGCAGTGGCGTCTCGGCGATCCCTACGCCTGAAGCCGCCCGCGCCCATTTCGCGGCACTCCACCGCGACGCCTGAGCGCGCCCCAAAGCGGATGGCCGCAGGCGCTCATGCGCGCTGCGCAAAACATTGACGCCCGCGTTAATGTTTTGCTATGCTCAAAAAGTGGCGCGCGACCAGTACGCTCGCTCAGTGATGGGCGCGGCTGAACGCTTTTTAGGGAAGGGGTTTATCGCTATGCGGATAGCGCGGCGAGACGCCGCGTCTGATCTGGTCCATGAGGCGATGGCGCCTGAGGCCGGCTCGCGCGTGGAATCGGTAAGCGATGGTTATAAGTGGATCGCGCTCTCGAATACGACGCTTGGCGTGCTGATGGCGACGATTAATTCGAGCATTATCCTCATTTCGATGCCCGCGATCTTCACTGGGATCGGCATTAATCCGCTTGCGCCAGGTGAAACAAATTATTTTCTCTGGCTCCTTCTGGGATATATGGTGGTGACGGCGACGTTGCTGGTCGCATTTGGCCGTATCTCAGACATGCTCGGCCGCGTCAAGCTGTATAATCTCGGCTTCGCGGTGTTTACGGCAGGCAGTATTCTGCTCTTCATCACGCCCGGCTCTGGCAATACCGCCGCGCTGGAGATGATTATCTTCCGCCTTGTTCAGGGAGTCGGCGCGGGGTTTCTGTTCGCCAACAGCGCCGCCATCATCACCGACGCCTTCCCAGCGCGCCAGCGAGGCATGGCGATGGGCATCAACCAGATGGCCGCGATTATCGGCTCATTTGTCGGGCTGATTCTGGGCGGTGTGCTGGCGGCCATTAACTGGCGCTATGTGTTCCTGGTGAGCGTGCCGGTTGGCGTGTTTGGGACAATCTGGGCGTATCTCAAGCTGCACGAGACAGCGATAATTCGCCCAAACCAGAAACTTGACTGGCCTGGAAACATCACCTTCGCGCTCGGTCTGACCATCCTGCTGCTCGGCGTTACCTATGGCATCGAGCCGTATGGTAGCTCGCCGATGGGATGGAGCAATCCACTGGTGATCGCGGCGCTGATAGGCGGGGCCTTCTTGCTGGCGCTATTCGTCTGGATTGAGACGAAGACCTCAGACCCCATGTTCCGGCTGGACCTGTTCAAGCGGCGGGTCTTCACCTGGGGGAATATCGCGGGCTTCCTGTCGGCGCTCCAGCGCGGCGGCCTGCAGTTCATGCTGGTGATCTGGCTGCAAGGCATCTGGCTGCCGCTGCACGGCTACTCGTTCGAAGAGACGCCGCTGTGGGCGGGCATCTATATGTCGCCGCTACTGGCGGGATTTGTCGTGCTTGGCCCGCTCAGCGGCTGGCTCTCTGACCGGATGGGCGCGCGGATGTTCATGTTTGTTGGGATGATGATCAACGCGGTCGCGTTCTTTGGCCTGATGCTATTACCCGCTGACTTTGACTATCGTGTGTTTTTCGTCCTGCTGCTCCTACTGGGCATAGGCCAGGGGCTGTTCGCCGCGCCGAACACAACGGTGGTGATGAATAGTGTTCCGCGTGATCAGCGCGGCGTTGGCTCGGGCATGCGCGCGACGTTCCAGAACGCGGCCTCGCTGCTGAGCATTGGGGTCTTTTTCAGCATCGTCACGGTGGGGCTGGCCGCCGCGCTGCCGCCCGCGCTGACCAGCGGCCTCTCGGCGGCTGGCCTGCCGGGAGCGCTGGCGGCGAAAATCGCCCATCTGCCACCTACGGCCGCGCTCTTCGCCGCATTCCTGGGCTACAACCCGATGGGCACGCTGCTTCCGCCCGCCGCGCTGCATGCGTTGCCCGCCGCCAACCAGGCGAACCTGCTGAGCAAGCAGTTTTTCCCTAATCTGATCGCGGCGCCCTTCATGGAAGGCTTGCGCGCGGTGTTCTCGCTTTCGACGGCGCTATGCCTGATCGCGGCGCTCGCGTCACTGGTCCGCCCCGAGCGCGCGAGCGAGGAGCCTGAGGAGCCTGAGGAGCCTGATGAGGTCGCGGAGGGGGTGGTGGCCGCCGCCTCGGGCGATGTCGCGGCAAGCTTCATCGAGGAGCGGTGACGGGAACGCCCGGCGCGCCAGGCAGCGCCAGGAGCGCCCGTCACATCACGCCGCGCGCCGATTTCCCATGCGGGATGGCGCGCGGCGTGATGTGTCATCCCTGTCTGGAGGGTGTACAATCAGGGAAGAGGCCGGGGCGAGAAGTATCGCCATGCGGGTGGGCGCCGAGTCAGCGTGAAAGAGAAGACGCTATGGGTTTCGGACACATCGGGGAGATCTTGCTTCTCCTGCTTCTGGCGCTGATAGTCTTCGGCCCGAAGCGCATGATCGAGATGACTTCCCAGCTTGGGAAAACGCTGCGCGAGACACGCGACGCGCTGAAAGAGATGAACTGGAGCCTGACCAGCGACGCGAAGGAGACGCCCACGCCCCCGGCGCCCCCATCTAGCGGCGAGCGCGACCACCTGCGCATTGTTGAGAGCGCGCCGCCCACGGACGAGGCGTAAGCCATCTGGGCGCGCCCAGCGGCGCTATACTTCCAGCGCCCGCTCGAACTCCGCCAGCCCTTTCCGCGGGCCAATGACCGCTAGCCGCAGCGCTTCTGTGCGGAACAGATCGTTCGCGAGCCGCTGAATCTCCTCCGCTGTCACCGCGTCCAGCCGCTCCATCACTTCATCCAGTTCCAGCGGCTCGCCGGTGACGATCTCCTGCCCACCCATCCAGGCGGCGACGGTCGCCGTATCTTCCATCCGCAGCGCCATACGTCCCTTGGTGTATTCCTTCGCGCGCGACAATTCTTCGGGAGGCATCGGCTCATCGCGCAGACGCCGCAACTCGTGGGTGATCGCTGCGATCGTTGGCGCGGAGCGGCCTGGCTCGACTCCGGCGGAGATTGAGAACGCGCCTGTGTCATGGTAATAGGTGGGCGCGGAGCCAATGTCATAAGCCAGGCCGAGCCGCTCGCGGATCTCGATGAATAACCGCGAGCTCATGCCATCGCCCAGCGCCGCGTTGAGCAGCGTGAGCGCGTAGTGGCGCGGGTCGGTGTGCGAAAGTCCCGGCGTGAGCAGACAGAGGTTGGTCTGCTCGGTCGGGCGCGTCTCCAGATGGACACGGGGCGCGCCGGCGGGGATGGGACATGGCCGCCAGGATGGCGCGGGAGAAGCCGGCCAGTCGCCGAGGCGCTCCGCGACAGCCTCGAGCGCCTGTTCCCGGCTAACATTCCCCGCGATGCTGATGACCAGATTGGTCGGCGTATAATGTCGCGCTTTATAGTCCAGCAGGATTTCGCGGGTGAGTGTCTCTACGGTCTCGCGCGAGCCGGCCACCTCGCGACCGAGCGCCAGGCCCGGCCACATCGCTTCATCGGCCAGCACATTCACCCAGTCCGCCGGGCTGTCGCGATACATGTTGAGCTCTTCAATGATGACGCCGCGCTCTTTCTCGACTTCCTCCGCGCTCATCAGTGGGCGCCGGACCATGTCCGTAATGACATCCATCGCCAGGGGAAAGTGATGACTGGCGACCTTCGCGGAATAGACGGTCACTTCTTTGTCTGTCGCGGCGTCGAGCGCGCCCCCAACGCCTTCGATGGCTTCCGAGATGGACTGCGCGGTCGGGAAGCGGCCGGCGCCCTTGAACAGCATGTGCTCGATGAAATGCGACGCGCCCGCGATGGAGTCCTCTTCGTAGCGGGCGCCAACGCCAAAATAGAACGCGACGCTTACAGAGCGCACATGGCTGATTTCGGCGGTGAATACGCGAATGCCATTGGGGAGGGTGACTCGCTGATACATGCTGTTTCCTCTGCCAGCCGCTGACAATGCGCGGCGTCCGGTCTCCGAGCCATTATACGCACAGAAGCGCCAGGCGAGCCGTGTGATGTGCTACGCTGAAAAGCCTGGTGAAGCCGCTCGCCGGCGTGAGAGGGGAGTCTACATGGCGCGCGCGACGAAAGATGCGCCCCAAAAGAGCGCAGCGCTGGCCGCGGTCAGATCTGGCGCGCGGAAGTGGGTGGGCGACTTCACGACCTATCCACGCAACGTCTACCTGCTGCTGTTGTTCACGCTGGGCAAGGGATTCCAGTTGAGCATCGGACAGGTAACGACCAGCCTCTACGCCTACAGCATCGGCTACCGGCAGGACTTCGTGGGCATTCTCATCGCCGTTCCGGCTATCGGCTCGCTGCTGGCCGCGCCGCTCGTAGGCTATATGGCGGACCGGCTACCACGCAAGCCGCTGCTGCTGGTGACGGGGATGCTCAATCCCGTCGCGCTGGCGGCTATTGGCCTGACGACCAACGGGAGCGTGATGCTGATCGCCGCGTTTATGAATGGCCTGCTCTCCTCGGCTTACTGGGTGACAAATATCCCGATGCTGACCGAGAGTGTTGAGCCGAAGCGGCGCGTGAGCGTTATGTCGCTCAACTCGTTTCTGCTGCTGGGGATTGGCGCGCTGGGCGCTATTGTGGGCGGCGCCGTGCCGGAGATGGTGTCGGCGCTGACGGGCGCGCCCGCGACGGCTCCCATTCCACTGCGCTGGGGGGTCATCGCCGCCGCTGTCGCTGTGCTTCTGCCCACTTTTCCGCTTTTCTGGCTGACCGAGGCCCCACGCGGGGGTGAGGCCGCCAGCGCGGGATCCGCCACGAGCGATGTGACGACCGCGGGGCCGCAGCCCAGCGCGCGCCCGATCCCGCTGCTGTTTATCCTGCTGCTGATTCCCGATGTGCTGTATACCGCTGGCGAGGGCGCGGTGGTCTCACTGCTGCCGCTGTTTCTGGAGCTGCGATTTGACGCCAGCCCGGCGATGATTGGCGCGTTGGTGGCGGGCGCGGGGCTGCTCTCTGGCGTGACTGCGCTGCTGGCCCCGCTGATCGTGCGCCACTATGGCAAGCTGCGCGTCATCACTGGCGCGCAGCTGCTGAGCGTGCCGGTCGCGCTGCTGATCGGCTATAGCCCATTGCTCATGATGACCGCGCTGGCGGAATGCGCGCGAAATGTGCTGCGTGGCTGCTTCGAGCCGGTCTACGCGACCTTCGCGATGGAGCGGGTAGACGCGCGCTACCGCTCGCGTCTCAGCGGCATGTATAGCGTGACCTGGAGTCTGGGGTTTAGCGGTGGCGCGGCGATGGCGGGCTGGCTTCAGCGCAATGTCAATCTCTCGATTGGCTTCGCGGTCGGAGCTGTGCTCCTGGGCATAGCCCCACTGATGCTGATCGCCGCTTTTGGCCGTGATCCGACAGTAGATTGAGATGACTTGGCGAACCGTGAAGTATCGCCATGGTACAATGGCTGAGGCCGCGCGGGCGGATGGCGTCCAGCGGCGCGATATATGGAGTGAGTGGCGCATGGACACAGTCGAGCGGGTGGAGTTGGCGGATCTGGTCGCGCTGGAGGCGGCCTTTCCGGATGGTGTGCGTGGCAAGCGGATACACGCCGTTGGCGCGGGCGGGCATGGCATCTCCGCCGGACTGCTCGTGGCGCATGCGCGTGGCGCGCTCGTAACTGGCTGCGACCATGTTCCCACGCCGCTCAGCGCGATGCTTCGCCGTGAGGGGGTGCCGGTCACGGTGGGCCACGATACGGCGCATGTGGCGGGCTGCGATCTGGTGGTGACGAACCCGGCGGTGACGTTCCTGCATCCCAATCACCCTGAGCTGGCGGCGGCGCGCGCGCTGGGCATCCCTGTCTCGCAGTGGCAGCCGCTGCTTGGGCTGCTGATGCGCGGGCTGGTGGGGGTGTCGGTGGCGGGCGTGCACGGCAAGGGCTCCACGACGGCGCTGCTGGGCGCGATGCTGATCGCGGCAGGTTTGGAGCCAACGGTTGAGGTCGGCGATGTTGTGCGGGCGTGGGGCTCCAACGTCAGGCCAGGCGTGGGAAGCTATTTTGTCAACGAGGCGGATGAGTTCAACTATAATTTCCTTTCCTATCATCCGCGTATGGTTGTGCTGACTGAAGTCGAGTACGATCACCCAGAGTTCTTCCGTTCCTACAGCGAGATCCGCGACGCCTTCGCCCAGTTCCTGCGCGGCATGGATACCAGCCCGGCAGGCGCGAACATGCCATCGCCTACCATCATTACCAGCGCCGATAGCCCTGGCTGCCGTGATACGCTCGCGCAACTGCCCGCTGACTGGCCGGGCGTCGTGCGCACCTTCAGCGTGGAAGGCGCTCAAGCGGACGCGATGGCGTATGACGTTCAGGTGGGCGAGGAGACGAGCTTCGGACTGACGCTCGATGGCAAGCGTGTTGGACGGGTGGCGCTGCGGCTGGTGGGCCGGCACAATGTCGCCAACGCGGTCGCGGCGGCGGCGGCGGCCAGCGCGCTCGGCGCCAGCCCGGAGGTAATCGTCAGGGTTCTGGGCGAATTTGATGGACTAAAGCGGCGGTTTGAGATCATCGGGGATGGGGATGTGACCTGGGTAGATGATTACGCGCATCATCCCCACGCCGTCGCGCTGACCATCGCTACCGCGCGCCAGCGATTTCCTGGCCGGAGAATTGTGGCCATTTTCCAGCCAACGCTCTATACACGACTGCAGCGATTCCTTATTCCATTCGCGGAGGCGCTGGCGGGGGGTGATGAGGCGGTGGTGGTCGAGATTCAGCCCTCGCGTGAACGCGACACTGGCCTTATCCACGGGCGCCAGCTGGTAGAAGCGATCCGGAAGCAGCCATCGTTCGCGCGGAAGCCGGGGGCTGCGCGCTATGGTGGCGATTTCGCGGAAACGGCGACGCTGTTGAACCAGATCAGGAAGCCAGGCGATGTCATGCTGGTGATGGGCAGTGGCCCAGTCAATCAGGTGATAGACCTGGCGCGAGAGTCGTCATCGCGATAGCGCCTCGATGGACGGCGTCATGCGATGAGGAGGCGCGGGATCCGTCCGGATCCCGCGCCTCCTCGCTGGGTGGAATGCGTGAGGCTAGCTCTCGGGCGTAGTCTCGACGGTACCGTTCATGCCACCACGGTTGAGCGCCGCGTTGAGCGCGTCGGCGGCTTGTGGGGCCACGGAGACGAGGCCGCTGAGCCGCTCCTGTACCTTGGGGGCCTGCGCCTGGTACTGTTCGATCGCTGTGCGTCGCGCGCGCTCGCCCAGTTCCAGCGCCCTGCTCTGGCCGCGTTGCGCCAGCTCGCTTGTCTGCGCAATCCACTTGCGGGCCGCTTCGCGACCCTCTTTACGCGCCAGCGCCACGCCAACCGCCACGCCCAGCAAGCCTACGGTTACCCCGGTTGCGATGCCAATGATCTGCGCCTTGTTCATGTGAACCCTCTCTACGTTGATTCTCTACAACAGCCGCACGACACCTCGATACGGCTTTGCGCGCCACTGTCAGCGCGTCTCGCCGGGCGTCCTCGCCCGCGCGCCGCTCGCGTCATGTTTTGAGCGAGCCTGCGCCCATGTCCGTCATACTACAGACGAACAATGAGCCAGTTAAGTTGTATCACATCAAACGCTGATTACCCGTTCGCCGGCGCGTTCGGTGGTTCTGCGTCCACTTCCGCGTCACCCGTTGCGATATCGGGCGTTGCGTTATCGGGTTGAAGGGCAAGCGGCTCGAGTTCTGGCGGCAGCGCGCCATCGAGCTGGAAGCCTGTCACGACGCGCAGGATAGTGGATTGTTGCGAAAGGTCAACCTCACCATTATTGGCTTCTTCCATGCCTTCCGGGGAAGGGCCGGACGGTTGCGCGGTGGGTGTGACCGGCTTTCCGGACACGCCAGATTGCGAGCTCCGCGAGGGAAGCCACCCGCCTCTCGGCGCTGCGGGCGTCACTCCCGCCTGGGAGCGACTCCAGCGCAAGGCTTGCGCCAGGTCCTGCGCAGTGCGGAAGCGGTTGGACACCTCGCGCTGGAGCGCGGTGAGGATAACTTCCTCCAGCGCGGGAGGTGTGTCGCGCCGCCAGACGCTTAAAGGCGGGGGGTTGGCTACCATACGCCTGGAAGCAGCCGCGAGAGGCGTATCGGCCTCGAAGGGGAGGCGACCAGTCACGAGTTCGTAGAGAACGACGCCGAGAGAGTAGAGGTCCGACGAGCGGTCGCCAGCCTCGCCCATCACCTGTTCAGGGGAGAGATAATCGGGTGTGCCGATGACCTGCCCGGTAGCGGTCAGTTTCGTCAGGTCACCGCCGATCTGGCGGGCGATGCCGAAGTCGGTTAGCTTCGTCAGCAACTCCAGGGAGGAATCGAGGAGCATCACATTCTGTGGCTTGACATCGCGGTGGACAACCCCTTTCGCATGCGCCGCGCCTAGCGCCGCGCAGAGTTGCTCACCAATGCTCCAGACCCAATCCAGGGGCAACTGCCCTTCGCGGCGAATAAGCTCCTTCAGCGTCGAGCCGAACATGTACTCCATGGCGAGATAGGGTACAGGACGGTCGGGGTCATCGCTCCAGGGAGCCTGGGGCCCAATGATTACGGGCATAGTGAAGCCGTAGTCAAGCACGCGCACGATGTTGGGGTGCGAGAGTGTCGCCACCAGCCGCGCCTCGCGCCTGAAGCGCGCGGAGGCTTCAGATGCGTGGAAGCCGGTTGACTTGAGCACTTTGACCGCGACGATGCGCTGGGTATGGAGATCCCGGCAGCGGAAGACGACCGCCGCGCCGCCAACACCCACTCGCGCGAGCGCCTGGTATCGCTCCGCCATCATCACAGCGCCTGTCCCGGCCTGCCCGCTTCCTGAAGAGGATCCCGCATCCCCAAAGCCCATCAGCGTTTAATCCCTTCTGATTTCGCCGGCCGGACTCTTGCCTCCGGCGAGCGATTCGCACATGACTGACCACCAGCTTAACACACGCATGGCGCAATTTACCGGAGATGGTGGCCCGGAGCGCCGGACGGATGGCGCGTCATGCGGATTGTTCCGGCGCCGCGCGTCAGGCTCCTGGCAGCGCGAACGCGGTCACGGTGATCATGGCGTAGAAGGCGATTAATTGCGCCCCTTCCAGCCAGGTTGTTTCGCCATCCAGATTAACGAGCGCATAGACGAAGGTCGCCAGTCCCAGGGTGATGAGCGCCAGCGGCTGGAAGATCAGCGCCAGGGGTGATAATCCGGGTGTGAGAAACGAAAACAGCAGACCTACGAACACGATCACAGGCGTGACGAAGAGTGGCACTTGCACGCTGGAGCCCGCCGCGATCTCCATCGCTCCCTGCATATCCTTGCCGAAGGCCTTTTCGCCCGCATCGAGCAACTCGCCGAAATTCGTGATGACTGGCAGGACAATCAGGCCGAAGGAGAGCGGCGTGAGGGCTGTGTGCTCGATGAAGCGGTCTGTCACCGTCGCCAGGGTCGCGCAGACGCCTGCGATTGCGGCGATCGTGATGAAAGCGAGCGTTAGCAGCCCGGCCAGGACGCCAAAACTCTGCTGGGGGGCGCTCGCTTCGGCGCCTTCCTTCTCGCGGACGGAAACCCGCATGGCGGTATTTTCGCGCTCGCGCTCCAGCGTGCTTTGGATGTCAGCGCCAGCGCGCCCTGTCTCCAGCGTCGCCGGTCCGGTTTCCGCTGTCTCCAGTTTGGCTTTCTCGCCTTTCTCGCCAACATTGAAGATCTCGACGAGGATGTAGGCGATATAGCTGATGAGCAGGATCACCGATACGACGACACTCACCCATTCTTCTGTCTGGATAGTGCGTGACTTGTCATCCGCGAAGGCGGTCGCCAGCGTTGGCAGCGCAAGCCCAACGAGCGCGAGGCCGAGCATTGAGGCGAATCCGGCGGCCCGCTCACGGCTGAAGCGCAGTTTCCCATGGCGTAGGGCGCCTGCGAGCGTCGCGATGCCGAGCGTGAGCAAGATGTTGCCAATCACAGAGCCAAGCAGCAGGCCGTGTATGATAGTAAAGTTCTCGGCCTGGAGATAGGGATGCCGCGCTACCTGGAGGAGCAGCCAGAAGCCAATGGAGATTTCCGGCACGTTGTCGAGGAACGCTTCGAACAAGCCGGAGATGAATTTCGGCGCTCCTTTCGCCAGCCGCTCGACCAGCGCGCCGTTCGCCTGCGCAAGCGGGATCAACGCCAGTAGCGAGACAATGAAAAGCGCGTCGGTGAACTCACCGGCAGTCGCGCCATGTGTATTTAGCCAGTACAGGATGAACGCCGCTGGTGTGAGCGCGAGAAAAGGCAACCACCAATAAAACTTCACCTGTCTCGCGGCGCTGGTTCCGCAGCCTTTGGGCATGGATGGAAGCGCCGCTCTCCTTTCCGTGATAGACTGGCCCTGTGCTCAAAACGTTCTCTATTTGTGTGGAGTGGCGACGGTTCAAAGGCACGGCTCCAATCAGGTTTTTAGCGGGTTGATGGCGAGCGATGGCGCCAAGCCGACAAACCGGATCTATGGGGCGAGTGGTTGAACTTTCCCCGCCGCTCCCAGGTAGAGTCCCACCAGCGTTATCTGGCCAGCTTGTGGGAATGCCGCCTTATTGTTGTGACCACCACGCACAATTTTACCAGACAGGCGCGTTCCTGTAGACGCTTTTCGCCTACGCAATCTCTCGGAGCGCGCCAGAGAGATCACGTTACGCCAACGCTTGCGCGTCTCATTACAATGATTTGGAACAAAAGGAAGTTGGTGGGGTGAGGGGGAAGTGGCGCGCCGTTTCGTTTTCGGGTCGTGGCGCGCCATAACGTGAACCAGCGTGTTATGTGCGGAGGCAGTGGTAAGAAGAACATGAATGCGATGATCTACAACGCGACATTGTTTGGCGCGATTCTCCTGGTCGGAGCGCTGTCGTATCTGGGGACGATCGCTTTTGATCCGACCCATCCGCTGCCACGGCTTATCGCCGGGTATATATGTGGATCGGCGCTCGTGCTGATTGGCGTCGCTGGCATCTATTACGGAGCCTCGTTCGAGCTTCCGTTGCTGCTCAGTGGAGCCTATTTCTTTGAGACGCAACGTATGGAATGGCTGGGGCTAGGGTTTTTGGCGCTGATCATCGGCGCGCTGATTGTGCGCCAGTCATATCATCGCCAGTGACTTGAGGCGCGCCTCCATCGTAGCGACTCAAAATTACGCGCAATTGCTTACGCGGAGTCAAACCTCTATCGTGAGTGGCGCGTATAGTGTGCGAATAGGGGGGCGCTCAGTTAGGAAGCGAGAAGTCGCAAGGCGCTGCGCCCATAAAGGGGGAGATAACCATGTCTCAGGTGAAAAACGATCGCGGGCAGGTGAGTGGGCAGAATGAGGCCCAGCTGCCTGGAGGCGAGGATGAAACTGGAACGCCGATCGCGATTGTGATCGCGGATGACCATGCGCTGGTGCGCGAGGGTACGCGGCGTCTGCTAGAGGCGGAACCGGGACTGGTGGTCGTCGCTGAGGCGGGTGATGGCGCGAGCGCGGTAGCGGAAGTAGAGCGGCTGAAGCCCGATGTCGTCATCATGGATATCGCGATGCCCGGAATGAATGGCATCGAAGCGACACGTCAGATCAAGGCGCGCCAGCCACAGGTCGCTGTCCTGGCGCTGACCGCGCACGATGATGATCAGTACATTCTCAAGCTGCTCGACGCCGGCGCGGCGGGGTTCCTGCTCAAAGACGCGCGCGGGCGGGAGCTGGCGGACGCGGTGCGTGCGGTACACCGTGGTGAGACGATCCTGAGTCCGGCCATCGCGGCGCGTGCGGCGCGTCTGGCGTCGGAGCGGCGCGCGCAGACCGAATCGCGGCCTCCGCTCTCGGATCGCGAGATGGAGGTGCTCCGTGAGGCGGCGCGCGGCTTGCCAAACAAGGACATCGCCCGCCGGCTGAATCTGAGCGTGCGCACAGTCCATACGCATCTCGGCAACATCTTCTCGAAGCTGGGCGTTGGCTCCCGGACCGAGGCGGTGCTTCTCGCCTTGCGCAGCAGCTGGATCTCACTCGAAGACACCTACCGCGAGGATGTCACATCGCCAGAGGGGGTAAACCGGATCACACCGCTTTCACGCAACTAGCGTTTTCACGAATGGGCGTTTTCTAACGCGCGCTCAGCAGAGTGACGGTTTTAGGCGCTGAGTAGAGAGCGATTTTGATGGTTCCACAACCCATGACGCGCGAAACGAATTCACTCTCATCAAGCCGGGCCGCCACCGGGCTCGCCTGGATTCGACGCATCACGCTGCCGCTCCTCATCTCCCTGCTTTGTCTTTGGATGGCGATGGGGGCGCTACCAACGCGCCAGAATACGCCCCGCTCCGCAATCTATGTGCTGGGCGCGGCGGTGATCGTGATAGCGATTGTCGCGGGTTTAGTCCGCCAGCGTATTACGATCCGGCGCGGCGAAGGATACTGGCAGAGTGACGAGCTGCCCGACGCGCTGGTAGCCCTCTATCTCGCTATCCTTGTGCTTGTCGGAACACGCTATGCGATCGCGTTTGCGATTGTGACCCCGCTAGTAACCTATGTGGCGCGTCTCCGGAGCAGTAGCGCGCGGTATGGAGCGATGGATGCGCTGGTCGGCGCGCTGTGGCGGGGCGCCACTTCTTCGCTGACGCTGCTGGCGGCTGGCGCGGCCTATTCGGGCGTCGCCGCCTTGCTTCAGCCGCAAGTGCGCACAACGCTGCGCGCGCATGTTCTGGCGGCGCTCGTGGCGTCACTGGTCACGCTCATCGCGCTGACGCTCATACGCCTGACGCAGGCGCGCTCCCTTGCCGAAGCGCGGCAAATGCTGGTCAGCTACGTCCGCGGCCCATCGCTTCTCTTCCAGGCGATGTTGTTGTGCTGTATTCCGCTTCTCCCGCTTACCCAGGCGCTGGACCCGGTTGAGATCGAGTTCTCCTGGGCGTTGCTGCTGGCCCCGATGGGAGCGGTGTATTATTTGGCGCTGACGAGCGCGCGATTGCGCATGCGCACAGCAGAACTCCAGGATACCATCGCTGAGCTGAACGCGACTCGCGAACGAGAGACGGAGCTCATGAGCTACGCGGCGCTCATCACGCGGGCGCAGGAGGACGAGAGACGCCGCCTGGCGCGTGACCTGCATGATGATACCGCCCAGGCGCTGATTGCGCTTTCGCGTGGACTTGAGGCGCTTTCTAGCCACATCAACCCCGACATCGCGCCGGCTGACGCGCGGTTTATATCCGATCTCACAGATCTGACCCGTCGCACACTGGAGAGTGTCCGGCGGGCCTGCCAGGACTTGCGCCCTTCTATACTGGATGATCTGGGGCTTTCCGCCGCGCTCGATTCGCTGGCCAGCTCAATGGAGATGCGGGGACTACCCTGTACGTTTGCTGAGCGCGGCGGGCCACAAACTTACCCGACCGAAGTTGAGGTCGCCGCCTATCGAATCGCGCAGGAAGCCCTCTCCAACGTTGTGCGCCACGCGCACGCGACTCGCGCGCATATCGAATTGATCCACCGCTCCGACGGGCTGCGGCTCGTCGTTACGGATGACGGCGCGGGGTTCGAAGCCCGTGACGCGCGAGAGAATATCGCGCGTTTGAGGGCTGGACAGGAGACTGGCTCAGGATTGGGCATGCTAGGAATGCGCGAGCGCGCGCTGCTTATTGGCGCGCACCTCTCCGTGGAGAGCGCGCCAGGATCCGGCACACGCATCACACTTGACGCTCCGGTAACCTCATCCATCGCTTCGAGGGGCTCTGGCGCCCCGGCATCTTCGCTTTTGAACTGAGCGCTGATTGCGGGTATCACGGCCTGGCGCCGTATAATGAAGGGCCGCCGCCCCCGGCTGGGTGATGTGAGAACCTGCCCAGCCAGGCTGGGCGCGTGGTCGCTTGGCCGGAGACCAGCGCATCGCGCGACGTCGCGCGGGGGGATCGCTGAGTTCCACTACGTGTTATTGCAGTTGCGCATGCGATATGCGGGGCGCCGGGATGATTTGGCGCTTCAGCCGGGCGCCATCCGTTTCTGTTATGAACACTGCCAGGAGGACCTTCTCCATGTCCCAGGTTCGCGAAAGCGATTTCACGCGCGTCGTCGCGCAATCACCGCACAAGTGGGTCTATCTCTTCGCTGAAGGCTCCGCCGAGATGCGCGGGCTGTTGGGTGGCAAAGGCGCAGGCGTCGCTGAGATGACCAAGGCAGGCCTGCCCGTTCCTCCAGGCTTCACGATTACGACGGAAGCCTGCAACGCGTATTACCAGGCGGATAAACGTTTCCCTGAGGGCATGTGGCAGCAGACGCTAGCCGCGCTCAGGGTGGTCGAGGAGCAGACAGGCAAGAAGTTCGGTGACCCGGCGAATCCGTTGCTGGTTTCCGTCCGCTCAGGCGCGCGCTTCTCGATGCCTGGCATGATGGACACCGTGCTGAACCTGGGGCTCAATGACGAGACAATCCAGGGTGTGATCGCGCTCAGCGGCGATGAGCGTTTCGCCTATGACGCCTATCGCCGCTTCGTGCAGATGTTCTCGAGGATCGTGCTCGATGCGAAGTCTGAAGAGTTCGAGGGCGTGATCGAGGCGTACAAGCAGCGGATCGGCGCGAAGACCGACGCTGAAATTCCCGCCAGCGAGCTGCGCCAGATGGTGGCCGACTTCAAAGCCATTGCCCGCGCCTCCTCCGGGATAGAGTTTCCCGAAGACCCATACGAGCAACTCCGCCTCGCGATCGAGGCAGTGTTCTCCTCGTGGAATAACAAGCGGGCGACCGACTACCGCAATCTGAACAAGATTCCCCACGATCTAGGCACAGCGGTCAACGTTCAGACCATGGTCTTTGGCAACCGGGGCGCCGACAGCGCGACTGGTGTCGCGTTCACCCGTAATCCCGCGACGGGCGAGCGGCGTTTGTATGGCGATTATCTGGTGAACGCGCAAGGTGAGGACGTCGTCGCCGGCATCCGCAACACCTCGCCCATCGCGCATCTTGAGACGGAGATGCCAGAGGTGTATCGCCAGTTCCTGGAGATCGCGGAGCGGCTTGAAGCGCACTATCGCGATGTGCAGGACCTTGAGTTCACGATTGAGCGCGGGCAGCTCTACATGCTTCAGACGCGCGCGGCCAAGCGCACTGCCGCCGCCGCCATAAAAATCGCGGTGGATATGGCGAACGAGGGCGTCATTACCCGCGAGGAGGCGGTGGCCCGCGTCGAGCCGGGCCAGGTGGCGCAGCGACTGCTGCCGGTCTTTGATACGGACGCCGTTGAAGAGGCGCGCCAGGCGGGACGGGGCTTCGCGCGCGGAGTCAACGCCTCACCAGGCGCCGCTGTGGGTAAGGCGATCTTTGACGCCGACCGCGCCGAGTCCGCTGGCAAGGCTGGCGAAAGCGTGATCCTGGTCCGCCAGGAGACCAGCCCGGACGACGTGCATGGCATGTACGCCTCGAAGGGTATTCTCACGAGCCGCGGCGGCACGGGCAGCCACGCTTCGGTGGTGGCGCGCGGCGCTGGTCTGCCGGCGGTGGTGGGGTGCGAGGCGCTTCGCGTGGACTACGATCAGCGCCAGTTTACCGTTCAGAACTCGGATATCGTCGTCCGCGAGGGCGATGTGATCTCAATTGACGGCGCCACCGGCGAGGTGTTCCTGGGCGCCGTGAAGACCGTCGAGCCTGATTTCGAACACGACACCGATCTCCAGACGCTGCTCACCTGGGCGGATGGGTTCCGTGATCTGGGCGTATGGGCCAACGCCGATTATCCGCGCGACGCGGAGCGCGCCGTCCAGTTTGGCGGCGAGGGTATCGGTCTTTGCCGCACCGAGCACATGTTCATGGAGCAGGAGCGGCTGCCGATTGTGCAGGAGATGATCCTGGCGCCGACGACGGCTGAGCGCGAGGTGGCGCTGGCGAAGCTGCTGCCGTTCCAGCGGGCGGATTTCGAGGGCATTTTCCGCGCGATGCGCGACCCGAAGACCGGCGCGGGCTATCCAGTCGTTATCCGCCTGATTGACCCGCCTCTGCACGAGTTCCTGCCCAGCTATGAAGAGCTGCTGGTTGACGTGACGCGGCTGGAAGCGCGCGGCGACAACCCGGAGGAGCTGGCGAGCAAGCGCGCGATGCTGGCGCAGGTCGCCCGGATGCGCGAAGCCAACCCAATGCTCGGTCTGCGCGGCTGCCGGCTTGGGCTGCTCTTCCCCGAAATCAACGTCATGCAGACGCGCGCCATTCTGGAGGCGGCGGCGACAGTGGCGAGCGAGGGGATCAGGCTGCAGCCCAAGATCATGATCCCGCTGGTAGGTCACGTCAACGAGCTGCGCGAGGTGCGCCGCCAGCTCGAAGCGGTCGCGAAGGAGATCACCGCCAAGCTTGGTGGGATGGTCGAGTACAAGTTCGGCACGATGATCGAGCTGCCGCGCGCGGCGCTGACCGCCGGACAGATCGCTGAGGTGGCCGAGTTCTTCAGCTTCGGCACCAATGATCTGACACAGACGACCTACGGCATGAGCCGTGATGACGCCGAGGGCAAGTTCCTGATCCAGTATGTCGAAGGCCTGAAAGAGCCGGGCCTGGATCAGCCGGTTAAAATCCTCCCGGTGAACCCGTTCCAGACGCTCGACCGCGACGGCGTGGGTCGCCTGGTGCGCATCGCTGTTGAGGAGGGCAAGCGGACGAATCCGGAGCTGGAGGTCGGCATCTGCGGCGAGCATGGCGGCGACCCGGACAGCATTGCTTTCTGTGATGAGATCGGGCTGGACTACGTGAGTTGTTCACCGTTCCGCGTGCCGGTGGCGCGCCTGGCGGCGGCGCAGGCGGCCATTACCCGCAAGGCCACCAGCGCGGGCGCGGAACGCGACCGCTAGCCGCTCACCGCGCGGCCTCGCTGGCGCCGCTCACTCGAAGGGTGATAGCCGCGCGGCCGCGCGCCTGTGTGGCGCGGGGTCGAATCCCTCAAATGTGACATCATCGCGCCCGGAGAAGCGCCTGGCCATCGTGGCCAGCGCTTCTTCGTTGCTATCCACCAGGATGAAGTGGCGTCCCAGGCTCAGCGCCGCCGCGCCGGTTGTGCCGCTGCCAGCGAAGAAGTCCAGCACGGTATCGCCGGGGCGCGATGAGGCGGCGATGACGCGGCGCAGCACGCCCAACGGCTTCTGGGTGGGATAGCCAGTCTTCTCGCGTCCTGTGGGGCTCACAATCGTATGCCACCACGCATGGGTTGGCAGCTGGCCGCGCAGCGCTTTCTCC
>JAKAIY010000189.1 GCA_021814145.1 Chloroflexota bacterium
CGCGACCACCGCCAGCTGGCCAAACGAGCGGAACGAGGGCCTTGCGTCATCCCCGCGCCAGAGCAGCCCGTTCGTCACCGGAACGATAAACGCCACCATCGCCACGCCCGCTCCCAGACCGGTCAGCAGCCGCAGCAGGTTTTGCGGCTGATAGAGATGCGGCAGACTCAGGTCCAGGAACAGCGAGTTGAAGCCGTCCACCGCCATCACCCCAACCAGCGCCAGCAGCGCCAGCGCTACCCACCGGCCAGGCAGGCGCGACACCCGGATGCGCCCCGTCCCCAGCAGCGTCAGGAAGCCCAGCGCGAAGCCCGTGTAGATGCCTGTATTGCGCGAGCAGAGAGGAAGCTGCTGGCCCCCCGGAAAGAACGAGTGGCTGGGAAGCTGCGCGCAGATGCCGCCATCCAGCGCGCGCAGCCGCTCGATGAGCGTCGCTCCCGGCAGGAAGACCAGCCCGGCCACGGCCACGACATACGCCGCGCCCAGCGCCACGAGCGCCCAGATGGGCGGCTCCCACGCGCCGCCACGCCGCCCGCCGCCCGCCGCCCGCGCCACCGTTGAGGTCTGTCGGGCCTGTCCCAGCGCCATGCCGCCTGTCCTTTCTCGCGCGCCGCGCGCCCAGCCGCTCCAGCTAGCGTGCGGTCAGCGTAGCCGCCCAGGTGTTGAGGACGAACAGCCAGTTGAAGAAAATCACAACGCCCATCACCGCCAGCAGGCCGCCGCTCACCAGCTCGATCAGCCGCAGGTGCGGCGTCAGGCGCTTCAGCAGAGGCGTCATGCGGTCAAACGCGATCCCCAGCGCCAGGAACGGGATTCCCAGCCCTAGCGAATAGACCGCCAGCAGCAGCACACCGTTGCCCAGCGCGCCCGCCTGCGCCGCCAGCACGAGAATCCCCGCCAGGATCGGCCCCACGCAGGGTGTCCAGCCGAGCGCGAAGATCAGCCCGATCAGGAATGACGCCGGATAGCTCGCCTCGGTGGCTTTGAGCGACATCCGCCGCTCGTAGCTGAGGCCGGGGATGCGGATCAGTCCCGCCACCTGCGCGCCCATCAGCACGAGCAACACGCCACCCACCTCGCGCAGCGCCAGCTGGTGGCCGGAGAGGAAGGAGCCAAGTTCGCTGGCGGTCGCTCCCAGCGCCACGAAGGTCACAGTAAAACCCGCGACAAACGCGACCGCGTGCAGCGTCATCACCCGGCGTAGCGCCGCCCGCTCGCGCGCGTCCGCCTGTTGCGCCGTCCATACGCCAGGGCCGGCTAGCCGCGCGATATACACTGGCGTCAGCGGCAGCACGCATGGCGAGATGAAGGAAAGCAGCCCCGCGACGAACGCGGTAATCAAGGGGATGCTGGTCATGATATGGCGGCCGCCTTCGCTTGTGGTATGAGAGTCAGGGCATACGTCGTCCGCGCCACTAGGAGACAGGATATACCAGCACGGCGCGCGCGCGCCAGCCATGCGCCCCGCTCCGCCGCGTTACGGCTTGGGCCGTTTGAAAAACAGCCGTCCGAAGTTGTAGTCCTCGCCGGTGAGCGAGCTGGTCATTTCCCAGCCATCCTCGCCAAGCTTGTTGATATAGTCCGCCAGGGACTCCGGCTGCCGCTGCCAGGACACTAACTCGCGGCCATTGACCGAACGCGCCTTGTTCAGACCAAAATCGAGTATCAGATATTCCCATTTCGCCGCCATCTGGCCCTCCATTTCGCTCATCATGCCCCGCCGCTTGCCAGCCCTTAGCGCTCATGCTACCATAGCCGCGTCGCGCCCTACCAGTGAATATATCCACGATGGTCAGAGAAAGGGAAGCGCATGGAGGAAACGGCTCCCAGCGAGCGCGGCGCGTCGGGCGCTGCCTCCGGCCACGCCGGGCCTACGCGCTACAGCGTGATGACCGTGCGCGAGATGCCCAGCGATGAGCGCCCGCGTGAGCGGCTGGAGCGCTACGGCGCCGGCGCGCTGCAGACCGCCGAGCTGCTGGCGATTATCCTGCGGACAGGCGTGCAAGGTGAGAATGTCATAGATGTCTCACAGCGGCTGCTGCGCGATTTCGGCGGACTGGCGGGCCTGATGGCCGCCGACCTGCCCGACCTCTGCCACGCTCATGGCCTTGGCCTGGCCAAAGCCACCCAGCTCAAGGCCGCGCTGGAGATCGCCAGCCGCCTCGCCGCGCTCGGCCCGGAGCAGCGCCCGCGGATTACCGGCCCCGCCGACGTGGCGAAGCTGCTGATGATCGAGATGGCCTATCTCGCGCAGGAACAGCTCCGGGTGCTCTGCCTCGATACGAAGAATCATGTCGTCGCGCAACAGACCGTTTATCAGGGGACGGTCAACAGCAGCGCGGTGCGCGTGGCGGAGGTCTTTCGCCCCGCCATCAGCCGCACCTGTCCCAGCGTGATCGTCGCGCACAACCACCCCTCCGGCGACCCGACGCCCTCGCCAGAGGACGCGCGCACGACCGAGCAGCTGCGCAAAGCGGGCGAGTTGCTCGACATCGAGCTGCTCGACCACATCGTCATCGGGCGCCACCAGTTCGTCAGCCTGAAGGAGCGCGGCCTCGGCTTCTGAGCGCCCTGTTTCCCGCCCATGAACGGAGCGTCTGGCATGCGTGTGATTGGTATCCACCCCGCATCCATCCTGTTTGGCTGCGGCTTTTTCATCATCGGCTGGCTGCTGCCGGTCATCCTGGGCTTCACCGTCGTGCGCGCCGACGCCGACCGGCATGGCCAGCCCGGCTGACTCTGGGCGATCCTTACCATCCCCTTCGGCTGGCTCACCATCCTGATCTATGCGATCATTCGCGCGGTGGCGAGCGGCGGGCGTGTATGAGCGGCGTCTGCCTTGTATCACCACTATAGGCTATTCACATACGACTATATAGCCACAATGCTTCCCACAATGCGCATTTCAGAGTACGCTCGTTGCGTCCGCGATGTGATGAGCGGCCCCGTCTTTCCCAATGCGGCTCCTGTCCATCAGGCGCGTCAGGCCCGCTCATTTCCTGAGGTGTTGACGCGCTTCGAAATGCCTGTTCCCAGGTTCTTGATTCTATAGGCGTTCTATAAGGCCGCGCCCACGTCGCGCTGTCGAGCGACAGGCGCGTCCACGTTGAGTTGGTATGTTTGGGATGTGAGGCGCCCCACGACACAGATCAGCCCCACAGCGCCGGGGCCAGCCGCCCTGGTCGTTGACGATGACATGGGAATCCGCGAGCTGATTGGCGAGTTGCTGGAGAGCGAAGGCTACACTGTCGAGCTGGCGAGCGACGGGCAGCTCGCGCTGGAGCGGATGCGGGCTTCCTCGCGCCGCATGGTCGTGCTGCTGGATGTCATGATGCCTGTACTCGACGGCGTGCGCACGCTGGAGATCGTCGCCGCGGACGAGACACTGGCGCGCAGGCACGGCTTTGTGGTTATGACGGCCTCGGCGCTGGGCGCGAGCGAAGCGCTCCTCCGCCTGGCCCGCCAGTTCAACGCGCCTGTGCTGAGCAAGCCTTTCTCCATCGAGACGCTGCTGAACAGCATCGGCGATGTCGCCAGCCGCTTGCGTGACTGACGTTTTTTTCGTGACACGGACACGCTGGCTCGCGCATCTGTCTGGTACTCCCAGTACCCCGATTTTGACCTCGCCCGTCGTGGGCGCCATACTCTACGCTGGCTGCCGGCGCCAGCACGGTTTTTTTCCGTGTGTTGACCGCTAGCGGAGTATGAGCGTTTGACCCTGTCCGCGTGACCATCCGGGTGGACGGGTGGCGAGAAAGGGGGACAGGATGCCCAAGCGGAGAAATCCTGAGCGGCTGTTCGAGAGCGATCCCTGTGGAGATAGCGCCAGCGAGATGGAGGATATCGCGGACGCTACGACGCGCGCCCAGCCTACGCGGCGCGAGCGCCGCACGCTGGGCGGCGTGACCCGCGTCACGCGCAGCGCCGTCCCCACGGCGGAGCGGTGGCCCACCGCCAGCCAGCCACTCGCCAGGCCGGAAGCGAGCGCGCCCCCCACCGCGCCAACCCGCGCGCTCCAGACGACCCCTTCTGAGGCCGCGCGCGACCTGGCGCTGGAGCCCGCCGCGCATGAAGCGGCGAAGCCTGTGGTCATCAGCGGCGCGCGCAAGCCGAAGCCTCCCGCGCTCCATATTGTCCCCAGGCGGTCGGGGCCGCGCTCATTCGTCGCGCAGTTCATGGTGGCGATGATCGCGACTGCGATGGTTTCCAGCGTGCTGACCCTCAGCACAACGCTAGGCGCCACCTCCTCACTCAGCGCCGGAGGCTCCTTCGAGGCGCTCGCCAACGCCGCGCCCTGGCTGCCCACGCCAACCCCTACTCCCAGGCCGCAGACCTACCGCCCGCCCGCTGGCGCCAATCCAGGCCAGCAGGCGGTCATCAACGAGATCGTCGCGGTCTTCGGCTCCTATTCGCAGGGCGCGCTGAATGTCGCGAAATGCGAATCAGGCTATGACCCCAACGCCTGGAACGCCTACCCGATCAATGGCAGCCACGCCAGCGGCGTCTTCCAGATTCTTTACCCCAGCACCTGGAACACGACCGCGTATTCCGGCTACTCGCCCTTCAACGCCGACGCCAACATCAAGGCCGCCTATCAGATCTTCCAGCGCGACGGCAACAGCTGGCGTGAATGGCAGTGCCAGCCGTAGTGAGTCCAGAGATGGCTCATGGCCCAATAATCTGTCCCGCCAAGCAGCCGCCTACCCGCTCACCTTCTGGCAGGTGGCAGGCGATGTCGCGCCTGCGGGAGTGAGGGAGACGCTCCAGCCGGACACGGGGGCGGACTGGAAGATGACGCCGTCGCCGGTGGTTGCGCCCTTGGCGATCTGGCCCTGCGCCAGCGCCTGGCCGTCGCAGCCACCCGCATAGACCGCCCAGGTCAGCGGGGCAGTCGCTGGCGCGGTGAGGTGGGTCTGGGCGCGCGTCACCGTGATCGGCTCGATCAGCGCCAGGCCAAGCTGCGGGCCATTGCTGCCCTGTCCGGGCGTGTAGAGGTCGAAATACTGACGGCGGCTGGAGAGCGGCGCGCCACAGGCCAGTTGCGCGGCGTTCGGGTCGTTGGCGCGCGCGCGGATGACGACATACACATTCTCATCCACCACTGTCGCCACATCCACGCCTTTCTTCGCCGTGTCGGGTATGACAGTAGCGGCGGAGGAAGGCGGGGGAGCGGCGGTAGCCTCGGTCAGCGTGGCGAGGACCTGCCCTCCGCATGATCCCTTGCGCAACTCTACCGGCGTCTGCGCGCCCACGTAGGGGATCAGCACGCCCCGGTAGTAGGTCACAACGTGGGCGCCATAGAATGGAGTCAACGTCAGCGAGCCGCGCTGAGCGCCGCTGATCGCCGTCGTCGTCGCCTTGCCCAGCGATGGCGCGGCCCCCTGGCTGCCGCATGCCGCCAGGAGCAGAACCGTGACCAGCGGCGCCAGCAGCCATATGCGCCCTAATGAGTGTCGTGTCATCGTGTTCTTGCCGTATCCTTCACATGACCTGTATGGCGTTTGGAGAGGTTATGCCGTCTCTTACGGCAGCATGGACGCGCGCGCTGGCTCCGCTGGCGCCAGCGAGGCCACCGCCGCGCGCAGCTCCGCCGCCGTTTTGGCGAAGACCACGCGCGGGCGAACCGCCGCTGTGAACTCCTCCCGCGTCACATCATCGAGGAAGCGAACGCCCGCGTTGTCCAGCATGACACGCGGGGCCAGCAGCAGGTCGCGCTCGGTGAGGTCGGGCAGCTCGCGCGCGATGGTGTCGAGCGCGTCCC
>JAKAIY010000190.1 GCA_021814145.1 Chloroflexota bacterium
GCGGATGCGCTCGGCCAGGCGGCGGGCGATGGGGCCGCCGCGCGTGCGCAGGCCGAGCAGGGTGATGTCGCGGGCGCCATTGTTGCGCTCGACGATCTCATGGGCGATGCGCGAGATGGCGCGCCGTATCTCTTCCGCGTTGTAGATGATCTTCTTGACGCCGGCGTCGTCGCCGGGGGTAGCGGGCGCTGCGCTCATAGGGCGCGTCCTTTCCACGTGCGCTTGGCGAAGGGCAAAAAAAGACCTCCACGCCCATCTCGCCGGATGAGGTGAAGGTTGAAGGGGCCGGACCCCTGGGGCCAGGCGCGCTGCTGGGAGTCGTCTGATTTGTCAGGAATCGCCGGTTGCGGGCGCGAAATCGCGCGCAGGCTCATCACTCCACTCCTTCCCAGCCTCTCTGGACTGGACTTAAAGGTTGGTCTTGAACGAGTATAGCACGCGCGGCGACGGTGGGGCAAGGATGGGGGACCGACCACTCCTGCGCGAAGGAAAAAGGAAGGTGGCGCCGATTGTGCGGAAGGAATAAGGCGGCGATAGCGGAGCCGCCATTGTGTATCCATACAACGAAGGGTGTCCTGAATTGCCATGACGGGAGCCATGACGCGGCGAGGACCGGTCCGGCGGGTGATCGTCTCGCTGCATGATGTCGCGCCGCCGTTCGAGGCGGCCATCCGCGCGCAGCTCGCGCTGCTGGCGGAGACCGGCGTGCGGCGCGTGACGCTCAAGGTCACGCCGAACTGGCACGACGCGTATCCGCTGGACGCCTCGCCCTCGCTCATCGCGCTGCTCCAGGAGCAGGTCGCGGCGGGGAGCCAGCTCGTCCTGCACGGCGTCACGCATCAGCCTGGCGAGGGGAAGCCGTTTCGTGGGCCGTGGCTCAGCCGGACGCGGGGGCGCCTGTTCGCGGCGGACGCGGCGGAGTTTCTCACCTTCTCAACCGACGAAGCGCGTGAGGCCCTGCGACGCGGGCTCGCCATCTTCGAGCGGGCGGGCCTGCCGCGACCCGACATGTTCTGCGCGCCGGGCTGGCTCCACAACACGGAAGCGGAGATCGCCCTCAAGCGGGAAGGATTCCGCTATCTCATAGACATGTTCGTCGTGCGCGACCTCTGGGAGCGCCGTAGCGTCTGGACACCGGGAATGGGCTACATGGGCGCGGGACCCGGCCAGGAAATGGGCGTCCAGATCCTCAACGGGATCGTCCAGCGGACCGCGCTGCGCGCGACATCCGTCGCGAAAGTGTACCTGCATCCACAGCGGGACCCAACTGGCGCCATCGTGCGCCACAGGCTGGCGCAGCTGGCGGAAATGATCGGGCGGGACGGCTGGCGGCCAGCCACGTTTGCGGAGGTGTGCGGCTGATAGCGCCGCGCGCGATGAAAGGACGGAACCCGTTGACGAAGCGGCATGACGCGGATGTGCGCGTGAGCGTCGTGATCCCCGCCCACAATGAGGCTGGATATATCGAGGCCGCGCTGGCCTCGGTGATCGCGCAGGACTACCCCTCACATTGCCTCGAATGCATAGTGGTGGATAACGCCTCGACGGACGGCACGGCGCGAATCGTGAAGGAGTTCGCCGCGCGGCATGAAGGACTCGACCTGCGCATAGTCACCGAGCCATTGCTGGGTATCGCGCGCGCGAAGAATCGCGGCGCGCGCCAGGCGACCGGGGCCATTATCATCTTTCTGGACGCCGACTCTCGCATGAGCGAGCGCTTGGCGCGCGATGTCGTCGCCCAGTATCACGCGGGCGCTCCCGCTGGCTCCATTCGCATCGTCGCGGACTCCGATTCCTGGCTGGAGCGCGGCTTCTTCGATCTCATGGAGCTTGGCCCACGGCTTTTCGGCATCCGCTCGCAGATGTTCTACTGTGATCGCGCGCTCTTCCTCGCCCTGGGCGGCTTCGACGAGACGCTGAATCTGGCGGAGGACCTGGAATTCCTGCGCCGGGTAAAGAAGCGTCTGCGTCGGAAAGGGTCGGAGACAGTGCGCCACATCCGCACGAGCGTCATCGCCACCTCACCGCGACGCCTGCGCGAGCGTCCCCTTCATCTCAGCCTCATAACGGTATTCACGCGCTGGGCGCTGGCCCACGCGGGCATTGGGCGGAAGTGGAGCTATAGCGGGAAAAGCTGATCCAATTCCCGCTGTGGCGCCCGCGCGGGCGGCCCATTCCGCCCGCAAGACGCCTTTCACGAGCCAGGCGCGGCCCCATGTCCACAGAGAGCGGACCCGTTTCCGGCGGATGAGCGCAGGTCGGTTTCAACCGCCAGCCTGCTGGCGCCCTGCGCCGTTGACACCCCCTCCGCGGCTCCCTTCCCGCGCTTTTCGGAGCCTCATGCCCCGTGCTATAATCCCGTCCATCGCTTCGATATACGCGATACGCGGACCTCGGATCTCACACGATTACCCGCAGGCGACTTCGCCGCGCACGCCGCCCGGCGCTGGCGCCCGCCAGCCTACCCCAACAGACGCGCGCCCGCACATGACGGCGGGTGATGGACGGCTTCAGCATGCTCGCGGCTTACAGACGCCCGCGCGGGCAGGGCAGGGCGATTGCGCCCTGTCACAGCCGCGCGTCCAGCGGTCTACGCCTGCGCTGTTCATGGCCAGAATTGAGCTTTTATCGGTTGGTCGGTTGATGGTCCAGACTGGAGGCATCGCGATGGTGGCGCGAACAGACTCTGTCCAGCGGATTCCGGGTTACTGCGCAATGTGCGTCTCACGGTGCGGCTCGATCGCGGTCGTCGAGGACGGCCGTTTTGTCGCCCTGGAGCCGGACCCGTCGCATCCAACCGGAAAGGCGCTCTGCGCGAAAGGGCGGGCGGCGCCGGAGCTCGTCTATCACCCCGACCGGCTGCTCTATCCGCTGAAACGAACCCGGCCCAAGGGCGATCCCAACCCCGGATGGGAGCGAATCAGCTGGGACGAGGCGCTCGACCTTATCGCTGAGCGGCTGCGCGCGATCGCCCAGGAGTATGGGCCAGAGAGTGTCGTCTTCAGCGCGGCCTCCCCATCCACGTCGGCGCTGGACGACTCCCTGGTCTGGATTCAGCGCCTGATGCGCGCGTTCGGCAGTCCGAATCTGTGCATGGCGATGGAACTCTGCGGATGGGGCCGGTTCCTCGCCACGCAGTATACCTTCGGCGCTCCGGTTCCCGGCGCCTATCTGCCCGACCTCGAGCATGCCGGCTGCATCCTGTTCTGGGGCTACAACCCGAATGTCGCCCGGCTGACCCATGCCGTAGCCACCACGGCGGCGCTCAAGCGCGGAGCGCGGTTGATCGTGGTTGACCCCCGCCGCGCTGGACCCGCGAACAAGGCGGACATCTGGCTGCGCGTGCGACCCGGCACTGACGCCGCGCTGGCGCTCGGCATCGCCCACGTCATGATCGAGCGCGGCTGGTATGACCGTGACTTCATCCGCGACTGGACGAACGGTCCGCTGCTGGCGCGCACGGACAACGGACGCTTGCTCACCCAGCGAGATCTTGACGCCCAGGGAAGCGCCGACCGGTACGTCGCCTGGAGCGAGGCGATGGGCCGTCCAGTCATCTATGATCCGGCTACTGGCGCCTATGGCGCTGATGGAGAGCAGCCGGAGCCAGCGCTGACTGGCGCGTTCACGCTGGAGACGGTTCAGGGCGGGGTGGAGTGTCGCCCCGTCTTTGACCTGATGGCCGGGCATTGCCGGCGTTATCCACCCGAGCGGGTGGAGGAGATCTGTGGCGTCGCGCCCGACCAGCTAGAGGCTACCGCCAGGATGCTCTGGGAGTCGCGGCCTGTCGCCTACTACGCCTGGAGCGGCGTCGAGATGCAGACCGGCTCCACGCAGATCGCCCGGGCGATCGCCCAGCTCTACACGCTGACCGGCAGCCTGGACGCGCCCGGAGGCAACGTGCTGTTCGCGGCGCCGCCCAGCGCGGATGTTGTCGGGGGGGCGCTGCTGGCGCCAGCGCAGCGCGCGCATGCGCTGGGCGTGGCGGAGCGGCCGTTGGGGCCGTCTCGCTGGCAGTATGTCACCACGGACGAGGTCTATCGAGCGATTCTGGAGCGGCGGCCCTATCCCGTGCGTGGACTCGTCGGGTTTGGCTCCAACCTGCTCGTCGCCCGCGCCGACGGCAGGCGTGGGCGCGAGGCGCTGTCGGCCCTCGATTTCTACGTCCATGCCGATCTGTTCATGAACCCAACCGCCGAGCTGGCCGACATCGTGCTGCCGGTGACCACCGCGTTCGAGAGCGAGGCGCTCAAGATCGGCTTCGAGGTGAGCGCGGAGGCCCAATCGCTGGCGCAGTTGCGGTCGCGGGTCGTCGAGCCGCGGGGTGAGGCGCACTCCGATACCGAGATCGTCTTTGACCTGGCGTGCCGTCTTGGTCTCGGCGCCCACTTCTGGGACGGCGACATCGAGGCCGCGTACCGCTACCGGCTCCAGCCATCCGGCGTTTCGCTTGAGGCGCTGCGCGAGCGCCCGGGCGGCGTGCGAGCGACGGTCCAGACGCGCTATCGCAAGTTCGCAGAGCGACAGGACGGCATACCCCGGGGGTTCTCCACACCGACGCGGAAGATCGAGCTATATTCCCAGACCATGGCGCAGCATGGCTATCCGCCGCTGCCGGAGTATGAAGAGCCGCTGGTCAGTCCGGCGTCGCGACCGGATCTGGCCGAGCGATTCCCGCTGATCCTCACCTGCGCCAAGCATGCCCTCTATTGTGAAAGCCAGCATCGGGGGCTGCCGAGCTTGCGGCGGCTCGCGCCCGATCCGGAGGTCGAGCTGCACCCGTCGGCCGCTGACGCGCGCGGCATCGGCCCCGGAGACTGGGTCTACATTGAGACGCCTGGAGGGAGCGTGCGCGCCCGAGCCAAATTGAATGACACGCTCGAGCCGGATGTTGTTTGCGGCCAGCATGGCTGGTGGCAGGCGTCCACGGCCATTGGCGCGCCCGGCTATGACCCGTTCAGCCCGGACGGCGCCAACTTCAACCTCATCATCGGCAACGAGGCGATTGACCCGGTCAGCGGCTCGGTCCCGCACCGCGCCTACCTCTGTCAGATCCGCCGCGCGGATTGACGCTCGCGGTCACGCGCCACGCTCCCCTGTCCGCTTACCAGGAGCGGGCAGGGGAGCTACAATGGGCCGTCACATTGGGCGACACCCGGCGAGGAAGCGGCCAGAAGGCCTGTGGCCGCGCGCTCTACCGCAAACTGGGTGGCTTTGACGAGACGCCTCCGCTGGCGGCGCGGCTATCACGCCAGGATGAGGTGGTGGAAGTACGAGAGGTAGCCCTGGAGCATGGGCTGCAGGGCGATGTGCCAGAGCGGCGCCATCCAGAGCGCGTTCGCCGCCCAGAACCAGCCGCGGCTCTGCCGCCACAATCTGTCGAAGACAGGCAAGGCCAGGATCGCCGCCATCACAACCCCGCTCTGGATGCGCCCGGAGGAGCTGTAGTCAATGTAGGATTGGGGCGCGAGGAAGACACACATATAGAGCGCGTTGAAGGCCAGCGCGAGCGTCGCGGGCGTCCACCCGACTGGCCACCTGAGCAGCGCGAGAATCACCGCGACGGTGGCGATGATCCCAGGAATAACCACGAAGTAGACCTGGTTCCCTATGCCAGGAGCCGTGATCTGGCTCCAGTACCAGAGCACACCAGAGAACGGCGCGCGAAACGGAAGGTACTGCCCCGCATCAAGAAGAACCGCGCCAAAGAGCGCGTAGAGAACAACCTTCCAGA